>CANCHK010000021.1 GCA_947377865.1 Opitutia bacterium | reverse complement strand
GTTGTCGCACCGCCGCAAGGCGGGTCCGCAAGGTCAGAGAAATGAACGCGCAGGGGATCGGCGAGAGCCGCCCAAGGACAGAATCCGGCTTATAGTGTATGGCTCAAAAGACGGAGGGCCGAACGGAAACGTTCGGCCCTCCCCCTTTTTTAGTGCACATTCGCGAGCTACCTAGATCCAGCTCCGGGCGAAGCCATACGCTCGGGAGTCTGCCCACCGCGCTCACCAGGGGCTCCGAGGACTTTAAGGAGCCGCCCTGACCGGGGCTGGCGAATACCCTGCTCCAGGTCCGACTTGAAGCTACCCATGTCGTCGGCGAAACGCAGACGAGAGAAGGTTGAGCCCGACGAGCTGTAAGTAATATCAATCGTCCGTGAATCGATGACCTTAAAGCTGCGGCCGGAACCACCAGAGAAGCTCAGGTTGCCATCCGTACCGAAAACCAGCGTGGAGGACGAGGCCTCAAAGTCATGATTCATACAGAAACTCCAAGTAGTTCCCTTGAGGTTTTCGCGGAACTCCTGGGCCTCCCTTGCGAGCTTGTCCTGCTTGAGGGCCTTCTCCTTCTCGGCCAATAATTGCAGGGGGGATTTCGCCTGCGAACCTGACGGCAGCGGGGCGACCCAGAGCAGTTCCGCTTGGTAGAAATAACCAATACCAGGCTGGGAAATATTTTCCCCAGTGAAACGCAATTTGGTCGCATCCTTCGGGATATCAATCTCTCCGAAACGGAATTCCTGAGGCTTATAGGAATAAACCATACTCTTGGGAATGGAACGTCGAACGGCCTGCCCATCGTCAACTTTCGCGAGGAGATAGCCTCCTCCCTGAGGGACGACACTGACGATGAGACGATACTTCCCCGGCTCCAGCTTCAGCTCAAAATCAATATACCCAGCCTTATCAACCAACCCCCCAATGGAAACACCACCATAACCGGTAGCAGAGAAGCGCAACATCCCGTTGGGAATCTTGGCATCGCGGGCCTGGAGAAGAATCGACTTCTTCGGCTCACCGACGGCATCGACACGAATTAAAACGGTTAAAACAATTGAACACGCTAAAAACACAGTGCGAAAGTTCATGACTTCAAGTTACACCACGGTAGATAATTTCAAAGAAAATTCACCCAAACGACTACCTCGACCGCGACCTGAACTACCTAAGGCTCGTCCAAAGGCGCGCAATCAGGTACCAATAGGGGTGACCGCATCATGAATAAGCCCGCTTAGGCTTGATATCATGATGGACCACAGACATCGATAACTTACATGGCATCTTCCAAGGCATCGTCGGTAAAGCTGATGAATCAGCTTTGCGCCCGAGCCAAGATCGCCATCTTCGCCCCCCACCCTGACGACGAGTCGCTCGGGACGGGTGGCTTAATCCAGCGGGCACTCGCAGCGGGCGCCGAAGTCCGCGTCATCTTCGTTACCGACGGCGACAATAACCCCTGGCCCCAACGCTTTGTCGAACGCCGCTGGTTCATCGACGCCCCCGAACGAGCCCGCTGGGGCGCTCGCCGCCGCGCCGAAGGTCAGCTTGCCCTCCAACTCCTCGGCCGAGGCAAAGTCGCCTCCGAGTCACTCGGCCTCCCCGACGCCGGTATCCTCGCCCTCTGGGAAGAAGACCTTCCCGGCCCGCGGCCCGCATTCGAGAAACTTCTGCGCGACTGGGAACCCACCCTGGTCATCGTCCCGTCCGAAATCGACCGCCACCCAGACCATCAGGCCACCCACTTCTACGGACTCGACGCGGTACGCACGACCGGCGTGCGTTGCATTGTGTACTCTTACCTGATTCATCGCCCCTGGTCCCAGAAGGTCATGCGCCGCCATCTCGCTTCCGACCAACTTGAGCTCACCGAGACGGAACAAAGCCTGAAGCTCGATGCCATCCGCTGCCACCACACCCAGATGGCCCTCAGCGGCGGCCGCTTCTCAAAGTTCGCTCGTCGCGAAGAACTCTACACCCTCGTCCAGATTACCTGATATGACCGACTCCCCTGCCCCGGCGCCAAAAAGCCCAGATTACCTGCACTCCAAGCGCTTCCAGGCAATCGTCCTGACGGCCCTCGTGCTGTTCCTTTTCTGGTGGCGCCTCGGCAGCCTCAGCCTCATCGACCCGGATGAGCCGTTCTACGCGCTCACGAGCCGAGAGATGGTCCAGAGCGGCGACTGGATCACGCCGCGCGTATTCGGCGAACCACAATTCGAGAAGCCTATCCTGTTCTACTGGGAAACCTGCCTTGCCCAGATCGTCTTCGGTGACAATGAATTCGCTGCAAGAGTCCCCGGTGCGCTCGCCGCCAGCCTAGTCGTATTTCTGACATGGGGTATCGGTCGACGGCTCTTCTCACCCCTCGCCGGCTTCCTCGGCGCCATCGTGGTCGGCACTGGCGGACTGTTCGTGGTGATGTCCCGACTGATGCTGACGGACCTCTCGCACACCTTTTTGATCTCCGGCAGCATGTTCTGCCTCTGGCGGGCCTTCCACGACGAACCTCGACGCCTACGCTGGCTGCTCGCTCTGACCGTCTTCTCAGCGCTGTCGATGCTGACTAAGGGTCCGCAAGGCCTACTCTTCGTCGCGATGGCGGGGCTGGCCTACGCCTGGCTCAGTGGCCTCAAATCACCGTGGTCATGGCGTAACCTCGCCATCTGCGTGCCACTCTGGCTGCTAATCGCCGCGCCTTGGTACCTGGCGATGTTCCTGTTGCACAAGTCCGGCCCGACCTCACCCGCCACTGGGTGGGGGTACTTCTGGGATTCGTTCTTCATCCACGAAAACTGGGACCGCTTCTTCCACGCCGAACACAAGGGCAACGACCACTGGTATTATTACCTCGAAATGCTCATCGGCGGCTCGATCCCCTGGATTCCCCTGATTGTCGCTTCGCTCTGGGAGACCCTACGTGGCTTCCGTCGGCGTTTCCGCACTGAGCCCGGCCTGACCTTCGTCTTCTGCTGGCTGGTGCCAAGCTACATCTTCATGACGGTGGCGGCGAGCAAGCTGCCGAGTTACATCTTCTTCCTCACCGTGCCCGTCGGCCTACTAGCCGGCCTCACGCTCGAACGCTGGGTCACGAGTGGCTTCGGGACAGTAGAACGCTGGGCCGTCGGACTCTTCACCCTTCTCCAAGGCGTGGCACTCATCTGGTATATACCGACGTTCCACCCGAACTCCCTACCCTTCCTGCCGCAGCTGATTGCACTGGGCATCCCACTGACCGTAGCCGGCATCTTCGCCCTCTCACGTCGTGCCTTTCTCTGGGCAGCTGTCTCGACGGGATTCAACGTCGTATTGGTCTTCACGGCCTTCCTGTGGATTGAATCAAAGCTCGAAGGCACAGTGGGGAGCCGCGAGATCTGCAAGCTGGCAGCGCAAGCGAGAAAACCAGGCGAGAAACTCGTGACTTGCAGCTTCCTTGGACGGGCCGCCAATTTTTATCTCGGCGAGAAACCCGTCGCAATCTTCGTGCCGGAACAGAAGTCCGAACCTAGCGACAAAGGGAATTTCCGCCCTTATTATCCCTTCTATTCATATCATCCCCTGCCGCAGCTCACGATTGAGAAGCAGCTCGGTGAATACGCGGATGCCAACGGCACCCTCCTCTGCATTGGTGAGAAGCGGGACTTCCGCCTATTAAACACCTCCGAGACCTCATCGGTCAAAGGGCGGTGTGAATTGCTCGGCGAAACCGGCGAAACACCTGGTCGTTCGGTGTTCCGCATCGCCTCAGGCCTTCGCCCTGGACCGCACTCAGAGCCTAAACAATAAGCGGAAGAACCGCTTGGCGTCCGCCCAAGGCCTGATCTTACTCTGCTCGTCTCCGTAAGTCGTCGGTATTGAGACACTGACGATGCGCCCGCCGGAGCGAACCGTCAGGATAAGCACCTCCGACTCATACTCAAAATGATTCGATGACGCAGCGTAAAGCACAGGGTTATCCAATCTTACTAGGCGATAACCACACTGCGAATCCGGCACAGAAGTGCGACAGAATAGGCTGACGACGGAGGACATCAGGCGGTTGGTGATGCGGCGCAGAAAAGGCATACCACGGACATCCTTGAATCGATTGCCCAGTACCATCAGCACCCCAGGGGCGCTGGCGGCGGCGATGAAAGCAGGAATGCACTCCGGGTCATGCTGACCATCCGCGTCTAATGCGATGGCATGGGTGAAACCAAGCACGAGAAGATGGGCGAACCCCGTCTTAAGGGCAGCCCCTTTGCCGCGATTGGTCTCGTGTCGAATCACCTCGGCGCCGGCTTCCGAAGCCGCGACCGAAGTACGGTCTGGCGAGCAATCATCGACTACGAGAACTTTCCGGACGTGCTTAAGGCACCCCTTCACGACAGACGCAACCCTACCAGCTTCCCGGTATGCAGGTAAAACCACGGCCACCCGCACCTCGACAGTATTATCCACGCTGGGCTATGGGCGAATACTTGCGCTCGGTATTTCCAACATAGATCTGGCGCGGGCGATGAATCTTTTGTTTCGGCGTCTCGGCGATTTCTTTCCAGTGCGAAATCCATCCGGGCATACGGCCGATGGCGAAGATAACGGTGAACATCTCGGTCGGGATGCCGATGGCCTTCAAGATAATGCCCGAGTAGAAGTCGACGTTCGGGTAAAGGTTACGCTGCTTGAAGTACGGGTCGTTGAGCGCAGCCTCTTCGAGGCGCATGGCAATGGCTAGGAGCGGGTCGTTGATACCGAGGACCTTGAGGACCTTGTCGCACTGAGCCTTGATGATCTTGGCGCGCGGATCGTAGTTCTTGTACACGCGGTGTCCGAAGCCCATCAAGCGGACGCTCTTGGTCTTATCCTTGGCGTCGGCGATGAAACGCGAGCCGTCGTCGCCAGAAGCGTGAATCTCCTCGAGCATCTCGATAACGGCCTGGTTGGCGCCGCCATGCAGCGGACCCCAGAGGGCGCAGACGCCTGCGGAGACGGACGGGAAGAGGTTGGCGCCACCGGAGGCGACCATGCGGACGGTCGAGGTAGAGCAATTCTGCTCGTGGTCAGCGTGCAAGAGCAGGATCAAGTCGAGCGCGCGGGCGATTTCCGGGTGGACAGCGTAATCGGCGTTGGGCTGCGAGAAGAGCAGGTGCAGGAAGTTGGAGCAGTAATCGAGACCCGGTTTCGGGTACACGGGCGGCTCGCCTTCTTTGGAGCGGTGGGCGAGCGCGGCGAGCGTACGGACCTTGGAGATCAAGACAGCTGCGGTCTCGTCAAACTTGGCCAAGTCATGGGTGCGCTCGTTGGTGCCGAGCTCGGGATAATAGCAACCCAGAGTATTCAGCGTGGCGGAGAGAACGGCCATGGGGTGGGCATTGCCAGGGAAACCGCTCAGCGCGATGCGCAGGCCTTCGTGAATCTGGGAGTTGTCGAGAATGCGGGCCTTGAAGGCGATCAGCTGAGTGGTCGTGGGAAGCTCGCCGTAAATGAGGAGGTAGGCTGTCTCGATGAAGTTGGACTTCTCGGCTAGGTCTTCGATTCCGTAACCGCGATAACGGAGAATACCCTTCTCTCCATCAATGAAAGTAACCTTGGACTCGCATGCCCCGGTGTTGGCGTAACCGTCGTCAAAAGTGATGAAGCCGGTGTCATCGCGCAGTTTGCGGACGTCGACCCCGCGTTCGCCTTCGGTCCCGACGACGATGGGCAGGACGATATCTTTACCGTCGAGATTGAGAGTGGCGTTCTTGGAGCTCATGGCGGGTATTTGCCGCCAGAGGTGAAACACGCTTCAGCGGGCAGATAAAGTCAGGAAATTGCGGTAGAGTTGCAAGCCTTTGACCTGACTTTTCTCCGGATGGAACTGGGTCGCGAAGACCCTACCCCGCCGAACACCGCTCACGAACCGGCCCGCATAGTCGGTCTCACACCAGACCAAGGAGGGGTCGGTCTCGACGACGCGATAACTGTGCACGAAATAGAACGGCTCCCCCTCGGTCCGCAGGCCTTCCGTCAGAGGGGTGCCGGGCTTGAAGATAGCCTCATTCCAGCCCATATGGGGAATCCGTAAGCCGGGCTGAGAGGGAAAGCGACGGACGACCCCAGGGAAGATAGCGAGACCAGGGCGGTCAGCCTCCTCTGAGCGCTCAAAGAGGACCTGGAGGCCCATACAGACGCCCAGGAAAGGACGGTCTGCGGCAATCCACTGCTTCAGGAAGGATTCGAAGTCAGTCCGACGGATGCAATCCATGCAGTCAGCCATGGCGCCCTGCCCCGGGAAGACGACCAACTCAGCCTTCTCGGCTTCGGCTGGCGAAGCGGCCAGAAAGGCATCGGCACCGGCGGCGACCATGGCGCGGCTGACGCTGCGAAGGTTGCCCATCCCATAATCGATGACGGCCACCCGCGGGCGGCGCACTGACCCAGAGGCTTCCACGGTCAGGCCAGCGTACCCTTGGTGCTCGGCACCCGACCACCTTGGCGCGGATCGACTTCCAGTGCTTCGCGCAGTGCGCGGGCGAAGGCCTTGAAGAGCGCTTCGGCGATGTGGTGCGGCTCATCACCATACTCGAGCTTCAGGTGCAGGTTGCAACCGAGCGAATTGGCGAGTCCTTGGAAGAACTCGCGGACGAGCGCGATATTGAAGTCCTTCACCATGTAGTTGGTGATCTCAACCTGGTAGACCATCATCGGACGGTTGCTGAGGTCGACGGCGCAGCGGGCCAACGTCTCGTCCATCGGCAGGATGAAGAAACCGTAGCGGCGGATGCCGGCCTTGTCGCCGAGCGCTTCCTTGATGGCCTGGCCGAGCACGATGCCGACGTCTTCCACGGTATGGTGGTAGTCTACATCGGTGTCGCCGGTGGCCTTGACCTTGAGGTCGACGAGGGAGTGGCGGGAGAAGAGCGTCAGCATGTGGTCGAAGAAGGCCACGCCGGTGGCGATTTCCGACGTGCCGGTTCCGTCCAGGTTCACCTCGAGGGCGATCTTGGTCTCGGCGGTATCCCGTCGGATGCTGGCTTTGCGAACGACTGCGCTCATACCCCAGAAATCCCCGCGGAAGGCAGGATTGTCAACCTCACCCTTCCATCCAAGCCGCCACGGCCTGCAAGAACGCGTCGGTTTCCTGCTCCGTGCCCACGGAGATGCGCAAAGACTTCTCCGTGAGGCGATGGTTCGGGAAACGGCGGACGAGGATCTTGCGGGCGCGCAGGAACTCGAAGCAGTGCGCCGAGGTCTCGACCGAGGCGGCGCGCGTCGAAGATACGGGCGCGGCGAGCACGAAGTTACCGGCGGCTGGGTTCACCTGCCAGCCGAGCTTGCGGAGCGCGGCAGCCAGGCGCTCACGCGTGGCGCGGACCTGCGCGACGGTGACCTCGAGCCACTCGCGGTCATCGAGCGCAGCGGCAGCCGCGACCTGCGCGAGGCGATCGACGTTATAGCTGTCGCGGACACGGTGTAGAATCTCGGCCACGCCGACAGGACAGAGAGCGTAACCGACGCGAAGGCCGGCCAGCGCATGCGCCTTGGACATGGTGCGTGTCACGATGACGTTCGGCATCTCGCGGGCCAGCGCGACGCAATCAAAGTCGGCGAAGGAGGCGTACGCTTCGTCCACGACGAGCATGCCAGGAAACACCTTGGCGACGGCGCGGACGACGTCCGGCGTGAAGGCCACGCCGAGAGGAGCGTTCGGATTCGTCAGGAAGAAGACGGACGCGCCGCACTTCGCAATCGCCTCGACATCCACGGCGAGTTCGGCGGTGACCTCGACCTTGATGACGTCGGCGGCCTGGGCAGCGGCGAGGACGGGGTAAAGCGAGTAGCTCGGGTTGAGCATGCCGATCGGACGTCCCGGCCCAGCATAAGCACGGATGATGAGGTTAAGGATGTCGTCTGAACCATTACCAGCGACGACCCGGGCAGCATCGACACCGTGGAAGCGCGCGACGGCCTCACGCAAGGGAGCGGAGTCCGGCGATGGGTAAAGACGCAGGTTCGCGCCGTCGTTGACCAGGGCGGCCCGGATCGCCTCAAGCGAGCGTAGGCTGGGCGGATAAGGATTCTCGTTGGTGTTCAGCTTCACCCATCCCCCGCCCTGCGGCTGCTCTCCAGGGACATAAGGCGACATGGCCACGACATGCGGGTTCGCGGCGGGAATCTTGGCGGACATCAGCGTAACTTGAGTTTGGCGGAGGCGAAATCCTGGAGTAGCGCGCGGGTCTTGCCCGCATCGGCGCAGGCAACGACCTTCGCGGCCAGTTCGCGTAGTTCGGATGCGGCGGAATGGCGGAGCACGAAGCGAACTTCCGGCAAAGCGGCCGGGCTCATACTCAGCTCGTGCACGCCGAGACCGATGAGCAATGGCGCCCACAGCGGATCGCCCCCGAGTTCGCCGCACACCGCCGCCGGGATGCCGCGCTTCTGGGCAGCGGCGAAGATGATCATAAGCGTGCGCACTACCGCCGGATGGCATGGATCGTAAAGCGAGGCGACGCGCTGATTACCACGGTCGACGGCGAGTAGGTACTGCACGAGATCGTTAGTACCGACACTGAAGAAGTCGGATTCGATAGCGAGCTCGTCCGCCACCGCGGCGGCAGAAGGAATCTCGATCATCGCGCCAAGCTTGATCGGCGCGGATGCGCGGACGCCTTCTCGACCGAGTTCCGCCTCGACGTCACGGAAGATTTCCTTTGCGCGACGCAATTCCTCCACCCCAGAGATCATGGGGAACATCACCTGCACGGGGCCATACGTCGCGGCGCGAATGAGCGCGCGCAGCTGGGGGCGGAAGACGTCGGGACGCTCGAGGCACAGGCGCACGGCGCGGTAGCCCATGAATGGATTGGCCTCGTCGGCCAGGTCGCCCAAGCGCTTGTCGCCGCCGAGATCGAGCGTCCGGAAGGTCACCGGACGGCCCTTGGCGGCCTTCACGACTTCGGCATATTCCTCATACTGGACCTGCTCGTCCGGCCAGCCGTCGAGGCGGAGGTAGAGATTCTCGGTGCGGTAAAGGCCGACGCCGCGGGCGCAGTAGCCCGAAGCGTCCTCCATCTCGGCTGGATCACCGATATTAGCCTGGAGACAGAAACTGGCACCATCCGTCGTGAGGTCGGGCAACGAAACCTCGGAAAGAACGCGGTCACGCCGATTTCGGATGGCCAACTCCTTGTCGCGATACCCTTCAATCGTCTCGGCCGTTGGATTGAGAATGATGAGACCCGATTCGCCATCGACGAGAATGACGTCACCTTCCTGAACGGCATCCATCAGCCCCTTCACGCCGACGACTGCGGGGACATCCAGCGAACGGGCCATGATCGCAGAGTGACTGGTGCGGCCGCCCTCTTCCGTCACGAAGGCGAGCACGCCACCGTCATGCAGGCCGGCGGTGTCCGAAGGAGTGAGGTCGCGCGCAGCGACGACATGGGCCTGTGCGGCCTGACCGACACGCTCGGGTTGCGTGCCGAGCAGCTGATCGAGCACGCGGCCCGTCACGTCGCGGATGTCCGACGCCCGCTCGCGCAGGAAGTCATCATCCATCTTCTCGAAGATCTCGATATAACGCTGAGCGACTTCCTGAAAGCAGAACTCCACATTGAAGCCGCTGCGGCGGACTTCTTTACTCACATCGTCAATGAGGGCAACGTCCTCGAGGACGAGGAGGTGCGCATCGAAGATCGAAGCCTCGGATTCGTTGAGTTTACGTGCGACGTCGTCGCGTAAGGCGGATATTTCCACGCGCGTTGCCGCCAAGGCGGCCTCAAGACGGCGAATCTCACCCTCAGAATCAGCGACCTTCTCACAAGAGACGATCGTCATCCCCCTCATAAGCGGGTAGGCGGGACCACGGGCCACACCAGGAGCGGCGGCGATGCCCTTGAGGCGAACCTCGGGCCTATGATTTCCAGCCTTCATCCGTGCGTCAATTGACCGTCACGGAACGAAGGAAGCAAGGCAGGATTAGCCTCAGACCTCGACAGACGGCGACTCGTCGGCAGGCATGGACATCTCTGGCATCACGAAGTTGGGCATCGTGAGATCAGGCACCTCAACCGATTGAGAGAGGTCGAAATCTTGAAGGGAATCCGTGACCAGACGTAGCGGCACCTCCGCCCCGGGCATGACCTGTTCCTCGGCATCCTGGTCGTCCACGTAGGAGAGCAGGCCCGAATATTCGGCAGGAATAGTGACCTGCAATTCAACTAAGACCAAGGCCAGCAGGCAAAGATGGGCAAATGAGCGACCAACACGCTGGCCAAAGGCATGCAACCAAGACATCACGCCGGCAAGGGAGCGCTCTTCACGGCGACTCAGAAAGCTCAACTGGGCCTTGTGCAGACGCACGCGGGATTGGAAGCGGGAACGGAGATCGGCAGACTGGCCAAGCGCGGCCCGCAGACGGGCGACCTGAGTCTCGGAGGCATTACCCTCAAGGAAAGCGGCTACCAAAGATTCAAATTCTGAAGTGCTCATCCGCGGAATTCTTCCCCCATGAGCTCGCGCAGGGCTTCACGGGCGCGATTGATGCGGCTTTTGACGGTACCAATGGAAAGTCCGAGGTCTTCGGCGATCTCTTCGTAGGACATGTTGCGCACGTTACGCATCGTAAGGATACGAGCATGCTCCGGCTTCAATTGTTCCATGCACTCGGCGACTTTGTTGACGAATTCGTTGTGCTGGGCTTCGTGGCCGGGGCCCTGAGCGCCGTCCGAAAGGATATCATGGAGGGTAGCACCGGGGTCGTCTCCGAGGTCGGCATCCAATGACATGGACTGATCGCGCTTCCGGCGACGCCAGTACCAGTAACGATTTCGAGCCAGATTCGTACCAATCTGGTGGATCCAGGTCGAGAAAGTCGCCGTACCTCGGAAGGAAGCCAGCACGCGATGAGCCCGGATAAAGGTGTCCTGCGTGATTTCCTCCGCATCCTGACGATTCCGGAGAAGAGAGAATACCTTGGCGAAGATGCGTCCCTGATATTTCAGGACTAATTCATTGTAAGCCGAGAGATCCCCCTGACGGGCTCGGTCCAATGCAGACTGGTCGGCTTCGGTCTCCATTAAGGGAAGATTAAGAGGGGGTGGAGAAAACAAGTCGGAATCGACCCATAATCGTGGTGACATATCTTTACAATTCCCCCTCCCTAATCAACCTATTTCAGACCCCACCTCGGAGCCGATGTTCACTTCCAGCAAGAAAACCCCCACCCTCTCCTGGTTGGACTGCCTCAGCGGAGCCCGGGGTGTCATCGACAGCCTGCCTTCAGCCCTACCGGGAGACACCTCCCATCCCTCGCTTTCATTGGTGAAAAATGGCACCTCTGTCGCCCTTGAACCCTCCGGACATGGACTCGCCTTGGTCAACGGATCCCCACTGCGCCAACGCCTAGACGTCTCGGAAGCGACGACGATCCAACTTCCAGCCGCTCTTTTGGTCGGTGCGCCAGGAGACCAACCCGACTTCGCCTTCGTCCGAACAGACCTCTGGGTCCTGTTCGACGCGCAGACCGGAGACCAGCTCGGCGAATTCCCCCCGCAACGCCTCCTCGATGTCGCCCAAGAACTCGGACGTGCGACTGACACGCTCGCTTGCACACCCCAAGGCCTCGAAGTCGGCTTCAATCTTTCCCAGATTGCCCCACTGCTCTCCCCGCAGGAAGAAGCGCCCGACTCGACGCGACGTCGGTCAGCGCTCGTAGCCGAGCAGAACCGCGGCGCGCACCTCTGCCCAGTCTGCTGGACGCGCTTCGACGCAGGCGATGCACTGAGCGTCGCGGTGCACGAAGACCTACGGGGAGACCCTATCCTCGGCTCCGACGCACGCCTTCGCTTCCAGCCGACGCGATTCAACGACCAAGGCCTCGCACTGGACCCGATGGGCCTAGCCTGTACTGATATCGCCTGCCCCCATTGCCGACGCCAGCTTCCGCCCGGTTACCTTGACCGGCCGCATCGCATCATCTCGCTCATCGGGGCGCCCAGCGCAGGCAAGTCATACTACCTCGCAGTACTCACCCGTATCCTTCAAGACAGACTTCCGGAGGACTTCAACCTCGCCTTCAAGGACGGAGACCCCAGCGGCAACATGCTGCTTAACCAGATGCGCAATACGCTCTTCTCGGCCGCTACCCCCGAAGACGCACTGCTGGGCAAGACCGCACTCGAAGGGGCGACCTATGAGAAACTCCCGCGCCTCGGACGCATGGTCTCCCTGCCCCGCCCTTTCATCTATTCGATCAGCCGCCCAGGCCAGCAGCGCACCGAGACCTCGGTCATCCTTTACGACAACGCCGGCGAACATTTCGAACCAGGTATCGATATCCATGATTCGCCCGGGGCCATGCACGTCGCATCTTCGAGCGGCTTGATCTTCCTCTTCGACCCCACCGCCAACGCCCGCTTCAAGGCCAAGCTCGTCGGCGTCGATGACCCTCAACTCTCCCTCAAAGGACGCATCGACCAGCAGGATAGCATCCTAGCCGAAATGGAGACACGCATGAAGCGCGTGCAGGGACTAGCGCAGGACGAACGCATCAAGACACCACTCGCCTTTGTTGTCGGCAAATCCGACACCTGGGAGAAGCTACTGAGCTCTCCTCTGGAGTCGGTCACCAAATCCGGCGCACTCGACCTCGCCGCCGTCGCCCGTAATTCGGCCCGCGTCCGCGAAGTCCTGCTCTCGCTCTGCCCAGGCCTCGTTGCTTCAGCGGAATCACTCGCTGCGCACATCTGCTACTTCGCAGCCACTTCCTTCGGGCACACGCCGGTGACAATCCAGTCCGGCGTCAACAAGGGACGCATCGCCCCCGACCCCCAACGCCTCGCCCCGGCTCACGTGGAAGAACCCCTCTACTGGCTGATGCACCTCGCCTCCCCAGCGATGTTCCCCTCATCCGAATCTTCCCGCTGATGCCCCTCCAACTTATTTTCACTTCTGCGCCGCAGGGGCTTACACCCGGCCGAAGCGGCTATTGCACCGTCGCCCGTCACCCTGCCATCCCCGATCGCCTCGCTCAGTTACTCGAATCCGTCGGCACCCCACATGAGCGCCCCGAGGGAGAGACGTTCACCTTCCGCACACTCGAAGCTGGCGGCAAGAACTGGTGCGTCCTCTCCCGCTTCGTCGCGCGCGGACTCGACTACACCCAGCGCGACAACCGTCTGGCCCATCATCTGATTTTCTCCCTCGAAGAAGCCGCCGTACTCCCACCTCCCGCCGCAATCGCTGGACGCTGGAAAGGCTGGCGCAACGAGTGGTCTGGCGCCCCGACATGGCTCGAAGGCGAAGAGCGCCCGTTACAGATGGAAACTCAGACCCCGCTGACGCCGGCGGTGACGTGGCGTGAGGAAACAGGAACTGGCGCCAAGGCTGCCTGGCTGGTCAACGCTTCCGGCCCAGCTGCCGTCGGCATTCTCAATCCGCCTGAGACCCTACGCCTCCTCCGGCTTCTGGCCGAAGCCTCCGCGCTACTTGGCAAATCTTCCTGGGCTGCGACCTTCACCACCGATGCCGCGACTACTGGCAGCGAAGGTTTCCTGTGGGCGGTCAATTCTACCTCCGCTCCAGCGATAATCGATTTCGCCACCGCAAAGTCACTCCCCGCACCGTCTGGTGACATCGCCCGACAAGCTGCCGCGGGGCTCACGACACCCAAGGCCCAGGCTAAACCAGCGGAACGCCGTTCCGCCGTCCCTCCGTCCGCCGCCCCCGCCAACAACGTCTCTGCCTGGACCATCGGTGGGGTTATCATCCTCGCCGCCGGTGCCACAGCGATTTTCCTCCTCAATCGCAATCAAGAGCCAACGCCGTCCGCCATAATCGTCGAGGTCAAGCCACCGGCAAGCGACACCGTTAAGACGGATGAAATCCTGAAGGCCAATCGTGCTCTCACCGAAATCCAAGGACTGATGGAAGCAGATGACTTCATGGGGGCCGCCAAGCTTTGGCTCGAGACCAGCACACTCTCACCGACCTTCGTCCGTAACTATCGCGAACAGATTCTACCGCGCATCCTAGGTAAATTCTCCGCCAGCGTAACCAAGCAGATACTAGCTCGCCTCGACCGCCCAGGCGTCCTCAACGACCCGAAGTCGATTCTCGACGCCATCGCTGAAGCCAAGGAAGCCATGCGCCTCGGCGCCGAAATCGCCGTACCTCAGGACGAGCAATGGAAAAGATTGCGGGCGGTATTCGAACGGGCCCAGTCGCTGACTAGCATCGAGGTGCGACCCACCATGATCATCCCTGGCGAATGGCGCACCGGCGAATCAGGCCCCAACTCCCCTTCGCAGGCAGATTTCCCTTTGTCGCATGCCGCCGCCGATGCGATTGCCAAGTTCGTCGAAGCCTCTGGTGCAACCCAACGTGAATCGGTGCAAGTTCGCATCCGGCTCACCGCATTCACTTCCCCGCATCTTCGCGACGACCGATCAAAATTCCTGAACGGTGAAATCCGGCGCATGCCCCAGTCGACCTGGATTGAATCGACGCCTGAACCGGGCAAGCTTCCGGCAATTGGCATCAACCTCAGCAACCGTAGAAACGAAGCGTCCCTTAACTTCCCCAACGGCGAAGGTGCGCGCGCTGGCGTCAATCGGATGATCGAGGTAATTCTTCCGAAGGGTGAACGACAGTGCTTTGCGCTGATTGGCGATCTGAAGTCACTCCAGACGCTGAACCTCGGCCCCGACGCACTCATCCTTGACCCAGACACCGGTGTGATTCGCCCCGCAGCTTGGGCGGAAAGCGCCGTGAATGCATTCCAATGGGTCAACGGATCTATCGGGCTTTATCCCGTTGGCCATGAGTTCCCCGATCGCGACCTTCCTTCCATTCGGGCCACACGTTCGGTACTCGAAACAGACATCATTCGCTTGGAAAACAAGCAAGGCCCCGGCACGCCGCCTTATGAAAGTATAGCCGAACGCCGGCGACTGTTTAAAGAAGGTAAGTTCATGCAAGCAGGCGCCCCTTGGTCCATCCAAGCCGTCGACGCCAACGGGGCAGCGGGACCGCGCCTCCTCGAATTCCGCTGATCCATGCAGGTCGAACGCCTCATCGCCCGTATTCGTGGCCAGCTCGAACTCGGCACACCCGACCTTGAGGCACGATCCCTCGCCGGTGAATACGCCGCACTCTGCCAGCGCGCACGCGAACGACTCGAACAGTGCGCTACGCTCGTGCGCAGCGGTAACGAACATGCCGCATTCCAAGCCGCCGAGTCTGACCCAGATCTCCTGGGACTTTGCGCCTTACTCAGTTTCGGCGAATCCGATCGCTGGCATGCCCTTTGCCGCGAGCGCGGCCTCCCCTCCGGATTCCCGCTCGACGGACAGCACGTGCTCGCCATCGAAGGACTTTACGGCCGTGAAATCGGGGAAAGCCACCCGCTCTACCGCGATTACCGCGACGCCATCCGCAGCCGCGACGAAGACCGGGCCCTTTCGGTGCTACGATCCATCGTACGCATCAATCCGGACGACCCCAACGCCCGCTCAGAACTCGCCCGCCTCTCGGCCAAGTTTTTACGCGAGTCGCTCGGTAAGGTCTCAGCCTTTTTCGAACAGCGGCGGGAAGAAGAAGCTGTCGAGCTGATGAACCGGATGGAGCGCTTCGGCGCAAACGATCTCTCAGGAGAACCCCGCTGGGACGACGCACTCGCACGCCGCGTGGCGTGGCTCCGCTCGAAAGCCTCAGATCAGGTAGCGGCGCTCGTCGCCGAAGCCGTCGAAGCGCGCACCGGTGGCCACTGGGAAGCCAGCGCCGCCGCGCTGGGTCGCGTCCGCGCACTCGAACGCGACCACCAGCTCACGATGACCTCGGAAACGTCATCGTGCGTCGCGGAACTCGAAGCCTGGGCTGGTGAGCTTGCCGCCACCTCAGAAGCTGAAGCCGGCCAGCGGGCTGCGCTTGAAGGATTGAACGACGAGTGGATCCTCCTCCAGCAGGAAGCCTCCCGCGCCTCCTCCCCCGCCATCCTCATTGTGCGCCTGAGCTCATGGCTCGAGCGAGCGAGCCCTCAGGCAGAACGACTGCCAGAAGGTATCATCCGCGAGGCGCGTGCCCTGCGCCAGAACACCCGGGCACGCCTGAACCGGCGATATATGATTCTTACGACTTCTTGGGTCGGCGGGCTTCTCGTGCTCATCGCGGGCGTGGTCTACTGGAATATCCTCAAATCACAGGAAGAAGAAACCCGTGATCGCTTCTCCGAAGCCTCCCGGCTCATTGAGTTATACGACCATCCCGCCGCCCTGAGCGCCTTGGACGAATTTGAACGCGGCGGCCTATCGGCTACCAACCAAGCCGCCCGCAAGGATCAGACAACCAAGCTAAGGCAACGTCTCGCCTCGCAGGTCGCCGACGAGCAACGCCTGCGCCTGGAGGCAAGGGCACTCGCCGACAGAAGGAAACAGGGGCTGGCCTTGGCAAATATCGCCGAGACTGAGAATCGAGCCGCCAAGTATCTCAAAGAATTCAATCAGGTGGGTGGCACGCTCCAGACACGATTAAAGGCAATCCTCCCTGAGCCCGAAGCCCTGCTCTCGGAGTGCCGCCAACTGCTCGACCGCACGCGCAATGACGTCTCCGCCCAAATCGCCGCCCTCAATAAGGCAATGGGGGAAAGCGAGAGCATCGCCGACGTCACCGCCGCCGCCGAATCGCTCGAGCGACTTCGCCAGTTGATCAAGACGTTGGCCGACGCCGGCGACAAGGACCTGGATTCGGCGCTGGCCGCCGCCGACCGAGCCGAGCTGCGACTTTCAGGTGAGCGTAAAACGATTGTCGCCCTCCGAAATCTCGGTAAGTCCGCCGACCTCACCAGCTACCTTTCCGCCCTCGCCGACACCGCCGCCAACACGGCCGGAGAGAAATCAGACCTCAGTTCACGCGCGTCCTTTGTCTTCACTCGCTCCCCCACCCTCCATGCGCTACCCCGTTCTGCGCTCGCCCCTCGCGTCGGCGCGATGTGGGACGCCACCGCCAATGCCGATGCGATGGGCACCTTTAACCCGACCACGCTGACCGACGGCGAGCAGCGCGGATTGCGCGCCCTTTCCGACACCACCTTGGCGGACTCGCTCCGCCGCTACTCCCTCAGTATTTACTCGATCCACGGGACGACGAACGGGCGCACCGTCTACGTCATCGGCGAGCTCACTGAAAGTAAGAAAGCCATCACAGACGGCTTCGAGTTCTTCCAGAAAGCCAAAGAGCTCACCCGCGAAGGAGCCATCGTTGAGACGACTTGGAGTCGTCGGGAATTCAACAACGGCGTCCGGGCAGGCGAAGAAATCATCAATCCTGCAACGATACCTGAACTGGACTTCATCCGCCAGGTCAGCCGCTTCCAAGACGCCAAGACGGGCAAACTGCTTGAGCCGCTCATCCGTACCATGGATAGAGTCCGCCGCAGCGACTCGCGCTACCCGGAATTGCGAGCCTATCAGCTGCAGGAACTCTACAAGCTTGCGACCTCCCGCCCAGACGCATGGGGCCTGCTCTTCTCGCCGTCGGCCCAGCGCGATGCCGACCAGCTTCGCCGCATCACCCAGAACTCACTGAGGCCCTACGATTTTCTCTTCAAGGACAAGTGGGCCGACATTCAACTGGAACTCCGCGCCTTCCTCGCGCCCCCCGGCGGCGCCGGCTACGCCGAAGAGGCCCGCTTCTGGCGCGCGACCTTCGCCAACCTGCGGAACCGAAAGTTGATCTTTACGGGCATGGTCGGCCGAGATGGACGTCCCGTCCTGCGTGAGACCATCAAGGGCACAGCACTCTACGGACTAGACAACGAGGGCAAGGCCACCGTGCTCTTCCGCATCGGAGATGACGGCGAAGTCAAGCGCGTCGCCGAAGCCGCTCCACTGACGCCTTTACTGCGCTACCCCGGCACGGTTGCAGAAGCTGCACAGGCTGCCGGCATCCCGAAAGGCTTAATCGCCCCCGACGGCGGCTGGGAAACCCTTCTCCAAGGCCGAGATCTCTGAACGATGTCACGTCCCAACCAATTCCGCCTGCGCTGGAAAGGCGCCATCACCGGCCCCTTCCCGCTCCCCCGCATCACCGAGATGCTGCGTGCCGGCGAGATCAGCCTCCTTCATAACATCGAAGTCGACGGCTCCTGGCTGACCGTGCGCGATTACTTCCGCGCCATCGGCCTCAGCCGCGCCCCGACGGCAGATGGCTCCGGCCTCGGCGCCGACGCCCCGCCTCCGCCTGGAGCTGAAATACCGCTCGGCGAGTCGCTCACGCCAGACGCCGCCCGGAACGCCGCTGGCGAATCCCTTGAACGCTCCGTACGCGAAGGCTATCTCTGGTGCGGCTCAACCTTCCTCCTGCCACCGCTCTTCGCACTGCTGATCTATGTGATCAACCTCCTGGACAGAGACCACCAGATCTCACGGACAATGTTGCTCATCCTGCTCACCTTCACGACCACTCCGGCGGCGCTCCTGCCCATCCTCTTCGTCCGGAAACTTGGTAAGACGCTCGAACAAGAAGGCCTGTCCGATATCCGCCAAACCCAGGGGAATCTCGTGATCGTCCTCGGTTTCCTGAGCCTGGCCCTCTGGATGCTCTGCTTCTTCGTGCTCTTGCCCACCCGCTAACGAGCCTCAATCGGCTTGACGAGCCAAGGGGGCTTGGCTGGACTGACCGAACTCGGTTTTCGGTAGTGTAGCTCAGTTGGTTAGAGCGAGGGACTCATAAGCCCTAGGTCGGCAGTTCGATCCTGCCCACTACCACCACCGGGTGCTTCCTTTCTGCTCAGGCCTTCAAGATGGCCGATACGGGGATATCTAGACCATCCTTCCACAAGGCTTCCAGAGCGTAGCTCTTACGGATGTCCTCGCGGAATACGTGGAAGAGGACGTCAAAGGCGTCTACGACAGTCCAGCCACTATCGCGCTGGGATTCGGAACGGGACGTCACTCCGACTTCGTCGAGCGTCTGCTCAAGGGCGATACGCAGAGCACGCAGGTGCGGCTCGGAAGTTCCGGTGGCGATCACAAGGAAATCGGCAACGGAAGAAATCTGGCCCATCTCGAGGACGCGAATCTCAACGGCCTTCTTATCGTCCAATGCACGGATGGCGGCGATGAGGTGGGCCGGAATCTTCGGCATGACCACCATCGGCTTGGCAGTGGCCTTCTCACCACGGCTCTTGGCCTTCAAAGCGGGTATGGCGGGGATGATGCGGCGAGCCGGGCGGACCGAACGGGCGGAGGGCTTGGCGAACTTGCCCGCAGGGCGCCCCTTGGCGGCAGGCTTGGAGGCGCTCTTCTTGGTCTTCGTGGTCTTCTTTTTAAGGGCGGACATGGTCAGGCTTGGTAAAGGGAGCGCTCATCGATGTGGCGGGCGACCCCTAGGGGCAAGCCGTTTCGGGGCGAATCACCCCGGCGCAGTGCCTCGCGCAAGGCGGTGGAGGACACGTGCACCGCCGGCGCCTTTAATACGGTCAGGCGGATGAGCGGCGCGATGGTAGGAGGCGGCACAGTCGAGATACCATCGCGGGACAGCACGGCGAATTCCACCAGGCTGCAGAGTTCGGCGATATCCTTCCACCGCTCGAGCCTGGCCAGCTGATCTGCCCCGAGAATCCAGACCCGCATGGCATCAGGAAACTCGAGGGCCAATTCACGGGCGGTGTCAATGGACCAGCTGGTGCCGGTGCGAAGGGTCTCGCGCTTATCCACCAGAGCCCATGGGCACTCAGCAAAGGCAAGACGACACATCGCCACGCGGTCGGCCGCTGACGCCACCGGAGCTCCGGAGCGCATCGGTGCCTGCCCTGCTGGAATGATGCGCACTTCATCCAATCCAAGCTGCTTATGGGCGGCCACGGCCGCAGCCACATGACCCGCATGCGGAGGATCGAAAGTACCACCTAGGATGCCAATGGCAGCAGGCATGCCGCATTACGCTCCGACCCGCGGCCGGTGGCAACCCAAAGCAGGCTTGAGCCCGAGCCTATCCCCCGAAACACTGCCCTCATGGCGTTAGCCTCGCGATTCCTCCCCCCCGGCTTCGACCCCACGCAGCCCGTAGCGGTGATCGCAGGCAAAGGCCGCTACCCCGCCCTGCTCATCGAATGCGCCCGCGCCCGCGGCGCCAAGGTGAAGCTAGTCTCATTCGAAGAAGAGACGGATCCAGCCCTGATTGCCACCTTCGCCGCGGCAGACCATCGGGCCATCCCCGTCGGCAAGCTCGGACAGATGCTCGAATCGCTCAATGAACTCGGCGCAGCCGGCGCGGTGATGGCCGGACAAGTCACCCCGCGCAAGCTGTTCACAGGCATGGTGCCCGACTTAAAACTCATCGCTCTGATGGCCTCCCTCAAGGAGCGTAACGCTGAGACGATCTTCGGCGCCATCTCCGTCGAGATCGAGAAGGTGGGCGTCCGCATGCTCGACGCACGCATCTTCCTCGACGACCACCTCGCTTCGCCGGGCTGCATGACCGGCTGGGCCTGCGGCATTGCCGACGAACAGCTTGAGTTCGGAAAACGTATGGCCCGCGAGATGGCCCGACTCGACGTCGGCCAGGCCGTCGTCACGGCCAAAGGAACGGTCATCGCCGTCGAAGCCTTCGAAGGCACCGACAACATGCTCCGTCGCTGCGTGCAGACCGGAGGCAAGGAGATGCTACTCACTAAGACGGCAAAGCATCAGCAGGACTGGCGCTTTGACGTGCCCTGCTTCGGACTCAAGACCCTCGAGAGCATGGCCGAAGGAGGCGTGACCAAGGCCGCCATTGAGGCCAACGCGGTCATCCTTATCGACAAACCCGCTGTCATCGCCAGAGCCAAGGAGCTAGGCATCGACCTGTTTGGCTTCTCCCAAGACTGAGCTAGCCAGCGCAGACCCCTCAGCCTTCGAAGAAATTCCAGGCGACCGCGCTCTCGGCCACAACCCAGGCGACCAACAAGGCCAAGATAAGCAGGATCCATTTGCGGTGACGTGCCCACACCTCTGGAGTATCCGCAGCGTGGTCCAGTCCATGACGGGCACTGAGAAGCAGTTTTAGCCGCGCATGCCAGGCCAGCTTGGTCTCACTCGAAAGATCCCGATGCGCGTACGCGTTGACCCGATAATCGGGCTTGCGGAATAGCTTGGTGATGCGACTCAACACATCTCCTGCATACACCCTTTACCCACGCTTTACAAGCGGAGCGTCTCTGGGTAAGCAAAAGGCGTGAAGTCCACCACCCGGTCCCTCCGCGCCCTCAAGGGCGTCCGGCCCATCGTCTGCCTAACCGCCTACGATGTGTGCACGGCCCGCATCGCGGACGCCGGCGGCGCCGACCTCATCCTCGTCGGCGACTCCCTGGGAAGTGCGATTCTCGGCCTCGCCGATACGGTCGGCGTCACCTTGGAAATGATGCTCCACCACTCCGCCGCCGTGTCCCGCGCCAAGACGGAAGCCCTCGTGGTGGGTGACCTTCCCTTCGGACTGGCCCACGACAGCTTCCCCAAACTCCTCGGCTACTGCCGTCGCTTCCTACAAGAAGGAGGCGTCAAGGCCGTGAAAATCGAAGGCGGTGCCTCGCTCGCGCCGGCCATCGCCCGGCTCGTCGATGCTGGCATCCCCGTCATGGGCCACGTCGGCATGCTCCCGCAACGCGTTCACTCGACTGGCTATCGTCGCCGCGGCCTAACACCTGAAGACCAGAAAAAGATTCTTATCGACGCCCAAGCCGTCGCCGCCGCCGGCGCGTTCGCGATGGTCGTCGAATGCGTCGATGAGAAATTCATGCCTAAGATCACTGAAGCGGTCTCAGTGCCGACGATCGGCATCGGCTCCGGCCTCGGCTGCGACGGTCAGATCCTCGTCATCCACGACCTTCTCGGCCTGACGCCCGAACCCCCGCCCTTCGCCCGCCCTGAAGCCAACCTGCACCGTGACGCGGTCGCGGCTGTCCGCCGCTGGGCCACCAAGGTGCGCACCAAAAAATCCAAATGAACTGCGTCATCTTCGGAGCTGGCGGCTGGGGTACAGCGATGGCGATCCACCTCGCCCGCCAAGGCCAGACCGTCACACTCGTCCCGCGCCGCGCCGAACAGGCCCTCGCGCTCGCCACCACGCGCGAGAATAAGGAATACCTGCCGGGACACCGCCTGGACGACTCGATTCAGATTGGCCTCGAACCCCTACCTGCACTGATGGATGCCGACCTGGTCTTCCTCGCCTGCCCTTCCAAAGGACTTCCAGAACTCCTCAAGAACATTGGCCCTGCCGTCCGCGCCTCCGGCGCCAAGATGGCGATTTCGCTCTGCAAGGGATTGGATCTTTCCACGCTGCGCCGTCCCTCCGAACTGATGGCGGAAGCCTTCGGTTCGATTCCTGTCGGCACGCTCAGCGGTCCAAGTAACGCCGACGAAGTCGCGCGCGGCATGCCGACGGCGTTGGTTCTCGCCTCGGTCGCCGACGGCGAACTCCTCAAGGATGTCCAAGCCGCGGTCAGCGGCCCGACGTTGCGCGCCTACACTTCGACCGACCTCATCGGAGTCGAGATCGGCGGCACGCTCAAGAACGTCTACGCGCTGGGCGCCGGCCTCTGCGACGGCCTAGGGCTCGGCTCGAATGCCAAAGCCGCTATGCTCACGCGCTCATTACAGGAGATGGCGCGCCTTGGCGAGGCCCTCGGCGCTCGTCCGGAAACCTTCCTCGGACTGGGTGGCGTCGGCGACCTGATGGCCACCGCTCACGGCTCCTGGAGTCGTAATCGTTCGCTCGGCGAACAGCTCGCGAAGGACCCGCAAGGAACGCTCTCCGCGCTAGCCTCCCGCAAGGAGGCCGTCGAAGGACATCGTGCGGCCGAAGCACTTTCTAAGTTGGCCTCAAGCCGAGGCCTCGAAGCGCCAATCCTGTCCTGCCTGCACGCAATCCTCTACAAGGGACTCGACCCGCGGGCCGGCGTAGTTGCGCTAATGACCCGCGACCTTCGCCCAGAGGCATGAGAGCAACGGACGTTGACTCACGTCCGTCGCCTATCGCCGGCCAAGGACTCTTCGCCAAGCGCAACTTCACCCCCGGCGAGCGCATTGCGCCTTACGCCGGCACCATCACCTCACAGCCGCCACCGGCGGTAAACCCAACGGACAAAGTCTACACCCTGGAGGTATCTCCCGGACGTTGGCTGGACGGCTCATCCGACGACAACCCCGGCCGCCATGCCAACCACGCCTGCCACCCTAACGCCGAACTGATCTGGAACGACCAGAATTCGACTGCGTGGCTGACCGCCATGCACCCAATTGCGACTGGCGAGGAAATCACCTTCGACTACGGCTTTTCGGTGGCTGAGAGCCTCTTTCACCCCTGTGCCTGCGGGGCGGCGGACTGCGTCGGAAGGATTGTGGCCACCCCCCTCAGACCTGCCCTACGACGTCACCTGCGTTTTTCACGTCCAAGGGATTGACCACTCGCTTCCGTAAGGTCAGTTTTCGCAGGTCAAACAGCCCATTTACTAATGAAAAAAGTCGCCCTTACCGAGCTCGATCCCCGGCTCCAGAAACAGATCACCGCCGCGGACCAGCAGCTGAAGACAAACCCCCAGTATGCCATCGAGGTCCTCACGGGTATCCTTGTTCGTAACCCTGGCTGCATCGAAGTCCGTCGCACCCTCCGAAAAGCCCAGAAAGGCCTCCTCGGAACCAAGAAAGGTCTGTTTGATGGCATTACCGGCGCCCTGACCTCAGGCAAAATCGCCAAGGCCGTCGAAGCCGACCCTATCGCTGCCATCGCCTCTGCAGAAGAAGCGCTAGCCAAGAAGCCGACCGATGCCAACGCCAACAAGACCATTGCACTCGCCGCCATCAAACTGGGCTTTCATGAACTCGCCGCCTTCGCCTACGAAGAACTGTCCGCCAACGAACCGACCCAGATCCAGCACTTCGTCGACCTCGCCAACGTATGGATTGTCGCCGGCGAAAACGACAACGCCCTCAGCGCCGCCGACAAAGGCCTGAAACTCTTCCCCGGCAATGGCGACCTCCAGGAGGCTGTCCGTAAGGCGTCGGTCAACAAGACGATGAAGAAAGGCAACTGGGAGGACAAGGGCGACTTCCAGTCCAAGCTTAAGGATAAGGACGAAGCACTCCGACTCGACCAGTCGACCCGTTCCGTCACCGACTCAGCCACCGCCCTCACCCAGGCCGCCGAGCTCGCACAGAAGATCCAGTCCTCGCCGGACAATCTCGACCTCTATCGCGAAATCGTCCGCATGTTCCTAATCGCCGAAGATCTGGATAGTGCTATCGCCTGGCTTCAGCGAGGCCGCGTCACGACACTCGGCAAGGCCGACACTTCGCTCGAACGCCAAGAAAGCGACCTCGTTATCCGCCGCTACGAACGCATCTCCAAGCAGCTTCGCGAAGCCATCGCAGCCAGCCCGGTCGACTCCGCCAGCAAGGAAGCCCTTGCCAAGAACGACGCCGAGATGGCCGACTTCCGCCTAAAGACCTCCATCTCGCTCGTCGAACGCTACCCGAACGACTTCTCCTATCGCTACGAGCTCGGCACCCTCCTCCTTACCGCGAACCGCCTCGAGGACGCCGTGCAACAGCTCCAATACGCGCAGCGTAATCCGAAGTTCCGTCAGCCGGCACTCCTGGCCATCGGTCGCGCATTCACGCTCGGAGGCAAGTACGACCTCGCCGTCGAGCAGCTGACCGCCGCCAAGAGCGAAGTCCAGTTGATGAACGACCTCAAGAAGGACATCATCTACTCCCTCGGCGAGACCTACGAGAAGATGAGCAAGGCCAAGGAGGCCGTCGATGAATACAAGATCATCTACATGGCTGACTCCGGCTACCGCGACGTCGCGAAGAAGATCAACGACTTCTACGAACGCCAAAAGGGCGCCACGGCCTAAGCCTCACCCCTGCCCTTACCCCCTAGCGGACGGCCTTCGCCGCCCGCTTCCCCTCTTCTGCCCATGGCACTCACGCATTTTAAGAGCAACCTCATCGCCGACGTCGGCATCAGCATGGGCGACGAAGGCAAAGGCCGGCTCATCCCCGAGATCGTCCGCGAACTTCAGACCCTCACAGGAAGACGCGATGTGGTCGGCACCGTACTCAAGGTCAACGGTGGCGCCAACTCCGGCCACACGGTCGCAGGCTTGAAACTCAACCTGCTGCCTGGCGGGGTAGCGGAACATGACGTGGCCTGCCTAGCCCTTGGCTCTGGCGTGGTAGCTGACCCCCGCAAGGCCCTCTGGGAAGCCCTGCCGCTTGAGAAAATAGGCATTCCGGTCCTCTCCCGCCTCCTCATCGACGAACGCTGCATGATCAGCGACGTCTCCCACCGCATCCTCGACCTGGCCTGGGAAGACTACCGCATCAACGTCCTCGGCCACGAGGCCCGCGGCTCCACCGGCCGAGGAATCACGCCAGCTTACGCCGACGAAGTCGGGCAATTCCAGATTCATTACTCCGAGTTCCTTGGCTCGAGGTCTGACTACGCGACCCGCCTTTCGGCCCGCCTAAACCGCGCCGCGTCGATCGTGCGCGACGTCTGCAAACTCTCGCCTGAGAAGTGGTCCGGACTCTTCGCCAAGCTCACCGAAGCCGAACTGCGCGCCAACAAGGGCGCCATCGAGTCGGGCGTCTTCACGGCAGCGGAGTTCGACTTTACCCGGTTTGCCGGCAAGGAGCCGTTCACCTTCGACCACGCCGCCGTCCTCGAGTGCTACTGGAAGGCCGGCTCCGCCCTCGCCCATGCCATCGGCGATGTCCGCGAACGTATCCTTGGCGACCTCGCCGCCGACCGCCGTATCATCGGCGAATTTGGTCAGGCCTACTGGCTCGACAAGCGCGCCGGCTTCGCCCCGAACGTCACGGCCTCTCACACCTACACGCCGGAATTCTTCCAGTCCGCCGGCATCCCGGTACAGGCAATCCACACGGTCGGCTGCTGCAAGGCCTACGACACCAAGGTCGGCACGCACGTCTTCCTCACGAAGATGCCCGAAGAGCACCCGCTCCAACGCGCCCTCGCGAAGCTCGAATTCGGCACCAGTACCGGTCGCCAGCGCATGGTGGGTTGGTCCGACCTGGTCGAAAAGGCCGACGCGCTCCGCTACGGAGGCTATGACGACATCGTCCTTAACAAGCTCGACGCCCTCTCGCCTCACGGCGAATGGAAGGGTGGCGACCTGCTCGTCTGCACGGGTTACCGCGACGCCGCCGGCAAGGTCGTCTCGGGCGTCCCTCGCAACGACGCCGTCCGTCGCACGCTGCAGCCCATCTACGCCACCCTGCCCGGCTGGACGGCCGACATCACCAAGGTCCGCTCCTACGCCCAGCTGCCTACCGAAGCGCGTCGGTACGTCGCCTTCACGATGGCTGAGATCGTCCGCCTCGCTTCCCGCGGCGGCTCCCTGCCCTACCTCCCGAACCTCCGCTACATCGGCGTCGGTCCGGACCCCGACCAGATCATCTCGGACGTCCCCGCGACGGCCGACCTGATCAAGCAGGCCTGAGGTCATAGCAGCCGTAACGACCTCGTAACGGAAACGGGGAGGAATCGGCTGGCATCAGAAGACCCGAGGTTTATCCTCGGATTCTCTTTTGCCATGCCCGAATCCAAGCCATCCAAGGACACGCCAGACAAGGTCACGGCGCTATTGCATGGCCCTGAAGAGGCCGCCTTCACCGCCGTCGAAGCCATCCGGGAAGGCCTGAGCTCGGAAGAAGCCGCCCGACGACTCGAAAAGTTCGGCCCGAACTCCGTCTCCGCCCGCCGCGCCAGTGCCATCGTGGAGCTACTGCGCAAGTTCAAGGAACCGCTGGTGGTGCAGCTGATGGTGATCTGCGTCCTCTCCTACTTCTTCGAAGACGAGCCAACCAAGAAGATCCTCAGTACCTCGCTCGTCGGCGGCATGGTGTTCCTTTCGGTCTTTCTCTCCTACTTCCAGGAGAGCCGCTCCGCCAAGGCCATCGCAAAACTGCAGGCGATGGTGAAATCCTCTTGTCTCGTCATCCGCGACGGCATCGAGACCAGCGTGCCGATCGACGAGATCGTACCGGGCGACATCGTGGTGCTCGCCGCCGGCTCGATCATCCCGGCGGATTGCCGCATCATCCAGGCGAAGGATTTCTTCCTCTCTCAATCCGCGCTGACCGGCGAGTCGATGCCGGTCGAGCGGATGCCGCTCCCGACCCTGGCGAACCCCCATTCGGCCCAAGAATGCCCCAACGGCTGCCTGATGGGCAGCAACGTCCAGAGCGGCACCGGACGCGCCCTCGTCCTCGCCACCGGACGCGAGACCCAGTTCGGCGCAATGAGCGCCCGCATGGTCGAACGCAAGGACGCCACGGCCTTCGAACTCGGGACCCGCGACTTCGTCTGGATGATGATCCGGATGATGCTGATCATGACGACGCTGACCTTCGGCTTCAGCGCGTGGCGAACCGGCAAAGTCCTCGACGCCTTCCTCTTCGCCCTGACGGTCGCGATCGGCCTGACGCCCGAGATGCTGCCGATGATCCTGGCCGGCTGCCTCTCCAAAGGAGCCAAATCCCTCGCCCGCCTGAAGGTCGTGATGAAGCGGCTCGACGCCATCCAGAACCTCGGCGCGATGGATATCTTCTGCACCGACAAGACCGGCACACTGACCCAGGACCACATCGTATTGCAGCGCCACGTCGACGTCATCGGCCGCGACTCGGAAGACGTCCTGCGCTACGCCTGGATGAACGCCCATTACCAGACAGGCCTCCGCAACCTGCTCGACCGCGCCATCCTCTCCCGTACTGACCTCGACGTCGAACGCTCCTGCCGAAAGGTCGACGAGATCCCCTTCGACTTCCAGCGACGCCGCATGTCGGTCGTCGTCGACCACGAAGGCGACTACCAGCTGATCTGCAAAGGCGCGGTCGAGGAGATCCTGTCCGTCTGCGATCGCTACCAGATCGACGACGAGCTCCACACGATGATCCCGATGATCAAGGACGAGGTCCTTGAGGAATATCGCTCCCTCTCGGCCCAAGGTTTCCGCGTCATCGCCCTGGCCTATCGCGACTTCGACCGTTCCCGCGAAGTCTTCACCGCCGCCGACGAATCCGGCCTCGTACTGCTCGGCTACCTCGCCTTCTTCGACCCTCCCAAGGAAACCGCAGCGACCGCCCTTGCCGGCCTCCGCGAACGCGGAGTCCGCGCCAAGATTCTCACCGGCGACAACGAGCTGGTCTCCCGCAAGGTCTGCGACGACGTTGGCATGCCGGTCTCACGCGTCGTGACCGGCGCCCAGCTGGCCGCGATGGACAAGGAAGCCTTCGACCTCGCAGCCCTAGAGGCCGACATCCTCGCCCGCCTCACGCCCGCCCAGAAGGAACAGGTCATCCGCTCGCTCAAGGCCCAGGGCCACACGGTCGGATTCATGGGCGACGGCATCAACGACGTACTCGCCCTCAAGGCCGCCGACGTCGGCATCTCGGTCGATACGGCCGTGGACGTGGCCAAGGAATCCGCCGACGCCGTGCTGCTCGAGAAGTCCCTGCTGGTGCTGGTCGACGGCATCGACGAAGGCCGCCGTATCTTCTGCAACATCGAGAAGTATATCCGCATGGGCGCCTCTTCCAACTTCGGCAACATGTTCTCGGTACTCGGCGCCGCCCTGCTCTTCCCCTTCCAGCCCCTCAGCCCGATCCTGATCCTGGTGAACAATTTCATCTACGACTTCTCGCAGACGGCGATCCCGTTCGACCGCGTTGAGGACGATCAGATCGCCAAGCCACGCCAGTGGAACATCTCGGGCATCCGCAGCTTCATGCTCTGGCTGGGGCCGGTCTCCTCGTTGTTCGACTACCTGACCTTCGCCCTGATGTGGTTCGTGATCTGCCCGGCGGCCTGCGGCGGCAGCTGGAGCTCCCTCGACGCCGATGGTCACATCAAATTCGTCATCCTCTTCCATACGGGGTGGTTCATCGAATCCATCGTGACCCAGACCCTCGTGGTCCACGTCATCCGCTCGGCCAAGGTGCCTTTCTTCGGAGCCCGCGCCTCGTGGCAGCTCTCGCTGACGACGATCGCGGCCGTGAGCTTCGCCTGCTGGCTGACGTTCTCCCCTTGGATCAAGGGTCTGGGACTGAACGGCCCCGGCCTAGGCTCGACCTACTGGCTCGCCTTAGCGGCGATGACGGTTGCCTACGTGACGCTTGCCCACTTGATTGCCCGCCCGCGGCTCCAATCCGCCTAAACCTGCCGACATGCGCAAACTCCTCGACGCCCTCCAGTCCGGTCGCCTCTTCGAACTCACGGAGACCTCCAAAGATGAAGCGTTCGACTTCCTCGGACGAGTCCTTGAAGCCATTCCCGAAATCCCCGACAACTCGGGCGTTGTCGAAGCGATGCGCGCCCGCGAACAGTCCGGCAACACCTCCGTCTCTCCGGGCCTCGCCTGCCCTCACGCCCGCGTCGAAGGCATCACGGCCGACATCTACTGCGCCGTCGGCTGGTCCAAGGACGGCATCGACTATGACGCCCCCGACGGGCAGCGAGTCCACCTGCTCGTGGCCTACTGGATCCCCGACTGCCAACGCGTGGCGTTCCTGAAGGAAATGTCCGGTCTCGCTAAAGCAGTGCTTTCGACCGGCGGAATCGGCGTCATCCGTGATTGCGACACCCTCGGCGAAGTCCGCCACCGGCTGCTCGACTGGGTCACGTTTGCCTTGAACGAAGGCTCGCCCGACGTCCGCGCCCGCATGCTCAAGCTGAGCGAGAAGAGCACCGAGCACACGCCGCCGCCCCAGAACTGACATCGCCCTATGGCCGATCTGGAACATAGTTTCGCGATTCCGCTCTGGGCGCTCGTCGACCAGACCAAGGTGGAAGCCGGTACGTCCGATATGCGCGGCCTAGCCAAGGAGCTCGGGAAATGGCTGGCCCATAACTTCGACGTCAACCACAAGGGCGTGGCGATAGAGGAACCCTCTGGCACCGAACCCGGTGCGATGCCGATGTTCGTCGTCGCCAGCGTTCCTCAGGCTCACTGGCACGTGATGGTCGCGCTGGCCCAGAGCCGCACCTGTCAGCTTTTTGTGGTACTGCCTACCGAGAGCGGAGCCTTCCGCCTGCAGGAACTGAATATCCCGAAGTCGGAGTGATCAGGCGGCGAAGGCCTTCACGGTTTCGAGATGCAGTTCGGCCACCTGCGCCAAGGTGAGCCCTCCCCACTTGTACCCGCCGGCCAAGGCGAAGACGTGTGGAATCTTCCGCGCGCGGGCCCAATGGACGACGAGTTTCTCCCGCTTACGGATCATCTCCTTGGTGATGCCCTTCATGCCGCCGGCTTTTTCATAGGTGTCCATACCGGCGTTATAGATGAGGAAATCGACGCGCTCCAAGGAGTGGAGCGCATCCTCCACATGGCCGAGGTACCCGCGCGGATCGTCGACCTCGACGTAGAAATGCCGCCGCGGATCGGTCGGCTCCCAGGAGTCGAAGGAGTTCACGGTGACATCCGCCAGACAGACCTGCTTGTGGTCGCCGAGGATATCGAACGTCCCGCCGCCGGCGTGGGCGTCGAGATCCAGGATGCCGACGGTCTTGACCTTCTTGAGCGCCTCGAGCGCGGCGAGAGCCAGTCCGTTGAACTGGCAGAAACCGTTGCCGGCATTCCGGCGGGCGTGATGAAGGCCGCTGGACAAGCTCCCGGAACGGCCGTTCTTCAAAGCCTCCTTCACGGCGTCGCGCATCCCGCCCGTCGAGGCGAGGATGCTGTCCAACAATGGCTGGGACCAGGCCCCGACCTCCAGGAAGCTGCCTTTGTCCTCGAAGGTGCTGCGCACGTGCTCCGGCGAATGGATCAGCTCGAGCTCCTTGCGCGTCGCAAGCTTGGGCGCCTCCAGCCAGACCTCGCCCGCCTTGCCGGCCTCAATCATCTCGGCGACAAGCCGGGATTTGGTGACGGTCTCGGAACTGCCTTCGACGACATAGGCAGGGCTATAGTAGACGGTGAGCGGCGACTGCGACATGCCATCGTTATGCCTCCAACCGGCCGCCCCGTCAAATCAGCCGGGTGTCATAGGTTGCGGTTGGCTTCAGGCCGATGCCACCCCATGGTCAAGGCCTCGCCGATCATGCCTTTCAATCCTGACATTCCACGAGAACTCGCTAATAAAATGGGTCGTGAGGCGATACAGGTCATCGAACTCGGCCTCTACGCCTCAGCGACCAGCCGGCAGGTCGACATCGCCGCCGACATCGCCACCGCCGTGGCACGGACCACCCACCTGCCGCCCGACCATCGCCACACTTTCCCGCGAACCGGACCGCACGACTCGACCATCGAAGTCACCGAGGGGACCTCCCTTGCTGCCGCCGCACGACATCACGCCCACGGACTGCGCACGCTGGTGCTCAATTTCGCCTCCCCTACCGTCCCGGGCGGTGGCTTCCTGGTCGGCGAACGGGCCCAGGAGGAATACCATTGCCGATCCTCCGCCCTCTTCGCCTGCCAACTCGGCGGGCCGATGTACGGCTTCCACCTGCAACAAAGCAACGCGCTCCGTTCCGACGCGATGATCTACTCGCCCGATGTCCCGGTCTTCCGCGACGACGACCATCGCCTGCTCGACGACCCCTTCAAGGTGGCCTTCATCTCCGCCGCGGCCTGCGACGCCCGCGACGTGGCCCCGCTCGACCAGCCGAAGATCCCCGGGGCCATGGGCGCACGCATCGTCAAGGTACTCGCGGCCGCCCAAGCCAATGGACACGACGCATTAGTCCTGGGCGCCTGGGGATGCGGCACCTTCGCCAACGACCCCGCGCTCATCGCGGACCTGTTCCGGCAGGCCCTCGCCGGCCCCTTCAAGGGAGCTTTCCGGAGGGTGACCTTCGCGATCGTGGACACTTCCTCAGACCAACGCTGCCTGAATCAATTCCGCCTGGCCCTCTCGCCCAAAGCCCATCCCGGGCATAACTGAAGGCTCAGCCTTTGGCCTGCCTGACCAGACGACGCAGAATCACAGCGGCTTCGGCCTGGCCTGACGGGAAGAAGAATATGACGTCGCCGCCCGTATCCTTATCGATCTCGATGGCATCGCTGTAGACGGTGACATCAAGCACCTTGGCATACTTGAAGTTCAAGCTCTTCAGACTGCCGGAGAAAATCACGCGCTTGGAAGTGAACACTAGGGTGCCGGAATCGACCTTCTCGAGCCGCTGCTCGGTCTGACGTTCGACGTCATAGGAACCGGAACGATAGCGCAAGGGCCCCCAGATTTTTATACTGGTGCCGAAGCCGCCGTAACTGCGACGCGTCGTAACCCGCTTATTAAGACCGAGCTCGACCTGCTGCGTCCAGAAACAGCCTTCGTCCCCAAGATCCAGTTCGCAAGGCACCTCCTTGAGCGGAGAACGGCATAGCGCCCACAGTCTCTGAGCGCTATCGATCCGAATCTGGGATTTTTCATCAAAACTAGGATTGATCTCCATCTGCTTTAGCTCCGCCGCAAAGGCAGCGTAAGCCGCGGGATCCATGACCTCGCCGCCGTCTTCCTGTTGCATCAATACCTTGAGACGTTGATCGAAATAGGACTGGAAGGCATCGCGCATCGTCTCTTTGACCTTCTCGTCCGAAAGGGGGACCTCCTTGCCGAGCAGATCCATCTGCTCGCGCTTCTGCTGAGGCGGGATGTCGCGCAACATGACGGTAAGCATGCCGATACGACAATAACTGGCGAAAGCTTCGCCATGGAGCGCTTCGGCCGCCGTCGCATCCAATCCGAAGCTACGGGCAAGGCTAGCGAGATCGGCTTTTTCCACCGGGTCGAAGTAACGGTCGGAAAGATAGGCCTCAAACGCCTGGCGATACCACTTGATGAGGTCATCGCGACAACGCTTGCGGACATCGTAGCCGAGCTGCTCGCCCAACGCCACCCAGTCTGCGTCTGAGATCACGCACTGCGTCGGCATCTTTGAAAGCTTATCCCAGACGGCCAGCAAGC
>CANCHK010000020.1 GCA_947377865.1 Opitutia bacterium | reverse complement strand
GGCGGCGGCGGAACCGGCGAGGCCGGAGCCGACGACGATGACGTGGTACTTGCGGCGGTTGGCCGGGTTCACCAGGCGGAGCTTCGCCTTATGATTATTCCACTTATCGGCCAGCGGGCCGGCGGGGATCTTCGAGTCGAGATTCATGGTCGTAGCAGGCGCTGGGGATTACTTCAGGCAGCCGGTGAGCACGGCGAGAGGGATGGAGATGAAGCCGAGGGCGATGATCCAGGCGTAGGCCAGGGCCAAGCCGTCGAGGCGGGAGCGCCAGCGCTCGTTACGCAGGCCGAGGGTCTGGAAGACGCTGCTCACGCCGTGGCTAAGGTGCAGGCAAAGGAGCAGCATGCTGACGATGTAGAAATAGGAGACCGGCTTGTTAGAGAACCCGGCGATCAGCATCTTATAGACGTCACCATCGGCGAAGGTGGCGCCACCGAGGGCAATCGTACGGAAGGTGTAATGCAGGAGGTGGAAGATCGCGAAGCCCAGGATGACCACGCCCGAGTAGGGCATCGTGCGAGAGGCGATGGTTGCGCGGCGGGTGGCGTCGTCGGCCGGACCACCATCACGAGAGGCACGATTTTCTAAGGCGAGCTGGATGCCGACCCAGATATGGGCGAACGTGCTGATGGCTAGGACCGTACGGGCGCCCCAAAGGAGGCCCTTATTAGCATGCAACCAGGCAGCGTAGGCGTTGATGGCCTCCGGGCCCTTGAACATCAGCAGGTTGCCCGTCATGTGACCGAGCACGAAGCCGGCGAGGACGAGGCCGGTGAGGGCCATGATGACCTTCTTCCCGATGGAAGAGGGGCGGCAGGAGGAACAACAGGAGCTTGCGGACATGGCGGAGCGGGGACGGGATGCAAAAGTCATCAAATAGGGACTCGGCCCCCTTCCCACCACGGAGGCAGGCAAAAGGGGAGGTATTAGCGGGAAAGCCCCGGGGTGTGAAAAACCCTCATAGGCCCCCCGGGGGTCGACCGAGGCGGGGCGGAGACTCCGCCCGGATCGGCCGGGGCGGTCCGGCCGGAAAAACCGCTTGCCATGGTTTTTTTCGGCCATGCAATTCGAAAGTCCAGACCGGCTCTCCGTCACAGGACCTGCCGGTCTTTTCGTTTTTATCCGCCCCCAGCCACCCCGACCCTTTTCCATGAAGTATATTTTTGTCACCGGCGGCGTCATCTCCTCCCTGGGCAAAGGCCTCACCGCCGCCGCCCTCGGCGCGTTGCTCGAATGCCGCGGCCTCAAGGTGCGCATCCAGAAGTTCGACCCCTACCTCAACGTCGATCCCGGCACCATGAGCCCTTACCAGCACGGCGAGGTCTACGTGCTCAACGACGGCGCCGAGACCGACCTCGACCTCGGGCACTACGAACGCTTCACCTCCGGCGAGCTCTCGCGCCTCAATAGCCTCAGCTCTGGCCAGGTCTACGAGACCGTCATCCAAAAGGAACGCCGCGGCGACTACCTCGGTAAGACCGTGCAGGTCATCCCGCATGTCACCAACGAGATCAAGGAACGCATCCTCAAGGGCGGCGAAGGCGTCGACGTTCTCATCACCGAGATCGGCGGCACCACCGGCGACATCGAAGGCCTGCCCTTCCTCGAAGCGCTCCGCCAGTTCCAGCACGATGCCGGCCGCGAGAATGTCGCCTTCCTGCACTGCACGCTGGTGCCCTTCATCAAGGCCGCGGGCGAGCTTAAGACGAAGCCCTCGCAGCAGTCCGTTGCGAAACTGCGTGAAATCGGCATCCAGCCTGATCTGCTCGTCTGTCGCACTGACCGCCCCATCGGCGAAGAGAACCGCCAGAAACTTTCGCTCTATTGCAACGTCGGCCTCGATGCCGTCTTCGAGTGCCGTGACGTCGAGCACTCCATCTACGAACTGCCGATGCAGCTCGCCGAGCAGCGCATGGATGAGGTCGTCGTTAAGCGCCTCGGCCTCCAGTGCCAGCCGATCGACATCACCCCATGGCGCGAGATCGTCCGCCGCCTCCTCGAGCCAAAGCACCGCGTGCGCGTGGGCGTCGTCGGCAAATACATCGAGCTGCAGGACGCGTACAAGTCCGTCTACGAATCCATCACACACGGCGGCATCGCCAACGAGACCGCCGTCGAGGTCGTGCGCATCGACGCCGAAGACCTCGAGACCAAGGGCACCGCGCAACTCGAAGGCCTCGACGGTATCCTCGTCCCCGGCGGCTTCGGCAACCGCGGCATCGAAGGCAAAATCATCGCCGCGAAGTTCGCCCGCGAACGCAAGGTCCCCTACTACGGCCTCTGCCTCGGTATGCAGATCACCGTCATCGAATACGCGCGCCACGTCCTCGGCCTCAAGGACGCCCATTCGACCGAGTTCGCGCCCGAGACCAAGAATCCCGTCATCCACCTCATGGAATCGCAGAAGAGCGTGGTGACCAAGGGCGGCACGATGCGTCTCGGCTCCTACGACTGCGCCTTGACCCCTGGCAGCCGCTCCCGCGCCGCCTACGGCACGGACAATATCAAGGAACGCCACCGCCACCGCTTCGAATATAACGACGCCTACCGCGCCCAGCTCGAGGCCGCCGGCCTCATCGTCGGAGGAACCAACCCCCAGAGCGGGCTGGTCGAGATTGTCGAGGTCAAGGACCACCCCTGGATGGTCGGGGTCCAGTACCACCCAGAATTTAAGTCCCGCCCGGACCGTGCGCACCCCCTCTTCGCCGCTTTTGTGAAGGCTGCGGTTGAGAAGTCTCGGCTGTCCTGCTAATTCAGAGACGAAACCGGCCCTGCCGGACGCTGACAAGTGGGCGGAGATCCGCCGAACGCGCCACCCCGCGCGCCCCTTCCCACCCCCATGTCCACCAACATCAACGCCGCCGGCACTTGGGTGCCGCGCCTTCGCGAACAGGTCGCCCGTGTCGTCGTCGGCCAGCAATACCTCGTCGACCGCCTGCTGATTGGCCTCCTCGCCAACGGACACGTCCTCCTCGAGGGCGTCCCGGGCCTCGCGAAGACGCTCTCCGTGCGCACCCTCGCGCAGACCGTCCACGCCGACTTCTCGCGCATCCAGTTCACACCCGACCTACTGCCGGCCGACATCGTCGGCACACTCATCTACGACCCGAAGACCGGCGAATATAACGCCAAGCGCGGGCCAATCTTCGCGAACTTCGTCCTCGCCGACGAAATCAACCGCGCTCCGGCCAAGGTGCAGTCTGCGCTCCTCGAAGCGATGCAGGAACGCCAGGTCACGCTCGGTGGCGAGACGCATAAGCTGCCGACCCCCTTCCTCGTCCTCGCGACGCAGAACCCGATCGACCAGGAAGGCACTTACCCGCTTCCCGAAGCTCAGGTCGACCGCTTCATGCTGAAGCTCAACATCGGTTACCCCACGCGCGAAGAAGAGCGCAAGATCCTCGACGCGATGGCCACGACTTCGCCGAAGCTCGACGTCGAAGCGGTCATCTCAAAAGAAGAAATCCTAGAGGCCCGCAAGGCCGTCGACGCCATCCACGTCGCCGACCCGATCCGCGACTACATCGTCTCACTCGTGCTCGCCACCCGCGGCCAGCACCCGGGCGGCCCTGACCTCGCGAAGTTCCTCCAGTTCGGCGCCTCACCGCGCGCGACCATCAACCTCACCCTCGCTGCCAAGGCCTGGGCCTTCCTGCAGGGCCGCGACCACGTGACCCCACAGGACGTGAAGGACATCGCACCCGACGTCCTCCGCCACCGCCTCATCCTCACCTACGAAGCCGACGCCGAAGGGGTCGACGCCGACGCCATCGTGCGCCGCGTGCTCGACGCCGTCAGCGTCCCCTAAGCGACCCCGGCGACCGTGGCCCAGCCCGTCCCGACCAACCCGCAGGAGACTCTCCGCCGCGCGCAGCGCGTCGAGATCGTCGCCACGCGCGCGGTCAACGACGCGATGGTCGGCGCCTACCTCTCGCGCTTTAAGGGCCGCGGCACCGACTTCGAAGAGCTGCGCGAATACGTCCCGGGCGACGACGTGCGCTCGATGGATTGGAATGTGACGGCGCGCACGGGCAAGCCGTTCATCCGGCTCCACCGCGAGGAGCGCGAGCTCACGATGGTAATCGCCGTAGATATCTCCGGCTCTTCTTCGTTCGGCTCAGGCGATGCGACCATCCGCGAACGCGCGGCCGACGTCGCGGCCTGCCTCGCCGTCTCCGCGCTCAAGGCGGGCGACAAGGTTGGCCTGCTCCTCTTCACCGACCGGGAAGAACTCTGGGTGAGCCCGAAGAAGGGCCGACGCCACGTCCTCCGCGTCATCCGGGACGTCCTCGAGTTCCATCCCGTCTCGCGCCGCACGTCCTTTGCACAGCCGATGCGGCGCCTAGGCCGTGCGCTCAAGCGCCGCTCGATGGTCTTCGTGGTCTCCGATTTCCTCGCCGGCCCCGAAGGTGCCGATGCCATGGCGGCCGCGCTCGGCGAACTCAATGCACGCCATGACACCGCCTGCGTCCAGTTGGTCGACGCACGCGAACGAGAGCTACCCAACGTCGGCGTGGTCGCCCTGCAGGACGCCGAGACCGGTGAGATCCGGGAGGTCGATACGGGCTCTGAGCGCGTGCGCCGCGCCTTCGCCACGAACGCCGAAGCTCGGCTTGCCGAGACCGCCGCCGGACTCGCCCGCGCCGGTATGGACGTCGCCCGCCTCGATGCAGGTGATACCGTAGCTCCCACGCTCTCCCGCTTCTTCGAACGCCGCCGGCGCCGTCGCTGATGATTCTAGCCCTCGAAGAAACCCCGTTCCTCCTCCAAGGACCGAAGCCGACGATCCCGCCGGGCTTATGGGAATCCAATTGGGCCCTTGGCCTAGTCGCGCTCGGCCTGACCGCACTCTCCGTCTTTGCCGTCCGCCGTTTCCTCCGCATGGGCGCGAAGCCGCTCACCTCGCTCGAGCGACTCGAACTCGCCTTGCGTCTCGCCGAATCGCTGCCTGCGCCTGAGGCGATTACGCAGGCCACCCAGGCATTCCGCGGCTACCTCGCCGCGGTCGAACCTCGCGCCGCCGCCTCCCTTTCGACTGAAGAGCTCGTCCGTGTCCTCGCCGAGGTCCCCCTGTTCCTGCCTGCACGTCAGCCGTTGCTGGCTGCCCTGCGTAGCGCCGACGCCGCAAAATTCGCGGGCGCCTCACTCGAGATCCCTCTCCTTGTCGCAGCCCTTCGCGAAGCAGCTAAGCGAATCGAGGATGCTCGTCGCACCTTTGCCAAGCCAGTCGTCGCGCCAATTATCCCACCGAAACCCCGACCGGAAGCGCCCGCCATGCCGCCCCCGCTGCCGGGCCCGCCCCCGCTGCCAAGGAGGGATCACGCCTGATGGACCTCGGCTTCGAATTCCAATACCCATGGGCGCTGCTCCTGCTCGCACTGCTTCCGCTATATTCGTGGCTACGGGGACGCGTGGGCAAGGCCGCAGCCCTGACTTACCCCGATACTTCGTTGCTCGACGGTCTCGGCCGGCCAGTACGCGAACAGAGCGGCCGCCTACGCGCCTTCCTCCGCCTACTCACCGCCACCTTGCTCATCATCGCCCTCGCCGGCCCGCGAACCGCAAACAAAGAGATCGAGCGTGAGACCGAAGGCCTCGACATCATGCTGGTCGTCGACCTTTCCTGGTCGATGATGGCTTTAGACATGAGCACGCCGCGCGCCGAGGTCACGCGCTGGCAGGCCAGTCAGAACGTCATCTATGACTTCCTCTCGAAGCGTCCGGACGACCGCATCGGCGCCGTCGTCTTCTCCGGCAAGCCCTACCTACTGAGCCCGCTCACGATCAATAAAATCTGGGTCGAGAAAGGCATCGACCGTATGCACATCGGCATCGTCCAAGAGACCGGCACCGCCATCGGGGAGGCCCTCGCGATGGCCGTCGACCGCATGAAGAACACGAAGGGCAAGGGCTCTAAGGTGATCATCCTGCTTACCGATGGTGACGACAATATGAGCAAGGCAATCCTGCCCGTACCGGCGGCCGAGCTCGCCGCTGCCCTTGGCATCCGGCTGTATTGCATCGGCCTCGGCAAGGATGAGCCCACCGTCTTACCGCGCTTCGATACGCGCACAGGCCAGCTCTACCGCGACGTCCTTGGGAAGACGATCCCGATGCAGACCATCAACCCGGCTAACTACGACATGCTCGGCAAGATGGCCAAGGTCGCCAACGGACGCTTCTACCGCGCGCTCGACCAGAACCAGCTGGGTCGCGTCTACGAGGAGATCGATCGACTCGAGCGCACCGAGGTGCGCATCCGCGAATCCATCGTCTACGAAAGCTACCGTCTGACCTGGGCCGCCCTCGCCGGGGCGCTACTCCTCCTTGAACTTGGCTGGGGCCTCCTCCGCCCGCGCGCACCCTGAGCCATGGACACCGCGGACTTCCATTTCGAGCAGCCCTGGCTTCTAAGCGTCGCCGTCGTCGGCGGGCTCCTTCTATTTATCGCACTGTGCTGGGCCGAGCGCCGTCGCCGTCGCGGGCTCGCCGGCTTTGCCGCCGCCCGCCTGCTCGAACGCCTCACCGCCGGCTACTCCTCCGCACGCCGCCGCACCAAGGACGTCGCCCTCTCGCTCGCCTTCGCCTTGCTCATTGCCAGCTTCGCCGGTCCGCGCTGGGGGGTCGAGGAGTCGTCACAGAAGGGCGCAACCGAGGACGTAGTCTTCGCGCTCGACGTCTCGAAATCCATGCTAGTCGCCGACATGAGCCCGACCCGCCTCTCGCGTGCCAAGGGCGCGATCGCGAACTTCGTCCGCCGCAAGGGCACCGGGAATGTCGGGCTCGTCGCATTCTCAGGCCAAGCGTTCCTCCAGTGCCCGCTGACGCGCGACTATGATGCCTTCTACCGCACACTGGAAGAGACCGATACGGGGAGTATCCAGGTCCCTGGCACCGACATCGGCCGAGCAATCGAGGAATCTGAACTGGCTTTCTATTCCAATCGAAATCGTAAACTCCTCATCATCCTCACGGACGGAGAAGACCTGGAGGCAGGCGGCATCGAGATGGCGAAGAAGCTCAAGCGCAAGGGGCTCGTGGTGCACACCGTGGGCGTCGGCACGCCTACCGGTGGACCAATCCGTGTCATCAGCACCGTCGGCTCGCTAGAAACACTGAAGGACAAGGACGGCGAAGAGGTGCTAAGCCGCCTTGATGAAAAGACTCTTAGCGAAATCGCCGAAGCCGCCGCCGGACGTTTCATCCGCCTCGGCCAGGCCGGCGAGGGCATGGAAGCGCTCCGCCTCGCGATCCAGGCCGGCACCGATGAACGTGGCGCCGGTCGAAGGGGTATTCCGCGCGAAGAATGGCTCATTGGAGCCGCCCTCCTCCTGCTCGTCTTCGAATCACTCACCTCCACCCGTCGCAAGACCTCCTGACCATGAGAACCCTGCTTCCGCTGCTCTTCCTAATGTCAGCCAGCCTCGCGGCTGAGAAGGGCGCCAGTGACGAACTCGCCAAACTCGATGCGCGTGAGCTCCATAACCGCGGCACGCAAAGGCTTGCCGACGGCGACCTCGCCGGCGCCGAAGAGGCTCTACGCGCCTCCTTGGGGCGAGATGACGACACCCTACGGCCGCCGGCCCTCCATAACCTCGGCCACGTGCGCTTCGGCAAAGGCAAGGCCACGCTCGGCGGTAAGACCTCTGGCGACGTGACGGAACTTTCCATCGCCCGTTCCTATCTCGAGGCCGCGGATGCCGATATCTCGGACATGAAGGACCAGATCGAACTGCTCGATAAAGCCAAGGCTGATGGACGTGAGCCCGACTACGTCCCCGCCACGACCGCACTCGGCGGAGGCATCAACACCTTCCGTACAATCAAGAAGCTCATCCCAAAAGAAGAGACTATGGTGGCCAAACGCGCGGGCGTCGTCGCCGTCTGGACCCGCTCGGTCGGTGACTTCCGCGGTGCACACGAGCTCAACGCAACCGATGCCCAGGCGAAGGCGAACGCCGACGCGATTGAGGAACTCCTACGCACCCTCCGCCGTGAGACGGGTGCCCTTGAGGAAGCCATCGAGGCCCAGCGTAAGAAACTCGAGGAGCTCCGCGCCGTGATCCAAGAAATCGTGAAGCGCATCCCTGATGACAAGCTCCCGCAGAACACGGAAGGCGAAGGCGATGACGATGAGAATTTCCTTCCGCCGGAACGGCAGAAACCCAAACCCGGCGCGGGCGACCCGAAGAAGGGCAAGCCGGGAGAGGAACAGAAGATGACCGAGCAGGAAGCCCGCGGCTCGCTCGAAGGCCTCAAGAGTGAATTCGGCCGCAAGATGCCCGCCGGCGGACAGGACGGCAAGGGCGGCAGCGGCGGCAAACCTGACGCCAAGAAAGGCAAGGATTACTGAGATGTGTCGCCTGGCCTTCCTCTGCTTCGCCCTGCTCCTCGGCCTCACCGCCGGGGCGGAGGATCGCGTCAGCTGGGAGATCACCCCCCGTGTCACCGCTCCAGGTCAGCCCTTCCGCCTTCAAATCTTAGTCGAATCGGACATCGCCCTCGGTGGCGCGCAACAGGCCGGCAAAGAGATTCGGCCACCACGCGGCATGGCACTGCGCCTATCTGGACAGATTGTCCGTTCTGATTCCAACGAGGCGACGATCAACTACTCCGGCGTCGCGCCGGAACAGGTGGGCGAATACGTGATCCCGTCGTTCAACCTGCGCTTCGCACGTAAGCTCATCGCCGTGCCGGAGATTAAACTCATTGTCAGTGACGCCGTGGCCTACCGCCGTACGGCTCAGGCGCGAGCTGAGCTCGTTATCCCTGACCGCACCTTCTACGTCGGCGAACTCATCCGCGGGGCAATCCGTATGCGAGGCGGCGACGAGGAAACCGTCGTGGCCAGCTTCGGCCTGGAATCCGTCGCCGAAGGCTTCACCCTCTCCGTGACGGCGGACCGGCAACCTTTGCCCGATGAGCTAGGTCAAGGGATGCAGACGACCTTTGATCTCACCCCCATCCGCGAAGGCATGAGTGAACTCGCCCTCAACGGCACGATGCTCATCCAAGGCGCTCAACTCAACGCATTCAGTAATAGCGGTCGGGACCGCCCCTTCGCCTTCCGCCGCAAGCTCACCGTCGAACACGTGCCGGAACGCGGACGCCCCGCAGACTGGTCGGGCGCGATCGGCACCTTCGTCACTGAGGCCGTCCAAGTGTCCAAGGATCAACCCGAAGTCGGCGAGCCGATTCGTTTGCGCGCGACCCTGACCGGGGCCGGCAACCTCGACCGACTGCTCACGCCCGAGCTCCCCAGCAGTGAAAGCTGGGACGTCCTGCCGGCGGCGGAACGTCGACGCCATGCCGACGAACAGCGCTTCTTTGTCTATACTCTCATCCCGCGCCTGCCTGGCAAGTTGCTCACGCCCGCGATCGGATTCTCGACCTTCGACCCCGCGACCAAGCGCTATACGCGGGTCGAATTTAAGCCCATCGAAGTGGTCGTCACTGGCAGCGCGCCGTCGAAAGTAGACCTCATCACGGCGGACCCTGCTACGCCCGCCGCCGCGAAGACGAAGGAGCTGGCCGGCCTCGCGCAGCCAGAACCTGGCCGCAGGTCGGCGCTCTTCCGCGGCACGCCGTCGTCGCCTCTCGCAGCATCGACGGCCTTCTGGTCTGGAAACGGAATCTTGGTAGCCCTGCTGCTCATCCTCACCGCCTCCGCACTTTATCTCGGCTACCTCGCAACGCATCCGGAAATCCGCATTCGCCGCCGGGCCCGCACGATCCTTCGCGCCTCACTCGCCGCGGCTGAAACCGCACGTCACCAAGGTGACCAGCGTGCCTTCGCTACAACTGTCATCCGTGCCCTGCAGGTCGGTAGCGCCGCTCTGCTCGGCGCCGAAGAAGCGGCGATGATTCAGAGCGACATCGAGAGAGCTCTTCCTGGCGCCAACCGCACCTTGCTCGATCAGCTATTCGTCCGCGCCTATGGCGAACGCTTCACTGCGGCCTCACCCGGCGCCGACTCCCTCAACGATGACGCCGCACTGGCGCTCGTCCGTCGACTGCTCGCCCTGCTATGAGGTTCCTCGCCTGCCTTCTTCTCTGCTGGGCGGCCTCGCTGAGGGCCGCCGCACCCATACCATCCCCAGCCGAGGCCGCCTATGCAAAGGGCGACTACGCTACCGCCGTCGAAAAGTGGTCCGACGAGGCACGTGAAGAGGGCGTGAGCGCCGGCCTGCTTTCTGCACTCGGCAACGCCGAATGGCGTCTCGGACGGAAGGGTCGCGCGATGGTCTGCTGGGAGCGAGCGCTTCTCCTCGACCCGCGAGACCCAGTCGCGCTCGCCGGCATCCGGCACGCTTTAGATGCGGGCGGCACGGAACGGCCTACGCTCACGTGGTCCGAAAACTACGCCTCCTTCCTGACTGCCGATGCGTGGCTCCTCCTGGCGACCGCGGCGTTCTGGGTCGCTTTCCTGTGCATCGTCATCCCGCGACTCCGGCGTCGTGCCGCCGGAGAAGGTAATCATCGGACCCGGGTGATTGCACTGACCTTGCTGGCGCTATGTGGCCCGGGGCTTTGGGGTAGCCGTTCGCTTTCCGCCCGGGCGGTGGTACGTCGGACCGAAGTCTCCCTGCGCCTGACCCCAACCCAGTTCGGTGAGCCGCTGCATGGCGTCGCGGAAGGCGATGTTGTCCGCACCGGACGACCCCTCAACGGACACGTCCGCGTGACCACTGCCGACGGCAAGACTGGCTGGCTCCGCACGGGAGAGATCGAATCCGTCCGCGGTGCCGGCCTCCCCGCCGACCTAGACCAGAAGGCGGCGCCCTGAGCCTTTCGCCTTGGAGAGACGGGCCAGCTCGGCTTGGATACTTACGTGCGCCTCCTTGACCGCCACGTCCTGACCGAAACCGCCGTCGCCGGCGGAGGCGCCACGGGTGCGTTCGTCTTCGTGATGGTCGCCGGCAACGTCCTGACGCAGGTCTCTGGTGCGATTGCCAGTGGCCGTGTTAGCGGCTGGGAAGGCCTCGAGCTGATCGGCCTACTTATTCCAGGCGTCTTGCCTTATGCGCTGCCACTGGGGCTGCTGACCGGCGTGCTCATCGCGTTTGGGCGCATGAGCTCACAACAGGAACTCACCGCTATGAAAGCGAGCGGCCGCAGCCTCGGGCGCATCGCCCGGCCCGCCCTATTCTTCGCCGGCGGGCTGGCCCTGCTCTCGGCCTGGCTCAATCTAGAGGTCGCACCCGTCGCGAACACGGAATACCGCCGGATGCTCGTCGGCTCGGCCAAAGACAATCCGGCTTCGGTCATCGTTCCCGGCAAACTCAACCGCCAGTTCCCAGGCATGGTCATCCGCGCGACCGAACGCGACGGCGAGGTCCTTCGCGACTTCTGGCTCTGGAGCGTCGACAATCGTGGCCGGCTAACACAGACCATCCACGCGCGCGAAGCCCGGCTGGCCCCCGACGTTGATAAGGCCGGGGAAGGCATCCTACGTGTGACCCTGACCGATGCTCGCATGGAACGTCGACAGGTCGGCGATGAGAACTTTGCCCGCCCCTCCTCCTTCACCACGGCGGCTATCACGAGCCTCGAGTTCCCAGCGTCGGGCATCTTCAAGGACGGCGGCAATTTCCAGCGCAAGCTACGCTGGCTCACGACCGCCGAACTGCTCGAAGCAATCGACAAAGGCTGGCAGCTGGCCCCGAACGCCACGCCCAAGGAGAAGGAGCGCAGCCAGATGCTCGCGAAGACGCAACTCATGTCGCACCTCGCTGGAGCGCTGTCGGTCTTCTCCCTTGCCTTTCTAGCGGTGCCACTCGCTGTCCGGGTCGGTCGCTCCGAGACGTTCGTCAACGCGGCCGTGGCCTTGGGCGTGGCGCTATCGTATTACCTACTGACCTCGATGGCCGCCTTCGTGAAGGACCCGGGCCTCCGGCCAGACCTGCTGATCTGGCTGCCCAACCTGGTCGTGCTCGTCCTCTCTTGGTTCCTGCTCCGGCGCGCCTCGCGGCACTGAGCGCGCTCAGCGGTCGCGCTGGTACCACGCGAAGAACGCGTAGCCCATACAAGCTAGGGCGAAGACCTCGTTGAACCCTTTCATCACCACCGCGCCCATGATCATGTCAGAAGAAGCCGTGAGGCCGCTCACACGGGGCGCCAGACGATAGGTCTCGTAAATCGGGTGTTCGCCAAAGATGAGCACCGCCCAAAGCGGCAGGTCGGCAATCATCAGGGCGAAGCAATAGAACATCGCCTGACCGTAGCCGATGCGCGGTAACCTCGCCGACATCGAGAACAGCGGCCACACCATGAGGATTGCCGGCAGGAACATCGACCAGTGCTCGATCACGTGGAGCGGTCGGCTGCGCAACGCTGCCTCATAGAGCTCAGGGAAGTGCCAGATTGAGAAAAAGAGCGTGAAGAGCAGACCGCCGGCGAGGGGGTGTGTGAGCACGCGGAGAACACGCGCGAGGCGCGGTCGCCCTTCGAGTAGAAAGCCGTCGATGAATTCCGGCGGCAGCCCTGTGACAATAAGGGGCGCGGAGATGTAGATGAGCAACATGTGCTGAAGCATGTGCGCCCAGAACAGGAAGCCTTCGCCTAACTGGTCGATCGGGGAGCCGACGGCGACATAGGCAACGAGCACGCCCAAATGAAATCGGACCGCGTACCACACAGGATACGCCGTCCTCCCCGGCAGGCAGCGCGCGCGATACGGCCCGCAAATCATCGCGTGCGCCCAGCAAGCCCCGACCACCAGGAGCAGCAGCAGCGGCTCCGTATGCCAGTGGAGAGGGATTTTCATCATCATGATATGAAGCCGCCGCCGCCGGACTCGCAAGCGTGGGCACGAAAAAGGCCTCCGCCAGGGCGGAGGCCTTCGTCAGGCGATGGGCTCAGCCTTTAGCTGAACCAACGCGTATCAATGCGGTCAGCGGAGAACAGGCAGAGCAACGCGGTGTAGGTCGCGAAGGCGAGCGCCAGCCCAGCAAAGAAGCACCAGAAGAGCAGGCGCTTATCGTAGATCAGGTGCATGAACCACAGGATGACCGCGAAGAACTTGCCCGCGGACATCAGGGTCAGGATGGTCAGGACGACAGCGACCGGGAGCGGCAGGAAGATCAGCACGATTTCGGCGCCGGTGACGACAGCCAGCCAAAGGGCCAGCACGATGAAGTGGTGGTAGCGGCGGACTTCCTCGGCGAGGAAATCAGGGCTGGGAGCGGCTTCGTGAGAAGAGGACATGGTCGGAAAGGTGGGTTATTTGGCGACGGCCGGGAGGCCCGAGCCCCAGATGCCGTTAGGACCGAGGTACTCGACGAGGTAGACCGCCGTGAAGATGATGATCCAGACGATGTCGACGAAGTGCCAGTAGAGACCCGCGACTTCGACGTCGAGGGCACCCATATGGCCGCCGAGCTTGCCGGTGAAGCTGTAGAAATACATCAGGATGAGCCAGAGTACGCCGATGGCGACGTGTGTACCGTGCGTGCCGGTGAGGACGTAGAACGTCGAACCGAGCACGCTGTTCTGGATAGTCAGGCCCTGATGGTAGAAGTGCGTGAACTCAAAGACCTGACAGCCTAGGAAGATCAGGCCGAAGAAGATCACGCCGAGGACGTTACGACGGAAGGACTTGATCTGGCCTTTGTGCATCGCGGAGACCGCAAGTGCCATCAGGAACGAGGACATGAGCAGGATGAACGTCGAGAAGGACGTCAGTTCGATATTGAACAGGTTCTGGATGAAGCGCTGGTGGCCTTCGGCGTCGGTGAAGCCGGCGGGGTAGAGCTTGCGGTAAAGCAGGTGCGTCGAGATCAGCGTCCCGAAGAACATGCAGTCCGAAGCCAGGAAGAGCCACATGATGAGCTTCTTGTGGTCGATCCCGGTGGACGTGGGCGCTTCGTGCGCGGCGGCGGTGTCAGACATGGAGGTCAGAGTTTAGAATGAGGAGAGGAAGGCGCTCAGTGGGCAACGGTCTCGGTGGGAGCCGGGGTGCCGGAAGCGGCGGGAGTCTTGAGCATGTAGCCGCCTGGACCTTCGAGGGCCCAGAGCCAGATACCGATAAAGAGGACACCGAGGCCGGAGATGACGATCCAGCCGGCATGAGGGATACCCATGGCCATCATCGGCATGCCGAAGCCAGCGAAAAGGAAGCCAGCAGAAGCCAGCAGCGGCATCCAAGACTGGCTGGGCATGTGGACGCCGGCCTCGCCGCCGTCGTTCTCGGTGCCGATGCGCTTACCGCCATGCTTGTCTTCGAAGTAGGCGTCACGTGCGGCGACAATCGGAGCCTGGGCGAAGTTGTACTCGGGCACAGGGGAAGGCAGCGACCACTCGAGGGTGCGGCCATCCCACGGATCATTGGAGCACTTCTTGCCGCGGAAGGCGGTCCAGACGAGGTTCACGAAGGCGAGGAAGACGCCGAGGCCGAGGATGTAGGCGCCGATGGTGGCAACGAAGTTCCAGGTCTCCCAGCCGTTGCCGGCGTGGTAGGTGTGCGTACGGCGCGGCATGCCGGCCAAGCCGAGGTAGTGCATCGGACCGAAGGCGAGATTGAAGCCGAGGATGACCATGCCCGAGGCGATGTACGCGATGGGGGCGTTGGGCATGCGGCCGAAGATCTTCGGGAACCAGAAGTAGAGGCCAGCCATCAGGCCGAGGAGCACGCCACCGAGGAGCACGTAGTGGAAGTGCGCGATGACGAAGTAGCTATCCTGCTGCTGGGAGTCGGCGGGAGCCGAGGAGTGCATGACGCCGGAGAAACCGCCGCACATGAACATCCAGATGAAGCCGAGGGCGAGGACCATCGGCGGGGTGAAGCGGACGCGTCCGCCCCAGATCGTGCCGAGCCAGTTGAAGATTTTCACGCCCGTCGGGACGGCAATGGCCATCGTAAGGAGGGAGAAAGCGGCGGTCGGCACGGGGCCGAGGCCAGTGGTGAACATGTGGTGGCTCCAGACGGCGAAGCCGAGGAAGCCGATGACAGCACCAGAGAAGACGATGATCGGGTAGCCGAAGAGCGACTTGCCGGAGAAGGTCGGGAGGACTTCCGAGACAATGCCCATCGCAGGCAGCACGAGGATGTAAACCTCCGGATGACCGAAGATCCAGAAGAGGTGCTGCCACAGGACGGGCTGGCCCCCGGAGGACGGGTTGAAGAAGTTAGCTCCGAAGGCGCGGTCGAACATGAGCTCGATCAGCGCGACGGTGATGGCCGGGAAGGCCAGGATGATGAGTACCGCGGTGACAAGCGTCATCCAGGTGAACACCGGCAGGCGCATCATGGTCATGCCCTTGGCGCGCATGTTGATGATAGTGCAGATGAAGTTGAAGGAGGCCGCGAGGGAGGCGATACCGAGAACCTGGATGCCGATGATCCAGAAGTCGGTGCCGACGCCAGTAAAGCGCAGGGCCTGTCCGTTTTGGCCGAAGGTGCCGGAGAGGGGTGCGTAGCTGAACCAACCGTTGGCGGGAGCGAAGTCGGTATAGACGAGCGCCTTGTGCCATTCGAAGGAATTAAACCAACCGGCGAGGTGCGCGAACTCGAAGAACCAAGAGGCGTTCAGCACGAAGGCACCGAACACGAAGGTCCAGAGAGAGAAGGCGTTGAGGCGCGGGAAGGCGACGTCACGCGCGCCGATCTGCAGCGGCACGAGGAAGTTGAAGAACGCGGCCGACAGGGGCATGACGCCAAGGAAGATCATCGTCGTGCCGTGCATGGTGAACAGCTGGTTGTACATGCGCGCCGTGACGAAGTCGTTGTCCGGGCGGGCCAGCTGGGTGCGAATCGCAAGGGCTTCGACGCCGCCCACGAGGAAGTAGAACATGGCGAAGGCTCCATACAGGATGCCAATCTTCTTATGGTCGACGGTCGTCAGCCAGTCGATCAAGCCGGTCGAGCGGTCAGGACGGATCAGGCCGAGGTCGCTGCGCTCGGGCGCCAGCTCGGTCTTGCAGGCGACCGGAGCGTGATGGGAATCGTGGGACATGAGTGTGAAAAGTCGGGAAGTCTTACTTCAGGGTGAGGAGGTATTCGGCGAGGCAGTCGAGCTCCTCGGCGGTGAATTTCTGGTTGGTCTCGTTGAGTCCAGCCACGTTGAACATCTTGTAGTAATGCATGCGGTTGCCGGGCTTGACGTCCTTGGTCGGCTTGCCATCGGTGCCATGGGAGACGCCAGACGAACCGATCCACTTGATGAGGTTGGCCTTGAGGGTCGCGGGGTCGACCTCGACGGAGGACTCGGTGTTGTTCGTCTTCTGCTCGAGCGCGAGCTGTGCCTTGGGGTCGCGGTTGTCGAGCCACGCACCGGCGAGCGACTTACGCGAGGCGACGTGCGTGAGATCCGGAGCGAAGGCGCCTGCACCGTAGTGGCCTCCGATATTGTGGCACATCACGCAGCTCTTGGCGGCGAAGAGGGCCTTACCCTTGTCGGCCTTGGTGTCGGCAGCAACGGGAGCGGCATCAGCCTTCTGCTTCTGCACCCACTTGGCGAATTCGGCAGGCTCAACGACTTCGACGCGGAAGAGCATGTAGGCATGCGAGTCGCCGCAGAACTCGGCGCACTGTCCGTAATAGTGGCCGGTCTCGCTAGCCTGCAGCCACATATGGTTCTTGCGGCCAGGCATGAGGTCGACCTTGCCGGCGAGCTTGGGCACCCAGAAGGAGTGGATGACGTCTTCTGAGCGGAGGTTGATGCGGACGGCGACGCCCTTGGGAATCACCATCTCGTTCGGGATAGAATGCTTGGCGTCATTGGTGAGGCCGAGCTGCGGGTATTCGAACCGGAACCACCACTGCTTTCCGATGGCGTCAACTTCGAGCACCTGCTCCTCGACGGCCTTGGCGTAGTTCTCGCGGGTGCCTTCGATGCGAGGATACCAGACGGACAGCTTTGACGTCGGGACGGATTCAGCCGGAACGTCATCAGTGTACCAGATAGCGCTAAGTGTCGGGATGGCGATGATGACGAGCGCACCGATGGAGGCGGTGATGAGTCCGATTTCGATGAGCGGATTGCCGTGACCGTCTTCGACGATCGCGGGCTTGTTTTCGTCGCCAGCACGGAAGCGGAACTTGATGACGGCGTAGACAAGCAGGCCGCCGACGAGCGCGAAGAGAATGACAACCAGCCAGACCGTCGCCATGAAGAGGTCGTACTGAACCTGGGCGACCGGGCCCTTAGGGTCCAAGGTCGATTGGCGGACAGTCATGTCGGCCTTCGAGCAACCGGCCATGATCATAGCCAGGAGGGGGGCGGCCAGCAGACCTACCCGACTAAAGAAGCGAGAAAACATAAAGGATGAGTTTCGGACGCCGAAAACTCCGTAAAAAGGTTGTAATTTGCAAGCCCCAGCAGGGCAAAATGGTCATAGAATGCCTCTCATCAGAGGCCACAAGTTCAATGTTTATGTAAGTTATTGTTAATTAAGTATTTAACATAGATTAGCCCCCATCAACCTGTCTAATAAGTCTGCCTTCACTTCCCTTCTACCCCTAGCCCGCCTTGGGGGTTGCACCATCCGACGGCGTCTTTAACCCCCAAGCCATGTCCTGGACCAGCCCACATGGCACCCCTCTGCCCGACTGGCGGAAGCGTACCCTGATCATGGGCATCATGAACCTGACGCCGGATTCCTTTTCCGACGGAGGTCAGCTCAGCAATGAAACCTCAGCCCTCACACGGGCGGATACCCTTCTCGCCGAAGGCGCTGATATCCTCGACCTCGGCGCGGAGTCGACCCGGCCAGGCGCGACTCCGGTCGACGCAGCCACCGAACTTGCGCGCCTGATTCCCATCGTGAAGGCGTTGCGGAGACGCTTTCCGAAGGCGGCCATTTCCGTCGATACGTATAAACCTCAGGTGGCCCGTGCCTGCATCGAAGCCGGCGTCGACTTGGTGAACGACGTCGAGGGAGGTCGCTTCGGAGCCCGCCCAGACGAGTCGCCGATGGGGTCGGCCTGCGCCGCGCTTCGTTGCCCCCTCATTCTGATGCACCGCCGCGCAAAGGTGGATTACGAAGATTTCTGGACGGAAGTCCTAGAGGATCTCCGCATGTCACTCCGCTGCGCACAGGCCGCGGGTATGCCGAAAGAGCAGCTCTGGACGGATCCGGGCTTCGGCTTCGGTAAGACGCCCGCGCAGAATCTCATGCTGGTGCGCGACCTATCGAAGGTCGCCGCACTAGGCTTCCCGGTCCTGCTCGGCACGAGCCGTAAGTCGACCCTCGGACTGGTGCTTGGCGAACCCGATTCCCTTCGACGTGGCGTCGGCAATGAAGTCACGGCCGCATGGGGCATCGCCCAAGGGGCTGCGATGATTCGAGCCCACGACGTGGCCACACTCCGCCCGGTCATCCGCATGGCCGATGCGCTTCGGCACGGCCCACACTGGGAACCAGAAGCCCGCTGAGCCATCTCACGGACGGTTCCACCTCGAAAAAGCAGGGAATGGAGCCAGCAGTCGGACTTGAACCGACGACCTGCCGCTTACAAGGCGGCTGCTCTACCAACTGAGCTATGCTGGCCAACTTCCCTATTCACAGGGTTGTTCACAGTCGCACGGTGTCAACCCTTAGGGAAATAAGGCGATTAGGGGTTGAAACGGATTTGGTTTTGAACGCAATTCTAACACCCCAAGCCCTGTCCCCATGCGTATCCCCGTCTCCCTTCTCGCTCTTTGCGCCGCGTTCACCGGCTGCAACTCCTCGGTCGATTCGGCCAACGTCGACTACGTCGTCGTCTCGTCGAACCCGACCGCCGCGGCAATCCGCCTGAACGGCGACCCCGTCGGCCGCACCCCGGCCACGATCAAACTCGACCGCACCAAGAATTACGAACTGCAGGTAGGCAAGGGCGGCTTCCTCACCGAGGTCTCTGAACTGAAGCCCCGCCTCATCACCACCAGCGAGGGAATCGAGTTTGGTTTCCCCGCCACGGTAAAGGTCAACCTGACTAAAGAGCCGGCCGCCGGCGAAGCTAGCGTCCCCGCCGCCGATAATCAGGAATTCAAACGCCTCGCGAAGAAGGCCCTCGGCGAAGACGCCTCCAAAGAAAGCCTGAAGGCCGATATCGCCGCGACGAAGGAAGCCGCCGCCAAGATTCAGGCCTCACTCGCCGCCCGTGAAGCCGCCAGCAAGGCGCGCCTCGCGGAAATCACGAAGGCCGTCGCCGCCGCCAAGAACGTGAAGGGTAATGACTCTGCCGCCAAGGCCCAGCTCGCGGAAGCCGAACTCGCCCTCAAGCAGGCCAATGCCGAAGCCGCCGCCGCCAAGGCTCAGGCCGAGAAGAACCTGAAGTCCGTCGAGGCCCGTCAAGCCGCTCTCGCCGGCTCCGAATCCAAGGTCTCCACCGCTAAGATCAACGTAGCGAAGGCCAAGGAAGCTGCCAGCACCTCCGACAATCGTCTCTCGCAACTCGAAAAATCCTACGCCGCCGAGATCAAGGGCCTCGCCGAATCTCAGGCCAACTCCGCCAACGCCATCAAGGCCCTCAACGCCCGCGCCGACGAACTCGCCCGCGCCGCCAACGCTTCCTCCGCCAACGCCAAGGCCGAAGCCGCTAAGGGTCTTGCCGACCTGCAGAAGGCGCTTGAAGAACAGAAGGCTGCTGCCGCCAAGGCAAATGAAGCCCTCGCCAAGGCGAAAGCTGACGCCGCCAAGGAGTCCTCTGCCAGCGCCGACAAGGCCGTCGCAAAAGCCAACGCCGAACTGAAGGCACTCCAGGCTAAGGTCGAAGACGCCGAGAAGGCCGCTGCCGCCGAGAAGGCTGCCGGCGAAGCCAAAATCGCCGAAGCCAACAAGAACGCCGAAAAGGCGGTCGCCGATGCCAAGGCCGAAGCCGCCAAGAGCATCGCCGATGCCAATAAGGTCGCCGAACGCAACCTCGCCGATGAACGCCGTGCCGCCGATGCCAAAGTCGCCCAGGCCAACGAAGCACTGGCCAAGTCAAAAGCCGACACCGACTCTAAGGTCGCCCAAGCCAATAAGGCTGCCGAAAAGACCCTCGCCAGCGAACGCCGCGACGCCGAAAAGGCGCTGGCCGACGCCAATGCCAAGGTGGCCGAAGCCAACAAGGTCGCCGCCGCCGCCAAGGCCCAGGCCGAAGCCCTCAAGTATTCCGAATTCAACGCCCGCTACGCGCTGCTGGAAAGCAAGCGTCGCGCGAAGACGATCTCGGAAGACGACTATAAGGCTGCCCTCTCCGAACTCCGCAAGGAACTCGGTCTCTGAGCCGCTCCGCGGTTCGTCTTGTGAAGCCCGGCCGCAAAGCCGGGCTTTTTTGTTGGAAGAAATGCCACGCTCCTCACCTTAGCGGACCTATGTCGGACACGCTCTCCCGCACGCCTCTCTTCGCCCTGCACGTTGAACTCGGCGGCCGCATCGTCCCCTTCGCGGGCTGGGAGATGCCGGTGCAATACACGGGCATCATCGAGGAACACATGGCGGTCCGCAAGACGGCCGGGTTCTTCGACGTTTCGCACATGGGCGAAGCCCGCGTCCGCGGTCGCGACGCCGCGAAGTTCCTCGACGGCATCATGACCAATGAGATGGCGACGATCAAGGTCGGCATGGCCCGTTACACGGTGATGTGCCAGCCTGACGGCGGCTGCGTCGATGACCTCATCGTCTACCGCCTCGCCGAAGAGGAATTCCTGATCTGCCTCAACGCCTCCAATGCGCCGAAGGATATCGCCTGGATGCGCGCCCACATCGGTGCCCACCAGGTCGAAGTCCTCGATGAATGCGCCGCCTGGGCCCAGCTCGCGCTCCAAGGCCCGCTGGCCGAAAAGATTCTCGCGCTCGTGACGTCCACGCCGCTCGCGCCAATCAAGCGCTTCGGCTTCGTGCTCGGCGAAGTCGCCGGCGCCGCAGGCTGCATTATTTCCCGCACGGGCTACACGGGCTCGCCGGGCTTTGAAATCTACCTGCCCGCCGCTTCCGCGGAAAAGGTCGCCCGCGCGCTCCTCGCCGCCGGCAAGCCGCACGGGCTCGTCCCGGCCGGCCTCGGTGCCCGCGACTCGCTCCGCCTGGAGGCGAACTACCCGCTCTACGGACATGAGATCTCAGAACGCATCTCGCCCATCCAGGCCGGCCTCGGCTGGACGGTGAAGTTCGCGAAATCGGAATTCATCGGCCGCGAAGCGCTCCACCGCCAAGCCCAAGGCGGCCCGTCCTCCTCGGTCGTGCTCTTCTCGCTCGATGACCGCCGCATCGCCCGCCAGGGCGCGGTAGTCTTCTCCGGCGAGACGCCCGTCGGCGAAGTGCTCTCGGGCACACAGTCCCCGATCCTCGGCAAGCCGATCGGCACGGCCCTCGTCGCCGCCGGCCATGCGGCTTCGGGCACGCTGACGGTCGACATCCGCGGCAATCGCATCCCGCTCCTGCTCGCGACCGAGCCTTTCGTGAAGTGAAGGGTTGAAATAATCCCCGCCCACTTTACCCAGAAGCCATGAGCAACGTCCCTGCCGACCTCCATTACACCAAGGACCACGAATGGATCAAGGTCGCCGCCGACGGTACCGCGGTCATCGGCATCACCGACCACGCGCAGGCCGCGCTCGGCGACGTGACGTTCGTCGACCTCCCGAAGGTCGGCGCTTCGTTCAACCACGGCGACGTCTTCGGCACGGTGGAATCCGTCAAAGCCGCCTCCGACCTCTACAGCCCGATCTCCTGCGAGGTCCTCGAAGCCAACTCGGGCCTGAACAACTCCCCTGACCTAGTGAACCGCGAACCCTACGGCGGCGCCTGGATGATCAAGGTGAAGGTGAAGAACCCGGCCGAGCTCGCCAGCCTCCTCGACGCCGCTGGTTACGCCGCGACGCTCTGAGCGCGCGCCCGCCCTTGCCCTGCACGGTTTTTGGCCCACAGTGACGGGCCGATGTCGTTCGCCGAAGTCCATGCCGCCCATCCCTGGGACGATGTCCTGGGGTCCGTCGCAGCTAAGACCGATGCCGACGTACTCCGCGCGCTCGCCCGCGCCGAAGCGGACACGGCCGACCTCGAAGACTTCAAGGCGCTGATCTCCCCGGCCGCCGCGCCGCACCTGGAACGGATGGCCCGCCTGAGCCATGAGCGTACGCTCCGCCGCTACGGCCGCACGATGCAGCTCTTCGCGCCGGCCTACCTTTCCAACGAGTGCCAGAACATCTGCACCTACTGCGGCTTCTCGGCCGGCAACAAGGTCCCGCGCCGCACGCTCAACCCGGCCGAGATCCTCCGCGAAGCGGGCGCACTCAAGAAACTGGGCTTCGACCACCTGCTCATCCTGACAGGCGAGTCCAACAAGGTAGAAGTCCCCTACTTCGTCCAAGCCCTCGACCTGCTCCGCCCGCACTTCTCCTCGCTCTCGATGGAAGTGCAACCGATGGAGACCGCGGAATACGCCGAACTCCGCCGCCACGGCCTCAATGCGGTACTGGTCTACCAGGAGACGTATCACCGCGAGACCTACAACGTCCACCATCCGAAGGGCCGCAAATCCGACTTCGCCTACCGCCTCGACGCGCCCGACCGCGTCGGCGCCGCGGGCGTCCATAAGATCGGCCTCGGCGCGCTCTTCGGCCTCGAAGACTGGCGCGCGGAATGTTTCTTCACGGCCCTCCACCTCCGCTGGCTCGAACGCAAACACTGGCAGAGCCGCTACAGCGTCTCGTTCCCGCGTATCCGCCCGCACGAAGGCGAACTGCAGCCGAAGGTCGAGATGACCGACCGCGATCTGGTCCAAGCGATCTGCGCTTTCCGCCTGCTGAGTTCCGAAGTCGAACTGACGCTGAGCACCCGCGAGAGCCGCAAGTTCCGCGACCACGCCTGCCGCGTGGGCGTGACGGCGATGAGCGCAGGCTCGCACACGAATCCGGGCGGCTACGCCGAAGGCCGCGAAGCCTCGCTCGAGCAATTCGCGATCGAAGACGACCGCTCGCCCGAAGAAGTGGCCGGGATGCTCCGCGCCCACGGTTACGAACCGGTGTGGAAAGACTGGGATCCTTCCTACGACCGCCCGGTCGCCCTCGCCTGATGAGCCCTCTTCGAGTCTGGATCGATCACGAACAAGCCCCGGCCTGCAAGCCCGGTGCCTTTGTAAAACTTTCGGCCGACGAATCCGCCCACGTGGTCCGCAGCCTCCGCGCCCGCCGCGGCGACGCGGTCGTGCTTCTCGACGGCGAAGGCTTGGTCGTCGAAGGTAAGCTTGCTTCGGCCGACGGCGACGCCGCGGTGGTCGAAGTGGTCCGTGCCCGCGTGGCTGACACGCTTTCCCCCGCTATTTATGTCGCCCAAGGGATGCCGAAGGGCGGCACGATGGACGACCTGGTCCGCTCCTGCTGCGAAGCCGGCGCCGCCGGGATCATTCCGCTTGAGACAACGCGCTGCGAACTAAAGCTCGACGCCGACCGCGCCCGCACCCGCCGCGAACGCTGGCAGCAGCAGGCCGTCGAGGCTTGCAAGCAATCCGGCCATCCCTGGCGCGCGGAGATCGCCGCCCCGATACGTTTCCGCGAATGGATCGAACGCCTGCCCGCCGCCGTCGAAGGCGAACTGCGCCTCACGGGTTCGCTGGAGTTCGACGCCGAAGCGGTCGCGCACCTAGATTTCACGAAGGCATCGAAGGTCACCTGGCTCATCGGCCCAGAAGGCGACCTGACGTCCGAAGAATACGCCGCCGCCCGCGCCGCGGGCTTCATGCCCGTGGTCCTCGGCCCGACGGTCCTCCGCGCCGAAAACGCCGCGCTCGCCTGCGTGGCAATCACGCAGGCGCTCGCGAAGCGCTGAGCGGCCTTCTTACTTCGCCAAGGGGACCTGAGAATCGCCCATGAGGTAGGCGAGGAGGTCGCACTGCTGCTCGGGCGTGAAGGCCTGCAGGAGTCCTTCCGGCATGAGCGAGAGGGGCATGATCTTGCGCTCCTTGATGTCCTGCTTATCGAGCACGGTCTCCTGGCCGACGAAACGCAGGGTGAGCGTGCGCTCGCTCTGCGCGCCGACGATGCCGCTGAGCACACGACCGTCCTTCAAGGTGATGCTATTGAGATAATAGGCGGCGTCCACGACGGCGCTGGGATCGACGATGTTCTCAACGAGGTAGTTAAGGTCATGACGACCACTGCCGGTAAGATCGGGTCCGAGCGCGCCGCCTTCGCCGTAGAGCTTGTGACACTGTCCGCACACGCCAGCGAAGATCGCCCTGCCCTTACTCTGGTCGCCCTTGGCCAGCGACTCAGGCGTGTGCCGCGCCTTGAGTTCGGCGACGAGCTTGAGCTTGTCCGCCGAGGTCTCGTGCGTCTCGCCCCAGACCTTGCTGAGGAGTGCGTTGAGCTTGGGGTCGTTGAATGCGCGCACCTGACGCGCGGCCGACGGGCCGAAATCAACCTTGGGGATTTTGCCGGCATCGACGGCATTGAGGAGGTCAGTCGCGAAACGTGGGCGCGAGACGAGAGCCATGATGGCCTGAGGCCGCTCGTGCGGGTAGAGCTGCATGTAGCGATCGATGATGCGCTTTGCGACGCCATCTTGGTCGAACTGCGTGAGTCCCTGGATAGCTTCCATGGTCACGCCGCGGACGGTGAGCAGCTTTTCACAGACCTGCTTGAGCTGCTTGTCCTTGGCCTCGATGAGCGAGAGCAAGGCGGCGCGGCGTTGATCCATGAGCGCTTTGTCATCGAGGGCGATCTTGCGGATCTCGTCGAGCGCCTGACCATCGCCGAAGATGACGTTGAGCGCACGGACCTGGTCCTGCGCGACGGTGGCGGACTTGGGAATGGTGGCTACGAATGCGTCCCACGCGGCGGGCTTGGGCGCCTTGCGCCAACCTTTGAGGGCGTCGGCGATTCCGGCGACGATTTCCGCCTGGCCTTCGGGCATCTGCGCGGCGTTCGCCAGGAGTTCGTTCAACGTGGCGGGCTGCTTGTCTGCGCCCTCGGCAATCCGGCGGGCGATGAGCTGGGTGACCTGAGGAATGCGGCTGACATGCGCGCATTGCACCAGCTCGGCGAGCGGGAGCTCACGGATACCAGTCCAATAAAGAAATGGGAGATTGTGGTCGGTCGTGTCCTGTTCGTTGCGCAGGAGATGCTGGGCGACAAGCGAGCGAACAGGGACCGTGAGGTGCGGTAGGGCTTCAGCGAGGGCGAGGCGCACGCGCTGGCCACGAGACTCGCCAGCCAGCTTGAGGAGCGCGGTTTCCTGTTCGTCGCAGGTCGCAATCATGCCAGCGGCGAACTTAGCTAAGATGTTGTTCCGTTCCACGAGCGGATCGGTGAGCTCGCGTTCGATGAGGCGCGCGAGGACGTCCTGACGCTGCTCGGCGAGGATGGCGGCCGTGGCGTAATGCTTGGCGTGCTGGGCGGCGAACGGCTGGACGCCCGACTTGACGGTGCGCAGGGCGAGTAGGGTCGAATGGGCATTGAGCGCGAGGACGCTGTCTTCTTCCGAAGCGAGCTTCTCCCAGGCGACGGAAGCGGACGAGAGGTCGACGCCCTTCCAGGCGCGCTCGCGGAGTTCCCAGCGAGCCATGCGAACGAGCCACTCGTTCTTGCTGCGCTGGAGTTGCACAAGCTCCGTCGGGGTGGCCTTAGCGAAGTCGACGCCGGGCTGCTTGGGGTCGCCATAGCTGACCTTGAAGATACGGCCGGTGGTGCGGTGGATGCCGTCTTGGTCGTGGCACTCGCCGATATCACTCCAGTCGAGGATGGTGACGGCGCCGTCTGGGCCTTGGCTCAGTTCGATGCCACGGAACCATTCGTCGTCGGACTTCAGGATGTCGGGCTGGTGCTTCATGATGAGCGCGCTGCCTTGCCGCTCGATGGCTTCGACGTTGGTGCGTCGGCCGTGCAGGTTGAGGGTCATGAGCTTATCCCGATACTGCGACGGCCAGTTATCGCCCTGATAGATCATCATGCCGACATGCGCATGGCCTCCGCCTAAGCTGTCCGCGCCGCCGCGACCGCCGTCGGCGTCGTTCCACTTTTTGCCGGTGTCCCAGTGATAATGGTCCGCATGCTGATCGAGCAGATCGTAGACGAAAGGATACGGGTCTTCGCCATGCATGCGCTTGTAGTGCGCGCCATGGATACCCTGCCACGCATGACCGATGACGGTGTTGATGAAAAGCAGCTCGTGATCCTTGGTCCAATCGGAACCCCACGGATTGGTGGTGCCGTGGCAATAGGGCTCGAAGACTTTGGTGACTGGATGGTAGCGCCAGAGGCCCCCGGCGGTGGGCTGGCGCTTTTCCTTGGGCACGCCAGGGACGTCGACCCATGAGGTGCTCGAAATGCCGACGCGGCCGTAGAGCCAGCCGTCGGGTCCCCACTTGAGTCCGTTGGCGAAGGTATGGCGACTGGCGGCGGTGGTGCTGAAGCCATCGAGGACGACCTGGGCCGGGCCGGCAGGCTTATCACCGTCCATGGGGATGAAGAGGAGGTTCGGAGGGCACATCGCGTACACGCCACCGAAGCCACGCTCGATGCTGGTGAGCATCTGCACCTCATCGGTAAAGACGGTGCGCTTATCGAATTTACCGTCATGGTCGGTGTCTTCCAGGATGAGGATCCGGTCGCGGAGATTCAGGTCGAAGCGCTCCTTACCGTCGGAATAGGTATAGTTCTCGGCAATCCAGAGGCGGCCGCGCTCATCCCAACAGAGTGCAATGGGTTGGCGGACATCCGGCTCGGCGGCGAAGAGCGTGGCCTTGAATCCCTCGGGGAGATGTAGCTTCGTGAGAGCCTCCGCCGGCGTGAGCAGAGGGATGGTCTCCGGCTGGTTGTTATGCGGCTCCGGAAACGGCGCGGCAAAAGCCGCAGCGCCGAGGCATAGGGACAACACTCTAATGACACTCATAGGGATTGATGACTAACTTGTGCGCGTTTAAGTTCCGTGCAATCCCCATGAGCCACCAAACTGGACAAGTCTCCGAGCGGCCTTACGCATTGATTAGCTGGGTGATTGTCAGTGCGATACTCCATTCGGCGTTCGTCGTGCCTTCCATGTTCCATCTGGCCTCGATAGACATCGGCGGGGTCGTGGTTTGGCATAAAGATTATCACCGGTGGATTGGGATTTCTGGCATTTTCACTTTGGTGGCTTCCTTAGGTTATCTGATATTCCTTCTTAATCCTAGGCGGCGTGTCATTTGGTTCAGCAAATGGTCGCAGGTGTTAGTTCTCTTCATTTCCCTTTGCTACCTGGAGGCCAGCATCGAGACATTACGTGTTATTCACTACAAGCTCCGTGTGCCCCTGCTTCCGAGTTACTTCGCCCCATCCGGGCTCGGCCTATTCCTGGTGATTGGACAAATCTGGGCACTGCGCCTCGCCTTCAGGCATAAGGAGACAGCAGCCTGACCCTCAGAAGCCCTTCGCGATCTGGCCGTAGACATCCGTCGAGGCGATCTGCGTAGGCAAGGCGGCCGACGACGGCGCGATGAGCACCGGCCAGTCGAGCGGGTCTTCCGGGATGCGACCGTGCGAGCCCTTCACGAGCGAGGCGTCTTGCGAAATGACTTTCATGAGCGCCTTGAAGCCGAGCTTCTTCTTCAGCAGGAACCAGGCGACCGAGAGCATCGGGAAACGGATCTGGGGGTCGATGAACAGTTCGACGGGGTCGTACCCTGGCTTGCGATGGATATCCACGCAGCGCGCGAAGTCGGGCTCACCCTGTCCTTCTTCCCACCAGTAATACGAGAACCAGCTGTGTCCGTCGGCGATGACCACGAAGTCGCCGCTGCGCACGTGCTGGATGCCGGCGGCAGCCTGGCCGGCGGCGTCGAGCACCTGGGCGACGCCGGGCGTGGCGAGCAGGACCTTGCGGACTTCTTCGCGGATCGAAGGATCAAGGACAACGACATGGGCGACCTGGTGGTCGACGACGGCGAAGGCCTTGGAGTTAAAGGTATCGAGCGTGAGGCTACCATCCTCGGGCTTGAGCTCGAGCCAGTCGTGCGCGCGGAGGACCTTGTTCAGCGGGACGGCACGATCAACGGCGGTGATAGCGTATTCGGAGACGATGAGGACTTCGACGCCGCGGGATTCGAGGAATTCGGCGAGGTCGCCGACGAGATTGTCCACGTCACGTCGCGCGCCATCACAACGTGGATCGGCCGGGCCGAAGCGCTGGAGGTCGTAATCGAGGTGTGGCAGGTAGACCAGGCTGAGGTCGGGCTGCTCCTGCTCTTCAATCCAGCGGGCGCTGTCGGCAATCCACTGCGAAGACGGCAGGCCGGCGCGCGGACCCCAGAACGAATGGAACGGAAAATCGCCGAGGTCGCGCTTGAGCAGTTCCTTGTAACGCTGCGGGTAGCTCGCGATGTCGAAAATCTTGCCGCCGTCGGCCTTGTAGACCGGACGCGGCGTGACGGAGATATCGGCCGCGGTGCCCATGTTGTACCACCAGAAAAGGTTCGCGACCTTGAGCTTAGGATTCTTGGCGTGCAGTTCGTCCCAGACCTTAGGGGCGAGCACGACGCGGTTCGACTGCTTCCAGAACTGCACCTCGCTGAGCGTGCGGTCATACCACCCGTTACCGACAATGCCATGCACGCACGGCTGCTTGCCCGTGAGGTAATCTGACTGCGCGGTGCAGGTGACGGCCGGGAACGCGGGGCGGACCTTCGCGACGCTGCCCTGGGCGGCGCGCGCGGCGAGACGCGGCATGACGCCGGAACTCAGGTCCCGGGCGGAAAGCCCGACAACGTTCAGGACCGCGCGACGCATGGCTGCTGATCCCGCGCCCGCAGTTCGTCGGCGGCCTTACGGACGACGGCGGAAGCCATCTCGTGGACCTGCGTGGACTTGCCGATGGCGGTCGGCAGGACGAGCGTGAGCTGGCCGCCGAGGTGTTCGCGGAATTCTTCGAGGCCGGCGAGCATCGGGGCGCCGCCGTCGAGATGCATCTCGGGCGCGTAGATCCGGAAGCCGAGGGCGACGAGCAGGTTGAGCGAGCGCTCGGTCTCTGCCTTGCCGAAGAGGCCGAGCTCGCGGGCGCAGATCAGGTCGAGCGCTAGGCCGACGGCCACGGCCTCGCCGTGCGTCAGGCGATGGTTCGTCATCGATTCGAGCTTATGTGCGGCCCAATGCCCGAGGTCGAGCGGACGGGCGCTGCCGAGTTCGAAGGGGTCGCCATTACCGGCGATATGCTTGGCGTGCAGTTCGGCGGAGCGGCGGACAGCGCGGCCGATGGCAGGGATGTTCCCGGCGGCAAGCAGCGCAGACTCCTTCTCGAGGTTCGCGAAGAAGACCGGGTCCTTGAGCAGCGAGACCTTCACGGCTTCGACGAGTCCGTCACGCAGGCCACGGGCGTCGAGCGAGGCGAGCAGTGCGAGGTCGTTGACCACGGCGGCGGGCACGGCGAAGGCGCCGGTGAAATTCTTCTTACCAAAGGTGTTGATGCCGTTCTTCACGCCGACGCCGGCATCGCCCTGGCCGAGGGTCGTGGTGGGCATACGCACGAGACGCACACCGCGGTGGGCGGTGGCGGCGGCGAAGCCGACAGCGTCGAGAAAGGCGCCGCCGCCGATGGCGAGGACGTAGGAGTGGCGGCAGATCTTGTCGGCTTCGATCGCGGCGAGGGCGGCCTTGACGACGGCGGAGTCTTTCTTGGCGGCCTCACCGCCGGTGAGCACGAGAGGCTGGCGGGTGAAGTGTACACCCATGGCCTTACCGTAGGCGGCGACCTCGGCGGCGAAACCCGGACGAGAGTTCGCTAGGCCCGCATCGACAATTGGGATGACCTTGGCGCCGGCAAAGAGGTCTGCGAGGACACGGTTGCCCGAAGCGAACGCACCTTCGGTGAAGAAGATGCGGTGGCGGTAGGTTACCGCGAATTCGAGGTCAAGGGAGTCGTCCATAGCCCTGGGGGAGGGTTTATCAGAAGAGGATAGACGCCTAAGGACAAGCCAAGTTCCCAACTTCAGCCGTCGGAAAGGCCCTAAACCAGCCCGTTCAGGTGGTCGGGATCCAACGGCGCAGCAGCAGGGTCAGTCCGAACGCGCCGAAGGGCATGATCCAGACGAGCCCCGCCGCGAAGACGGCCCAGCCGACCTCGATCGAGCCTTCGGTCGCGGAACGCATGTAGCCGACGTTGTAAAAGAAGAGACCAGCGGCGGCGAAGTCGACCAACGGGAACGCAGCGAGACGGTCGGCGACGCGGCGGCCGACGCCGGCGGGAAGCGCGTGACGACGATTCGAGCGATAGATCCAAGCCCAGAACAGCAGGCAGCCGATGAGCGCGGCCTTAGGGTTGGCGTTCACGTCCGGCAGGAACAGGACCAGCAGGAGCGGGACGGGCACGAGGTAAAGCAGCCACTCGGCCCACTTCGGCGGCGTTCCCGGCCCGGCCTCATGACGCGCGACGAGCGTGATTGAGAACGTCAGCAACCAGAGCACGCACGGGTGCGCAAGCAGCGCGACGAGGTTCCCGCCGCGAAAATGCGGTCCGTCGATGAGTCCGCCGACGGCGAAGAACCCGATGAGCGGCAGGAGCGCGCGGCATAGCCCCATCACGGCCGGGGCCCAGCTGACGCCCTTGTGCCAGCGATCATAGACGAGCACGCCGCCGACCAGCAGCGCGACGAGCACGAAGGTGATGCCGCGATGGCCGCCCAGCGAGGCAGCGATGGTGAACCACGCTCCGAAGAACAGCGCGAGGCCGCCAACCACGAAGGCGGACCGGGCCGAGACGACCCCGGCCGGTATCGGGCGCGTGGAGCGGCGTTCGGTGTCCCAGCGCGCGTCGAACGCGTCGTTGAGGATCATGCCGCCGACGTAGATGAGCGAGACGCCGAGGAGCAGACCGAAGAGCGACAGGAGCAGGCCCATGGCCCACGGGAAACGATCGGTGTAGACGTAGCCGAGCAGCCAGCCGGCGACGAGGTTGCTCCAGACCGTCGGCAAGTTCGAGCCGCGGGTAAGGATTAGCCAGGCGCGGAGCTTCGCGACCATCTCAGAGGGGCTTCACGCCGCGCCGCGCGAGCTCGGCGAGCGTCCAGCGATATTCTTCGGCAATCATATCGGCGACATCAGACGCGCGGACTTCCGGTGGCAGGACTTCCCAGGTGTATGTCTCGATCTCGAGCTCGCGGCAGGCGCCGGGCGCCTTGGCGATGACGTCGAGCGCAGCCTTGAGGTGATCGTTCGTCGTGGAGAGTTCGTCGGAGAGGCGGTCAGCGTTGACCGGCACGTGGAAGTGAACGCGGAGCTCCTCGAGTGCGCGGAGCTGATCGATCGCGGCCATGGCGAACGGGATGTCCTTGAAGCGCACAATGGAGCCATCCTTGGCCCGACCCATGGTCTGGTGCAGGTACGTGGGCTCGTGCATCTTCGCGAGGCGCGCGAGGGCGACCTCGGTGGGCTTGAGCTTCAACGCGGAGCTGAGGTGGAACTTGAGCACGGGCGCGCCGCCGGCGTTGAGCCGCGCGATGGCCTCATGGGCTTCTTCGTATTGCAGCGCGAAGTGACAGGTGTCGTAAGCGATGCCGAGGTGCGCGTCGACGAGGCCCTTAGCGGGCTCTTCGGCGCGGAGCTGTTCGAACAGACGCAGCGCTTCGGGGGTATTCTCGGCGTGGCCGAGGGGCTCAGGCTCGAGCGCAAGGCGGAGATGCGTACCGGTGCGGTCGCGCAGGCGGGCGAGGTGCTCGGCGCACGCGAGCAGATTGCGACGCATGACCTTGAGCTCGTCGGCGTTGCGGCCGAAGCCTTTGAACGAACCTGGCAGCGTGCTGACGGTGCCGACCTTATCGGGCGGACCGAACGCGGCGAGGAGGTCGAAGAGGCGGTTGGTGTATTCGAGCCGCGGGGCTTCGCACCAGTCTGGCGCGAAGACGTTATCCTTTACGGCCTGGCCATGAAACGGGCCGAACGGGAAGCCGTTGATGCCGGCGACGACGCAATTCTCCTTATCGAGCCAAGCGCGGAAAGCCGTGAGCGTGGCGGGGACAGCGAGTTCCTTCGCTGCGAGGTCGCCGAGGCGTAGACCGAGGACGTACATCTTGCCGGGGCAGACGCGGTCGCGCACGCGGAGCGCGTGGTCGCGCAGGCCGGCGAACGTCTCGACCCACCCTTCGCCGCGATGGACGTTGGTGCAGTAGGCGAGGGAAAGTCCGGACGTGAGCTTCACGCGGATCAGGCCTGGGCGGCGGGGTCCTTGAAACGCGGCGACTGCGAGAGGAACTTCACCGGGTTGCCGTAGACGAGTCGGTCGATGGCGGCGGCAGAGTGGCCGCGGCGACGCATTTCCTGCGCGGCCTTGGGCACGGACAGCGGATCGCTGTGGCCCCAATCGCACGCGCTGTTGAGCCAGACGCGCTGGGCGGAGACGGATTCGATCATGTCGATGGCGCGCACCGGCGTGGCCTTCGATTCGGGATAGAGCGTGATGCCGGCCCAGAAGCCTTGGTCGAGGACTTCGTGGATGGTATGTTCCTCGACGTGGTCGATGATCACGCGCTCGGGCTTCACGACGCCGTTGGCCTTGAGGCAATCCATGATCAGGCGCGTGCCCTTGCGCTTGTCCTCGAGGTGGGGCGTATGCACGAGGATCATCTGGTCGTACTGCACCGCGAGGGCGATGTGCTGCTCAAGCACCTTCATCTCGTTGCGCGTGTTCTTATTCAGGCCGATCTCGCCGATGCCGAGCACCGTCGGGGCCTTCAGGAATTCTGGGATGAGCGCGAGGACGTCGGCGGCGAGCGCCATGTCTTCGGATTCCTTCGGGTTGATGCACAACCAGGAGTAGTGCGGCAGGCCGTACTTGGCGGCGCGCTTGGGCTCATGCTGGGTGAGCTGACAGAAGTAGTCGTAGAAACCGTCGGCGGACTTGCGGTCGAAGCCGGCCCAGAAGGCGGGCTCGCAAATCGCGGCGCAGCCGGCGAGGACCATGGCCTGATAGTCGTCGGTGGTGCGGCTCACCATGTGGCCGTGCGGTTCGATATAGCGCATGGTCGTGGCTTACTTGAGACCAGGCCAGACGCCCGAGGCGGCCTTGGTGTCGGCCTTTTCGATCGGGGCGACGGAGGGGTCGCTCCAAAGGGTCAGGATGCGGGCGACGCGGCCTTCGTCTTTTTCCAGGAGGAGCGGGAGAGCGGCGCGGAGGCCACGGACGCGGTGGTCGTCGCCCCCGGCGGCGCGGTCGAGGCGGTCGAGGAAGGCGGCCAGGTCGAGCAGCTTATACCGCGCGTCCATGAAATGCAGGTCGGCCACCTGCTCGCGGGTGCGGGCGGGGGCGCCGGGATGGGGTTGGGGGGTCGACATGGGGAAGGCACGCC
>CANCHK010000019.1 GCA_947377865.1 Opitutia bacterium | reverse complement strand
CCTTCCTTGTCGGATTGACAGGGAAGGGGGGCTTTGTCCTTCTGAACGTCCAGTTAATTGGCCTGATAGCTCAGTTGGTAGAGCAGACGCCTGAAGAGCGTCGTGTCGTTGGTTCGATTCCGACTCAGGCCACCATTTAACGCCAGCCTATCCGATTCAACCCGGGTGGGCTGGTCCTTTTGAGGGCTCAGCGACCGAAGATTAGGCGCCAGACCGAGAAGTCTTTGCCGCGATCGACCGGCTCGGCCGGCGGTATTTCCCAGCCGCTGGTCATCAGGGTGAGGCGGCGGGTCTCCTCGCGGTTGCGGTCCTTCTTGGTGGTCTTTTCGACCCACTCCGCTCGCACGACGCCAAAGGGAGTCGCGTCAGACCTCCAGACGGTGCCCTTGAATTCGATGGTCTGTTTCGGGACGATGGGAGGATCGGTCACCGTGCTCGCGAGCATCCTCATGCGTTCGCAGGCGAAGGGCTTTCCGCCAGCTTCGATGGTTTCCTGCGCAGGCATATCGGCGGTGAGTTCGCTGGTGTAGGTGAGGTTCGCCCACTTCGACACCCAGTCGATGTCCTCGCGGGTCATGTGGTAGGAGCCTTTAACGGGATTGGAGAAGACGATCTCCTGCGAGTTCTCGATCAGACGGCTGGCACGCGTGCGGTCCATGTCCGCGCTCAGGAGCAATCGCAGCGGAGCCTGTTCGCGCGAACCTAACCAGCCAACCGGTTCGACGGTGAACCAGACGTGCGGCTTGCCGCCGACGTCCATGCCGGAGCGGATCGAGAGGCTGAGTTCGGATTTCGAGACGACCTTGCCGTCGCGAATCGTCTCGTGCTGGTAGCGTGCCCAGGTGCCGGGCTTAGGCAGTTTCTCCGCGAAAATCTGCCACTGGGCCGGCGAGGTGATGGCGCCCGCCAGGAGCAGGAGAAGGGCGGCGAGGCGGCACATGGGCTGATTAATGGGTGTTTATGGGCCTTTTGGCGAGCATTGACCCGCTTCCGGCTCCTTTGCCTTTGACTCTCCAAGCCTCCGCCCTTGAAGTCGGGGTCCTCGTCATGGAATCCCTGGCCCAGTCTTCGACCTCCCTCCGCTCCGCGGCCGGTCGTGCCATCATTCCGGCGATTATTACCATCATCGGGCTCTAAGCCCGCTGAACGGAACGCCCGACGGGCGACTCCCCGTTCCGCGGCGCCCGGAACGGCCCCCTCCCTTTACACCTCTTTCCCACCCACACCACCATGGCACGCTCCATCGAAATCTATGATACCACCCTCCGCGACGGCTCGCAAGGGCAGGGCATTCATTTCTCCGTCGATGACAAGCTGCGCATCGCCGCCGAGCTCGAACGCTTCGGCATGACCTACATCGAAGGCGGCTGGCCGGGCTCCAATCCCCGCGACGTCGAGTTCTTCGCCCGCGCCAAGAAGATCAAGTTCAAGCATGCCAAACTGGCGGCCTTCGGGTCGACCCGCCGCAAGGGCGTGCGCGCCTCTGAAGATGCCCAGGTGCGCGGCCTCCTTGAGGTCGATACCCCGGTCGTCACAATCTACGGCAAGACCTCCGCCCTCCATGTCCGCGAGGTGCTCCGCTGTTCGCCCGAAGAGAATCTGGAGATGATCCGCGACACGGTCGCTTTCCTGAAATCCCATCGCCGCGAAGTCGTCTACGATTGCGAACATGCGATCGACGGCTGGAAGGAAGACCCGGCCTACGCCATCGCTTCCATGCTCGCCGCCGTCGAAGGCGGCGCCGACCGCATCGTCCTTTGCGACACCAATGGCGGCTCCCTGCCGGCCGAAGTCGCCGCGGCCACCCGTGCTGCCCTCGCCGCGCTCAAGAAGACCCCTGTCGGCATCCATACGCATGACGATGCCGGCCTCGGCCTCGCCAACGCCCTCGCCTCGCTTGAAGCCGGCGCCTCCCATGTCCAGGGCACCGTCAACGGCATCGGTGAGCGCACCGGCAACTGCGACCTCACCGCGGTCATCCCTTGCGCCCAGCTTAAGTTCGGCTGGAAGTGCGTTTCCTCGACTTCGCTCAAGGGCCTCGCCGGCCTTTCCCGTTTCGTCGACGGCGTCGCCAACCTCGCCCCCGATCCGCGTCGCCCGTGGGTCGGTACCGCGGCCTTCGCCCACAAGGGTGGCACCCACGTGGACGCCGTCCGTAAGTTCTCTGCGGCCTACGAGCACATCGATCCTACCGTCGTCGGCAACGAGCGCACCGTCCTCGTCAGCGACCAGTCCGGCCGCAGCAACATCGTCCTCAAGGCGAAGTCCCTCGGCATCGACCTCGACCGCGATAATCCCGCCACGGCCACCGCGCTCGACGAACTTAAGAAGCTTGAGCACGGTGGTTGGAGTTTCGAAGACGCCGAAGCCTCGCTTGCGCTGCTGCTCCGTCGTCATATCGGCAAGAGCAAGGCCGCGCCGTTCGAGGTCGCTTCCTACCATGTCACCGCGCGCGGCGCCAAGGGTTCGGCCTATTGCGAAGCCGTGGTGCGCCTCAGTATCGGCGGCAAGGAGACCCTCACCGTCGCCGAAGGCGATGGACCGGTCCACGCTCTCGATCAGGCCCTGCGTTCCGCCTTGGTGAAGTCTTTCCCGAAGCTGGCGAAGGTCAGCCTCGTGGATTACAAGGTCCGCATCCTCGGCGGTACTGACGGCACCGCGGCCAAGACCCGCGTGGTTATCCGTTCTTCCGACGGCAAGGGCTCATGGGGTACGGTCGGCGTCAGCGAAAACCTCGTCGAAGCCTCCCTGCAGGCGATTGTCGACGGCTACGCCCACGCGCTGTCCTGAGGAGGCCCAATTCTATGAAGCTCTCTCCGCTAGCGTTCATTGCCTGCTGCCTTCTCGGGGGCTTGACGCAGGCGGCTGAGGCGCTCCATCCCCGCCTCACCGATTCGGGTAAGGTCCTGCTGGACGAAAGCTTTTCTGGTACCGCGATTGTCAAGCCCTGGGAGCCCGGCGGTCGCGCTGGCGCCTTCAGTATCGTCGACGGTGCCCTGCAGGGCGTCTGCTCGCCGGATGATCATCACGGTCCGGCGATCGGCGTACCGCTCACGGGCCGCAACTTCAGCATCAGTTTCCGATTCAAGTATGCGAAGCCGGGATACTTCCTCTTCTTGCTCGATGGCGAAAGCCAGTTCGGCGGGGCTGCCCATCTTCTGCGCGTCTCCCTTGCCCCGACGCAACTGGCCATCCAGCAGGACCGCGGCGAACCGGCATCCCATATCGCCCAAGGCAAGGAGAAGCGCGAAGCTGATAAGAGCGGCCGCGTCCTGCCCGCTCTGACCAAAGAGCAGTTGGCTGATCCGAAATTCTATCGGGTCGAGAAGCTGGCGGCGCAGCCCATGAAGGTAGCCGACGGCCAGTGGCACCAAGTCTTCATTGAGCAGAACGGTAACGACGTGCTCGTGCAGTTGGATGCCCTGCCTCCGCTCTCCGCTAAGGGTACGGTGCTGGATGCCCCCAAGTCACGCATCGTCTTCCTGGTCGGTGCGTCCGGGACTGTCCTCCTTGATGACGTGAAAGTCTGGGAGAACGCCCTTTCCTCCAAAGCCTCGGCCGGTTCCGTCAAGTAAGGTTAGGCTGACGCGTTGACTGCCTTCAAGGGCGGGGTAGAAAAGTTCACCCCCGCCCTTTATGCGTCCGTTTATCCTGCTCCTCGCCGCCGCTTCTGTCTTCGCCGCCGACACTTCCAAACTTGGTATCCGCGAGCTGGCTAAGCCCGGTGAGGCGGTCGAGATCGCAAAGGTGCCGGCTCTGGCAGCGGTCGCCTACGCCATCGACTCTTCGGCGTCGCCGGTCTTTCGCCTAAGCGATGTCGCCTTCCTTGGTGCCGAGCGCAAGGAGAAGCTCGACCTGTATTTCCCGCCAGGTGCCGCCCGTTCGGATTGTCCGGCCGTAGTCTTCATCCATGGCGGCGGTTTCACTGGCGGCGACAAGGCCGAGTACCGGTCCGCCAGCGTGAGCGCTGACCTTTGTCGCGCCGGCTACGTCGTCGTGAGCTGTAATTACGTGCTAGGCTCCAAGACGAAGGAAGGCGTCTGGCCTCAGAATATCGCCGATTGCCGCAACGCTGTCCGCTGGGTCCGCGCCCATGCGAAGGAACTCGGCGTCGATCCGGCGCGTATCGCCGTCGCCGGCGGATCGGCCGGAGGCTACCTCGCTCTGATGGTCGGCCTTTCCGACGACCGGACCGGCCCCGGCGGTGACCCGGCTGCGAAGATCTCCGCCAAGGTATCTGCCGTCATAGACATGTATGGCGTGGTGAACTTTTCGAAGCACGGCAAGGGCGACGTTCCAGGCGTGTCGCTGGACGAGCAAAAGTCCTACTTACCTGAGCTTCAGTGCGACGCGCAGGATCCGGCGGTCCTGATTCTGCATGGCACCGCCGATACGACGGTAGATCTCTCGCAGTCTGACGACATGGCCAAAGCCTTACGTGCAGCGAAGACACCTTATGAATACGTCGTCGTCGACGGCGCCCCGCATACCTTCGATCTCCACCCCAAGGGCAAGGGATGGAAGCGGGCCGGCGTCGTTGCCGGAGCCGAAGTGAGCAGTTCATCGGACAAACCCGAGTTGACTGAGGTCACTTTGGCCTTCCTGTCCCGGGCGATTGGAAAGTAGGTCTTACTCCTTTAGGCGGGCCATAACCGTTGAGCCCTGTAGCTGTACGTCGAAGCGTCCAGTATCCTCGAGCATCCGATAGAATTTAGCGTAGCGCGGGGCATTGGCTTCGAGGCCTGGGTGTTCCTGAAGCAGGAACTTTTTGATGACTTCGACCTTCAGCCATTCGCCTTCTGGTGCAAGGCCGGTGGCGACGTCGACGAGTGCCTCGATGATATCCTGGCGCTGCTGTAATTGGGCGCGGCGCTGATCGGCCTCAGCCTTGCCTTGGGCCTGTTGAGCTGAGGTCAGGTTCGGGCGGTCGCGATAGTCCTGGCCAGCGTTGTCCTGCGCCTGGCGAGACTCGCGAGGCGCACGCGGTTCCCGCGTCTGGCGGGGTTCTCTTTGGGCGCGTTCGGGGCGAGCTTCACGGGCCGGACGCGCCTCGCGCTGCGGTCGTGGGGCATCGGCGAAGCGTAGTTCGGGCAGCATCTTATCGAACTGGTCGAGCCATGTGCCAACTTCCTTGTTCGTCTTCGGTGTGAGCGCGCGGAGCGCTTGCGCAAGGAGTCCGAGGGCAACGCGAGGGTCGGATTTAGCCGACTGTTCCTGATCCATACGTTCGCGGAGTTCGGAGAGGTTCAGGTAGTGATGGGCGGTGGATCGCAGGGCCTTGTGCGTCCGTTCGCCCATCACGATGATACGGACGCCGAGGCGCTTCGCATCTTCGACCACTGGCGTGAAGTCACTGTCGTTCGTGACGAAGATCAGGGTCGTGGGCGGATTTGGTCCGGCCATCAGCTTGACTGCGTCGATTGTCAGGCGCATGTCGGCGGCGTTCTTCCCAGGGGTGTAGCTACGCTGGTCAACGAGCTCGAGTTCGGGCCAGTCCTGCGCGGCGGCACGCCAGCCGCTGAGGCGGCCTTGGAAATCTCCATAGGCGCGGGCGGCGGAGATCTCTGTCATGCCGATGAAGCGCCGCAGGGTGGGGAGGTGCTGGTGCGAGACATTGTCCGCGTCTACGAGTACCCCGATGCGCTGGTTGGGCTGGGCCTTCGCGGCTTCGGGTGTGGAGGTCGAGGCGGCATCCGCTTGGCGTCGAGTCGGTTTGGCGGAACGGCGAGCGGATGGCTTGCTGGAGGCTCGCCCGCGCGCGGGAGCGGCGGCTTTCTTGGGCTTGGGTCTGGGCACGGTGGAAAAGGTCCTTATCCGTGCGACCAAACCCTCGCCGCTACAATGCGAAACGCCGTAGGGTTCTCCGGGGGCGGCTTGGAACTTTTTTAGGCTAAGCGTCATATTTTATTTGGAACCTTTCATTTAAGTTGTTGTTAAAAAGTTGTGAATCGTCGCTTCCCTCGCTCATTCGGCCTTTTGGTCGCTGCTTGCTGGGCAATCGTCGCTGCGGCCGTCGTAGAGCCCATGTGGATAGCGAAGTCAGGCCCTTGGGGCGAACTGGAGGTCCGGACGGTCTACTTGGAGCCCCCTGAGTCGCAGCTCGCAATCGTCGCCAAGCCCAGCACGGTGACGCGTTGGACCTTTGAGCAGACCACCGCGAACGCGGTGCGCCAGACTCTGGCGAAGGCCAAGGTGCCGGATGAAGTTATCGGGCGCCTCTTCAGTCCGGTTCGGCTTGTTGCCAGTGGCAATAGCGTCGTCCTGCTCCCGGAAGCGGAAGATCTCACAGCCCTGAGCCAAGAATCCCGGAGCGCCCTTTACCTCGAGCTGGCGAAGTATGCGGTTAACGAGTATCAGCGAGACCCCGTCTTCATTCTGGGGGGTGACGTGGACGACTGGATGCAGGGAGCCTCACTTAGTAAGATTCAGCAGGACCTATTCCGCCGTCTTCTCTGGAAGCGCGGTGACACCTTGGTTTTCAGCGATGTCCAGGCCTTGCTGTCATTGGCCAAGACGCCAGATGAGGTGAATGCGGTCTTCCGCTCCATCACCCGCGTGCGGAGCCTAATTGTCGAGCTTCGGCTGCCATTGTCCACCGACCGGCAGGCCTTCATCGACTACTGGTCGGCTGGACAGACCGATGCGCCGCGCCTCGCTTTCATCAAGGCGATCACCCAGCGCCGAGCTAAGCAGAGCGTCGATATCACGCACTTCCTGCCGTCGATTATCCGACAGCGCGCCTACACCTTTCCGGAGATGGATCTCGGGATGAAGGGTCGCTTCCCCGACTGCCACTGGACTTCACTGAATTTCTTCAACATTGTCCCCAAGGATGTCTATCTCGATACCAAGCAGGCCGCCGAGCGCCTGCTCAAGGACTACGAGGTCGTCGATGCCCCCTATCATTTTGGCGACGTGCTCTGCTTTATGGACGAAGGCGAAGGCCTGCACACCTGCGTTCATATCGCTGACGACATCGTGCTTACCAAGAACGGCGACAGCATCCTGGCCCCGTGGGCGCTGATGCAGCTCAAGGATGTGGATTCAATTTACCGACGGTCGCCGAACACGCGTATCCAAGGCTATCGCCTCAAGAAGTAGGCTGTGTTGCGCGTCGCTGTCCCCGGCGGGAATCGAACCCACATCCTCGGTTTAGGAAACCAATGTTCTATCCGTTGAACTACGGGAACGCGATGGGTAGTTAGCCTCGGCGGGGTGGGGCGGGCAAGCCCGCATCGGCGGGGTGGGCTTGACTCCCCGGTGTTTAGGATAACTTCAAGGCATGTCCTTCGCCTTTTCCGCCGTCGCCGAGGCTCCTTTGGTTATACCCGGCTGGGCTTGGGGTGCTTTTCTCGGCTTCGTGGGGCTTATGCTCGCCCTGGATCTCGGCGTCTTCAAGAAGCGCTCCGATCAGGCCCCCACGTTCAAGGAGGCGGTCGCTTGGTGTGTGGTCTGGGTCTCGCTGGCCGTCGGCTTCGCCTTCTTGCTCTCCGCCTGGCGCGGGCCGGAGGACGCCGAGCTCTTCGCCGCAGGCTATGTCCTGGAGCTGGCCCTCTCGGTGGACAACCTATTCATCTTTATCTTGGTCTTCGCCCATTTCGGTATTGCTGCTCATCTTCAGCATCGCGTGCTTTTTTGGGGAATCCTCGGCGCCGTCGCCATGAGGGCTGTCTTCATTATTGCGGGCATCGCCGCAGTCGACCGCTTCGTCCTTCTATTGCCGCTTTTTGGGGCATTCCTATTGTTCACCGGCGTGAAGATGGCCTTCTCACCTGACGAGGCCGAAGGCAAGGGCGTCGACGAGAACTTTGTCGTGCGCATTACGAGGAAATTCCTGCCAGTCACCAACCGCCTGCACGGCGAGGCCTTTGTCGCCCGTGAGGACGGCCGGCGAGTCTTCACGCCCCTTTTTGTCGTTCTCATAGTAATCGAGAGCACCGACCTGCTCTTTGCGATCGACTCCATTCCTGCCGTACTGGGCATCCTGCCTGTACAGATGCCAATCGAAGAAAAGCGCTTCATCGCCTTCACCTCAAATATCTTTGCGATCATGGGCCTGCGCTCGATGTACTTCGCCATATCCGGCTTCATGCATTACTTCCGGTTTCTTAAGCCGGCCCTATCCTTCATCTTGGTCTTCATCGGCCTCAAGATGGTCCTGCCCTGGGCGGCGGGGCTCGGCCAGCCTGAAGGCCTTATGGGTGCATGGGTTCCGTCGATCCTCGTAAACGACGGTAAAGTCCATGTCCCTACTTCCGTCTCGCTCTCAATTATCGGATTCATCCTCGCGCTGGCAATCGCCTGTTCGGTCGCCTTCCCGAAGAAGAAATAGGAAAGTTTTGGTGTTTCCACCTGCGGGCCACGTCGCCACGCTAGTGGCGTGTTCCGAAGCCGCTACAAGCTCTACCTGCCCTATCTGAAGGGGAGTCGCGCATTGCTCTTCTTGTCGTTGCTGGCGGCGATCATATTTTCTGCCGCCAACGCCTTCGGTCTGCCCTTTCTAGTCGGCAAGGTCTTACCGGCCGTTTTCGGCGATGAGGCTGCGCGTGCCGCCCCTCTCCTGACCTGGCCTAAGTGGCTAGGCGGCCAGCCAGCTTTCTATTTACCGAAGGGCTACGAGATGGCCTTCGCCGTCGCGTTCCTGCCCGTCGTCATGCTGGTTCGCGGCCTTGGCGAATTCTTCTCCACTTACCTGCTTAATCTCGCGGGCCTGCGCGTCATCGAGGCCGTCCGCCGTGATGTGTTCGCCAAGCTGCAGCTCCTGCACCTGGGTTTCTTCAGCCGCCTTCCGGTCGGCGACCTGCTTTCCCGTCTCATCGCCGACGCCAATTCGGTTCGCCTCGTACTGGTCGACGTTTCTAACGACCTAATTGTTCAGCCGCTGTCCACGTTGTTCGCCCTGGGTTACGTGGTAATGGTATGCCTTTCCCATGATAGAGGCTATTGGTTCCTAGCCTGCCTATTGGTCGTACCCGCCGCCGTGCTTCTGGTGCGCGGCGTCGCCGTCCGTATCCAGCGCAGGACGCGCCAGGGCATGGAATCCGCCTCCGACCTGAACAGTATTGCGGTGGAAAACCTGCAGTCGGCCCGAGAGGTCCGCGCCTACGGGCTTCAGGAGCGCGAAGCGAAGCGCTTCAACCAAGCAAGCCACGAAGGGCTGCGCATCCAGGGTAAGTTAATCCGTTACGAGAAAGCCCTATCGCCATTGGTGGAAATCACTGCTGCGATGGGAATTTCCGCTGCCATCGCCGTCGGGGCGGTGAACGGCTTCACCATGAGCGAGCTAATCTCGTTGATCGTCGCCTTCTACTTCGCCTACGGACCAATTAAGCGGCTGGGCAACGTGAGCAGCCGCCTCAGCATGGCTGCCCCCGGACTCGTCCGCTTGGAGGAGATCATTCTCGCCAAGGTCGAGGTCGCCGACTCGGCGGACGCCCGTCCTCTCGCCCGCGTCCTAGGTGCCCTCGAGATGCGCGGCGTCTCCTTCAGCTATGGCGCCGACCCGGTACTCGCCGAAGTTACCTTGAAGATCCCCGCTGGCCAGTCCGTCGCGCTCGTCGGCCCCAGTGGCGCCGGCAAGAGTACCTTCGTCAACCTAGTGCCTCGCTTCTTTGACCCCCAGTTGGGCTCCATCCTTATCGACGGACACGATCTCCGCCAGGTTCGGCAGGCGGATTTACGCGCGAACATCGCGCTGGTCTCGCAGGAGCCCGTCCTGTTCAATGAATCAATCCTCGAGAACATCCGCCTAGGTCGGCCCGCCGCCACGGATGCGGACGTTCGCGAGGCCGCCCGCCTCGCTGGTGCCCTCGAGTTTATCGAAGCCCAACCCGAAGGTTTCTTGACCAAGGTGGGCGAGAGAGGCGGGCGTCTGTCCGGCGGCCAGCGCCAGCGCGTGTCCATTGCCCGCGCTTTCCTGAAAGATGCCCCTATTCTTATTCTGGACGAGGCCACTTCCGCTCTCGATACCGACACCGAGCGTAGCATTCAGCAGTCTCTTGCGCTCTTAATGAAAGGCCGCACGACCCTCATCGTCGCTCACCGCTTTAGTACGATCCGCGACGTCGGAAGGGTGCTAGTCTTCGACGGAGGCAGGATTGTCGCCGACGGCACCCGCGAAGAGGTCTATGCTTCTTCGGACCTGTTCCGCCGTCTCTGGGATAATCAAGCCAAGAACCTCGCCTGAGATGCGGCTGCTGGTCGTCAAGTTCACCGGACTCCGCGGCGCGTTGGCCGCGACGGCAGGGCTTCGTACAATCCGCGAACGGCACCCAGGCGCGCAGATTACCTTCGTTACCATGCCGGGCTCCGAGGTCGCCCTCGAGGGGTGTCCGGCGGTCGTCGAGGTCATCGGTTTCGGCGAAGAGGGCTCTTCTCTCGCACTGATTTCCCGGCTTCGTCGTCAGCGTTTCGACTTCGCCATCGCACTCGGGGGGCATCCTCGGGCAAACCGACTCGTAGCCCTCAGCGGTGCTACCGTCCGGGCCTGCGGTGGGCACGCCCCGTTCTATCTTCTCCCCCTAATGCACCAGCAGGTCTTCGGGGCCGTCGTCGACCCGCATGAGGCTGCCCGTGACCATGAAGTGATGTCTCGCGTCCTTGGGTTCCATGCCGAGACGCCGGCGATGTGGTTCGCCCCGTCGCGCATGCAGGAGCACGGCATGATGCTGGAGGAGGGGCGCTTCGCAGTCATCCACCCCGGTGCCACACGACCTGAGCGTATCCTGGAAATCGATAAGTGGGCGGCCGTCGCCCGTGAGCTCATCGCTTCGCGCTGCGTCGAACGCATCGTCATCTCCGCTGGCCCTGACGGAGCGGAGCGTATCATGGCCGAGGCGCTGTGCGGATTAATCGGCCCCGTGGCGATGTCGACCGGCGGCCGTCTTCGTTTTTCGCAGCTCGCCCGTCTTATCAAGGAGTCGCGCCTTTTCCTGGGAGCTGATTCTTCCGTGCTCCAGCTTGCCGCCGCGGTCGGCACGCCAGTGGTGGGCGTCTTCGGCCCCTCCGATTACGCCCGCGCCCGGCCATGGGGTACAGTCCATCGGGTCGTCCGCGTCGACACCACGATGTTCGAAGGCGAGCTCCGGGCGGACTATTTAGCGCGCATGGACCGGGCCCTCGCCCGGATCACGGCGCAGCAGGTCACGCACGCGGCCGAGGAGGTTATCCGTATCACGACGCCCTGAGGGCGTCGCTTGACCTGCTGGCGACATCTGCGACCTTAGACCCGTGTCCAGCGCTACCGCCCATTACGACGCCGTCATCATCGGCGCCGGTATGTCTGGCCTCGCCGCTGCGGTCCGGCTTGGGATGTTCGGTCGCAAGGTCCTGGTGCTTGAGCGCCACAACGCCGCAGGCGGGCTCAACTCCTTCTACGCCCGCGGTAAGCGGAAGTATGACGTCGGTCTCCATGCCCTGACGAATTGGGTACCTGAGGGCGCCAAGGGCGCGCCCTTGGTCAAACTGATGCGCCAGCTCCGCATCCGCCGCGAGGAGCTCGACCTCTGTCCGCAGCTCGGCTCCCGTGTCACGATGGCCGGGAAGAACCTCCGCCTGAACAACGATTTCGAGGCCCTGCTGGCTGACGTCGACCGCGAGTTTCCAAAATCGGCTGACCGCTTCCGCGCGCTGGACGCCTGGATCACGGGCCTCGACGAAGCCGCGCTCGAGGCCCACGGCGGTTCGGCGCGGGCACTATTGGACGAGCGGCTCGGAGACCCCTTGCTGCGCGACATGCTGCTGCTACCGACCTGCTTCTACGGCAGCGCGCTCGAGGACGACATCGAGGTCTCGCAGTTCGCCGTGATGTGGAGGTCGCTTTTCCGGGAAGGTTTTGCGCGGCCGTTCATCGGCGTGCGCCATGTTATTCGACTGCTCACCGATCGTTGCCGCGAGCACGGTGTGGAGCGACGTATGAAATGCGGAGTAAAGAGAATCGAGGTGCGCGCTGGTCGCGCCACCGCCCTTGTCCTAGACGATGGCACCGAGGTTACCGCTACGGCGGTGTACTCTTCCGCCGGAGCGGTCGAGACGATGCGTCTGCGTTCCGATGTAGAACCCACCGCCGGGGCCGCCACCGTCGGGCGGCTCGGTTATGCTGAGACCATCGCCACCTACGATCCTGTCGCCTTCGCCGGTTTCGGTTGGAAGGACACGATTGTCTTCTTCTGTGATGATGAGCGTTTCAACTACCGTTCGCCGAAGGAGCTGGTCGACCCGCGTTCTGGCGTGATCTGTATCCCGAATAATTATCAGTATGGAGAGGGTAGGGCGTTGGACGAAGGCTGGTTGCGCGTCACGGCCCTTGCTAGCCATGACGCTTGGTGTGCCTTGCCTGAGGCCGAATACCAAGCCCGTAAGCAAGAGTGGTGCGGACGCCTCAACCGTGTCGCCCGTGCCCATCTGCCCGTCGTCACCGATATGAACCATGACGCCGCGCTGACTTCGACAGACGTTTTCACGCCACGTACCGTCCGTAAGTTTACCGGCCATCTCAACGGCGCCATCTATGGGTCGACGGTCAAGCGACGCGACGGCCGGACCGACCTCGATAACCTGTTCCTAATTGGTACAGACCAAGGATTCCTGGGGGTGACCGGGGCAATGTTGTCTGGTATTTCCATGGCCAATCTGCACGGTCTGAAGGCGTAACCCCGCCTTCATGAGCACCCCTGTTTTTCCGCACCAGCAACGACCCCTCTGGAAGGACCTGCTGCAGCCCGCCGTCATCGTCGGCGCGCTCGGTTACTTCGTGGACATTTACGACCTTACGCTGTTCATGACAATCCGTAAGGACAGTCTGACCAGCCTCGGGCTAGGTCACCTAATCAGCGGGGCCGCCTGGTATCAGGATCTACTTTCCTGGCAGATGGCTGGCATGCTAATCGGCGGAATCCTTTTCGGCATCCTTGGTGACCGCATGGGTCGCCTCACGACCCTCTTCGGCTCCATCCTGCTTTATTCCGTCGCAAACATTGCGAACGGCTTCGTGCATAGCTTCGAAGCTTATGCGACTTGGCGCTTCATCGCCGGTCTCGGCCTCGCGGGCGAGCTGGGCGGCTGTATTGCGCTGGTCTCCGAGACCCTCTCCAAGGAACGTCGCGGTTACGGCACCGCCCTGGTCGCCACCGTCGGCGTCTTCGGAGCGGTCGTCGCAGGCTACATGGCTGACCACGTCGGCGATATCGGCCGCGTCGTCGGCGGCTTCTTCGGCACGCCTGTCGCAGGCTGGCGCATGAGCTATTTTATCGGCGGCGGCCTTGGCCTCATGTTGCTCGCTCTACGCGTTGGCGTGCGCGAATCGGGCATGTATCATCAGGCCCGCGATCATGCGGACGAAGGTTCTGTCTCTCGCGGTAATTTCTTCGCGTTATTCTCGAATCGCGACCGTTTCCTGCGCTACCTCCGCTGCATTCTCATCGGCCTACCGACGTGGTTTATGATTGGCATCCTCGTGCAGCGCGCCTCGACCGTCTTTGCTCCAGCCAATGGTATCACCGGCGAGCCCATTAAGGATAATTGGTCCGTCGCCGCATTTTATCTGGGGCTGACGTTTGGCGACCTCGCCAGCGGTGTCGGCAGTCAGCTGCTGCGCTCCCGCAAGAAAGTCGTGCTCGGCTTCCTGCTCTTCAGCCTGGCCTGCGTCGGCTTCTATCTCTTCGGCTCCAACGGCTGGAGCTCCGACGCCTATTACCGCCTCATCTTCCTGATGGGCTTTGGTATGGGCTATTGGGCGCTCTTCGTGACGATCGCCGCCGAACAGTTTGGCACGAACCTTCGCGCCACCGTTGCGACCACTGTCCCGAACTTCGCCCGCGGATCACTGGTGCCGCTCACGTTCCTCTTCACCTACCTCGCCATGCCGCTTGCGCAGGCGCGCGTCTCTCCGCCAATCGCCGGTGCGATTCTCGGAGTTATCTGCTTCGGCGCCGCATTCATCGCACTGGCGACCATGGAAGAGACGTTCGGCAAAGACCTGGACTACCAGGAGAAGAAGTAGGCTTTACTGCTTGGTGGACGGCGCTGGCTCGTCCGAGATACAGCGGAAGCCGACGTGGTTGGTCGACGTCAGCGTGTCCAGTCCTTGGCGGGCCGTGGCGCGGTAGCGGAAGCAGTAGCCTTCGTCGCAGAGCCACGAGCCACCGCGGATGACGTGCTGGCCGTAGCCAGTCTTCTCCGGGTCATGGCCGATGGCGGGTCCGACCGGACGGTCTTTCGGGGAGACCTTATAATATTCGGTTCCGTACCAGTCTTCGCACATCTCCCAGACATTGCCGGCCATGTCGTAGAGACCATACCCGTTCGGCGGGAACGATTTCACCGGGGCCACATAGGTGAAGCCATCGATGCCGTTGTCGCGCTCCGGGAATTTGCCCTGCCAATGGTTGCACATGATCTTTCCGTTTGGGCGCTCTTCGTCGCCCCACACGTAAGGCTTGTCCTTGAGGCCGCCGCGCGCGGCAAATTCCCACTCAGCTTCGGTCGGTAGGCGCTTGCCGGCCCACTTGGCGTAGGCTTGGACGTCCTTATAGGTCAGGCAGAGCACAGGATGGTTCATCCGTTCCTTGATTGAGGAATTGGCACCCTCGGGCTGACGCCAGTTGGCGCCGGCGGTGAAGTTCCACCAAGGAAGATTAGCGCCCCCGCATTGGAACGGATTCACGCCCGAGACCTTCTTGAAGAGGAGGGAACCGCCCTTGAGCATTTCCGGAGGCGCATCAGGGAACTGGCGCGGGTCGAGATCTTTCTCGGCGTCGGTGACGTACTTGGTCGCATCGACGAAGGCCTGGAACTGAGTGTTGGTGACTTCCGTGACGTCCATCCAAAATCCTTTGATGACGACGGCGTGGCCAGGTGCCTCTTCGGCGTGCTTTTCGTCGGCCTTGTCGGTGCCCATGGTGAACTCGCCTCCGGGAATCCAGACCATGCCAGTGGTTGCCGGACTCTGGGCGGCCGGCGTCTTGCGCAGGGCCAGAACCACGAAGGGTGTCGCCATCAGGATGGCCGCGATGAGGATGATCCAACCCTTAGCGGATTGGGCGGGTTTAGGGCTGACGGCAGAGTCCATGGGGAGGGCGGTTATGTTGGTGGGCGGGCGGGGCAGGGCGAACCTTTTGCGGAGGCGGTTCGGATATCGCCTCGCCCAACAGGGCATTTTCGCCTTATCCAGAGGCAGCATGAGCTCGTCCCAAGAAGAAGTCCTCCAGATTTTCCGCGACTCGAAGGCCCTCCTGACCGGCCACTTCGTCCTGCGCTCGGGCCTCCATAGCGGCCATTTCTTCCAGTGCGCACAGGTCTGCCAGCACATGGATAAGGTTACGCGTCTGATCGAATTACTCCGCCCGAAGCTTGCCGCGCACCCTTGCGATACCGTCCTCGCTCCGGCGATGGGCGGACTCGTCGTCGGCCAGGAAATCGCCCGCCAGCTAGGCGTCCGTTTCGTCTTCGTTGAAAAGGAAAACGACAAACTCGTGCTGCGCCGCAACTTCACTTTCCGGCCGGGCGAGCGCGTGATCGTCGCCGAAGACGTCGTGACCCGTGGCGGCCGTGCCCAAGAGTGTCTCGATATCCTCAAGGCGAATGGCGCCACCGCGGTGGCCGTGGCTTCGCTCGTCGACCGGTCGGCCGGTCAGACCCAGTTCAGCGTCCCTTTCATCTCGTTGCTGGAACTGAATTTCCCAACCTACGCCGCTGATGCCGTGCCGGCAGAGTTGGCGAAGCTTCCGGCGACCAAGCCTGGTTCCTGAGGGCGGGTGGGGAAGGGTGCCCTCTTGTTCCGTTTTTGAGCCTGAAAACCCCTTATTAGGGGCCTTGGCTCGCCTTGTGCCTTGCACAGAGGCGGTCCGCTCCCTACGCCAAACCACTCACTTTCCATGGATCGCAAGAACTTCCTCCTGGGTATGGCCTGCATCGTCGGCGCCTTCGCCCTTTTCTTCCTGACTAAGCCCGCCCCTAAGCCTGCCGGAGCCCTTGCGCCGGTCGCCCAGATTTCGGCCGCGCCGGTCGCTGCGACCTCGCTCAACCCTGCGGCCAAGAGCTCGCTCGCTCCTTCCGCTCAGGCGGCCAAGCCCGTCGCCCGTGCCGACGCTAAGAGCTTCGTCATTGAGAACGAGCACATCAAGGTGACGCTCAGCAGTCGTGGTGGCGCGATTTCGAAGATCGAACTCAAGAAGGAATTCGCCGACGTCAGCAAAGAAGGCATCGTGACCTTTAATGCTGGCAATGACGAGTCGGCTCTGGCTCTTGCGGTCAAGAATCAGACGACGGGAAAGCTGGAAGCCATCCTCTCCGAATTCGCCGTCCAGCCCGACGCTTCCGCGAACTCGATCACCCTCGTGGGTTCCCTCGATGGTGCTCGCGTCGAGCGTACGTTCTCGTTCGTCGTGCCTAAGGATGGCGAGACGATCGAAGGCTACTCGCTCCGCTTTTCCACCAAGGTTATCCCTCCCGCTGGTAAGCCCGCACCTTCAATCTGGGTCTCGACCGGCTGCTGGCAGCCCACTCCTGGCGATTCCGCCAACCAGTTCCTTTCGGTGCTCGCCTATGACGGCGAAGACCTGACGCGCGTCGGCCTCGACAAGTTCACTGATTCCAGCGGCTTCTTCGGCCTCGGTTCGCATAAGGCGCTGGCTGAGCATCCCGTCGCCTCTGTCGCCAAGCCGCTCCTTTGGGTCGGTTCTGGCAACCAGTTCTTCGCCGCCATCCTGCACCCTGCCGATGCTAACGCCCGCGGTGCGCGCACCGAAGTCGTCGTTCTGCCTGTCCCGCTGGGAGCGGATAAGCGCGGCCTGCAGGCCTTCGCCTCATGGGAGACCCTCCCCGCCGCCGACCTTTCCCGTACGCTGGAGGGAGACTTCTTCGTGGGCCCCAAGGAATACGCCCGAGTCGCCGCGTTGCCCGACGGTCAGGTTGCCGTTCTGCAGTTCTCGAAACTCCTCGGATTCATTTCCTTCGGCGCGATCTGCAAGCTTCTCCTCGCCATCCTTGGCGGCGTCCACTGGCTTCTTGAGTGGAGCGGTGCCTGGTCTTGGGGTTGGGCCATCGTCCTACTAACGTGCCTCATCAAACTCGTGACTTGGCCGCTGACTTCGATCCAGATGAAGGCCGCGAAGAAGATGCAGAAGTTCGCGAAGCCGATGCAGGACATCCGCGAGAAGCATAAGGACAACCCCGAGAAGATGCAGAAGGAGCTCATGAAGCTCTACACCGAGAACAAGATCAACCCGTTCGCTGGCTGCCTCCCGATCCTCATCCAGATGCCGATCTTCTTCGGCCTCTACACGGCCTTCCAGACTACCGTCGAGCTGCGCCTGCACTCGTTCCTCTGGATTCATGACCTTTCAGCCCCCGACACGATTTTCCATCTCGGCGGCTTCCCGGTGAACCTGCTCCCAATCCTCATGGGACTCTCCATGTGGCAGTCGATGCGCATGACCCCGAATCCTTCGACGGATAGCTCGCAGAAGACGATTTTCCTCATGATGACACTGCTCTTCCCAGTCATCTGTTACCCGATGCCCGCGGCGCTGACCCTGTACATGACAATCCAGAACCTATTGACGATTCTGCAGACTTGGCTTACCAAGGAAGAACCCAACGTCGTAGTAATCGAGCCCACGACGAAGAAGGTTAAAGGCTGATTTCCCCCACCCCCACCCCATCATGTCTGGTCATAGCAAATGGCACACGACGAAGCGGCATAAGGCCGTCATTGACGCCAAGCGCGGCAAGATCTTCTCGGTGCTCGCCAAGGAAATCACCCTTGCGGCTCGTGCCGGAGGCGGTAGCCCCGAATCCAACGTCCGCCTGCGCACGCTGATGGACAAGGCTCGCGCCTCCAACATGCCGTCGGACAACATTAAGCGCGCAGTCCAGAAGGGCACCGGCGAGATCCCCGGCGTGATTTACGAAGAGATCGTCTATGAAGGCTACGCCCCGGGCGGCGTCGGCCTCATCGTCGAAGTCACCACTGACAACAAGAACCGTGCCGCAGCCGAAGTCCGTCAGGCCTTCAACGATAACGGTGGCAACATGGCCCAGACCGGCGCCGTGTCCCATAGCTTCCAGAAGAAGGGCCAGTTCCTTATCGGTGCTGCCCAGATTGGAGAAGATGCCCTGATGGAGCTCGTCCTTGAAGCAGGTGCCGACGACGTCGTGAATAATGGAGATCACTTCGAGGTGCTTTCGCCGATCTCGGCTTTCGACGCTATCTCCAAGGCCTTGCAGGAGAAGTCTATTAAGCCGGAGTCGGCTGAATTGGCTTATATCTCCAGTATCCCGGTGCCCGTCGGTGACGCCGCTGTGGCCAAGCAGGTGCTGGAACTTATCGACGCCCTTGAGGCTCTGGACGACGTGAAGGCCGTCCATGGCAATCAGGAGATCGACGAGAAGCTGGTGTCCTGAGTTGGGCGGAATTCCGCCCATGCTTTACGGCTTCACTGTCCGGCTGGTCTGGGTAGTGTGGCCTCGTGTCCGCTCCTCGTCGCCAGTCTGGTAGTACTTCTTCTGGGGTCCGGACAGCGGCGCGTGCTGTCATTCTGCGCGGAGGTGATATCCTCACGGTCCGCATCCGCACCGAAGAAGGGGAGTTTCTTGTCCTTCCCGGCGGCGGTCAGAATCACGGCGAGACGTTGCGTGACACGGTGCGTCGTGAAGTCCTGGAAGAACTCGGTCTTAAGGTCGTGCCGCAGGGTCTCCTGTACCTTCGGGAATACGTCGGCAAGAACCACGCCATGCATCGTATCCATGGCCATTTCCACCAGGTCGAAGCGGTCTTCCATTGCCTGTGTGAGGATCTTTCGCCCATCGGGGAAGGGCGGGAGCGCGATCGCCGGCAGGTCGGTTTCGAATGGCTTCCGCTGGCTCGTCTGGCGGATTACCCCCTTTCTCCCAAGGGCTTGGGGGAGGTCATCGCCAAGGCACTTAAAGACGGTTCGGCTACCTATCTCGGCGACGTGCATTGAAGGCTTGCCAGAGGGCGGTTGCCTCCCTTTGTTCACTTTCCTCTTTCTTGGGGTTATAGCTCAGTTGGTTAGAGCGCCTGATTGACATTCAGGAGGTCGATGGTTCAAGTCCATCTAACCCCACCACTTCGAAGCCCCGGCCTGGAAATCCCAGTCCGGGGCTCTTGTTTGGTGGGTTTTCCGCAGGGTAAGCCGGCCAGACGGAATACCTTTTTTCTCGCTCATCCACCCCCCTTGTCCCTACCCCTATGGAACTTCATTTTCCATCATGAGCAGCACCCAAATCGTTGATATCAAAGCCCGCGAGATCCTCGACTCCCGCGGTAACCCCACCATCGAAGTCGATGTCGTCCTCGCCTCCGGCGTCCGTGGTCGCGCGGCCGTCCCGTCCGGCGCCTCGACCGGCACCTACGAAGCCCACGAACTCCGCGACAGTGACGTGAGCTCGAAGTCCTTCGCCAAGGGTATCGACCCGAAGAAGCGCTACAACGGCAAGGGCGTCCTCAAGGCCGTCGAGAACGTCAACGAAGACATCGCCTCCCTCCTCGTCGGTCATGACGCGCAGGACCAGATCGGCATCGACACCGCCATGATCGGCCTCGATGGCACGAAGAATAAGAGCAAGCTCGGCGCCAACGCCATCCTCGGCGTCTCGATGGCCGCCGCCCACGCTTCTGCCGCCGCCCTCGGCCAGCCCCTCTACCGCTACATCGGCGGCCCGAACGCTAAGGTACTCCCGATCCCGCTCATGAACATCATGAATGGCGGCGCGCACTCCGACGCCCCGGTCGACATCCAGGAATTCATGATTGTCCCGAAGGGCGCCAAGTCCTTCAGCGAAGCCCTCCGCATGGGCACCGAAATCTTCCACGCCCTCAAGAAGGTGCTGAAGGCCCAGGGTCTCTCCACCTCCGTCGGTGACGAAGGCGGTTTCGCCCCGAAGGTCGCTTCCAACGAAGCCGCCCTCGAAGCTATCGCCGCGGCCGTCAAGGCCTCGGGTTACAAGCTCGGCAAGGAAGTCTTCCTCGCCCTCGACGTCGCCGCTTCCGAGTTCTTCGACGAGAAGACCGGCAAGTACACCTTCCACAAGTCCGACAAGTCCCAGCGCAACTCCGATCAGATGATCAAGTTTTACCAGGATCTGCAGAAGCGCTACCCGATCGTCTCGATCGAAGACGGCTTCTCCGAGGCTGACTGGACCGGCTGGAAGAAGGCCACCGACGCCATGGGTGCCAACACCCAGCTCGTCGGAGACGACCTCTTCGTCACCAACACCGAGTTCCTCTCCCGCGGTATCAAGACAAAGACTGCCAACTCGATCCTCGTGAAGGTGAACCAGATCGGCTCCCTGACCGAAACCTTCGACGCCGTCTCCATGGCCCAGCGCGCCGGCTACTCCGCCATCATCTCGCACCGCTCCGGTGAGACGGAAGACGCCACCATCGCGGACATCGCCGTCGGTCTCAACGCCGGCCAGATCAAGACCGGCTCCCTCTGCCGCTCCGACCGCGTCGCCAAGTACAACCAGCTCCTCCGCATCGAGCAGGAACTTGGCAGCCGCGCAATCTACGCCGGTAACACCTGCACTTGGGGCGAATAATCCCGGGTCTTAGGTAAAACGAAGGGCCGCCCGATGGGCGGCCCTTTTTGTTGTCCGATGTGGCGGGGCTTACCTCGACTCGAGGCCGGCGGAGTTCACCGCGATGACCTCGTACTTCGCCCCAGCTTTGGCGCCCTTGTCGACGAAGCGCATCCGGGCGAGCGGCAGTTCCGGGGTGTCGCCGTAGCTCATGCCCTGGAAGAGCGGCTTGCCGTAAGGATTAGCGAGCTTCTCCGGCACGCGGCCGACGATCTGGCCGTCTTTCTTGATGAGGAACTGGCGGAGGCCGCTTTCGAAGTCGGCGTACGCGTCCCAAGTGAGCTCGACGCCATCGGCGATGGCTTTGGACGCGACGTTGAAGGGCGCGGGCGGAGGCGTGGTGTCGGTCGTTGAGCCGGTCTTCACGTATTCTGTCCAAGCCTTGGCGAAGGTGGCGTTGGGCAGCCAGCAGGATTCGGCCTTGTCGCCCGAGTATTCGCCCGCGGGCTTGGCTTCGTTGCCGAGTAGAGGGGACAGCCAGCCTTTGGATTGGTCGATCTTGCGGAGCTGGTTGCCGGATTCAGGCAGACGGAGTTCAAGGCACGCGTCAAAGAACGCGATGGAAGCGTAGCGCTGATCGCCAGTCTGGTGCGAGGTGAGCGGGTCTGGTGCGAAGCCGATCGGCGCGCCCTTGGCACGGTAGGCCTTGAACATCGCGAGGTTGCCGGTCCAGGCGGTGTTGAAACGTTTGTCACCATTCTCCTTCATGCCGGGATTGGACATCATCGGGATCTCGTAGGCTTCGGGCGGTAGGACGACTTCGGGAATCTGGCGCTCCTTCGTCTTGTCTTCGGGCTGCTGCCAATAGGAGTAGGCCGTACCGGAGCGGAACCAGATGGCGACGATGCGCTCGGGGTATTTCGCCTGCATGATGCTCGACCAGAAGCCGCCGCCGCTGTGGCCCCAGAGACACCACGGAGCCGTGGCGATCTCGGGGTGGCCGGTTTGCTTGGCGAGGGCGGCGAGGGCCTGCAGGTAGGTCTTGTCCGAGCCGTTGCGTGGGTCGCACCACATGCGGCAGTTGGCCTTCTCGGGTTCGCCGATGACGGGACCAAGCAGGGCGCAGTTCCATTTGCGCGCGAGGGCCTGCCAATGCAGGTCGTCGGCGACGGTCACGGCCTTGGCGTTGGAGCCCGTGCCGCAACCGTGCTGGTGCACGATGATGCCGCGGACGGTCTTCACCCCTTCGGGAAGCCAGAGATTATAGGTCGACGGGAAGATGAGTTCGCCGGGCTTGTCCGAGGCCGGATAGCTGACGGAGTATTTGGTGCCGTCGGCCAGGGCGGCCAAAGGCAGGAGGAGCAGGGCGATAATGTTTCGCATGGGGTTGTCCTATGGACAGCCAGAAACGGCATTGGTTCAAGCCGGCGTTGGCTTGTGCTAAGCTTGTCTGGAAATAGCCGCGTAACCCCGTCTGCCATAAGCATCGGTTATCGATCCGAGCCCGCACTTTTTAAGGTCACTTCACTTGACCGTCGGATCGATGACGCGGAACTTGATGAGGGTATTGCTGGCAGGCTCATACAGCACGCCGATGCGCCCGTCTTTGAGGAGGGCCATGCTGCTATAAGCGAAAGGTCCGGGGAAGGTCAGGCGGGAGCTCGCCCAGGTGCGGCCATCGTCGTGTGTGAGGCGTAGCGTGCCGTTGGCTCGCTTGGGTCCGGCTGGGTTGAGTAAGGCGATGGTGTGGTCATCCAGGCGCAACAGGCTTCCTTGGCAGGTGGGGTCGGGAAGGTTGTTGTCATCTTGGGCTTTCGTCCAGGTCTCTCCGCCATCTTTTGACCAAGAGACCTTTCGGAAGCCGGCACCTTTCCACCGGCGGGAGTTGAGGTAGATTCCGCCTTCTGAAGTTTCCGACACTTGGACTTCATTCAGCTGAAGCAGGTCGGTCTGCGGGACTTTCTCGCCGCGCTTCCAGCTGACACCGGCGTCGTCGCTGGTGGCGACCCAGTTGAAGAAGTTCTTCTTAGCGTCTTGGGAGTTGAAGGGGATGATCAAGCGGCCGGACTTCGGGCCGGACTTGAGTTGTATTCCGATACCGGGGCCGGAGCATGTGGTGATGGCATCGTTGGGCTTTAGGTGCGCGGAGACGTCGGTCGGCTTGCTCCACGTCGCACCATCATCATCGGAGGTGATGAAGCAGGAGCGATTGCCCTTCGGGTCCGCAGGGCCGGCTGGCAGTCCGCCAAACTCTTTTCCGCCGGCTGGGAAAGTCTGATAGAAGAGAAAGATGCGGCCGGACTTTGATTCCTGGACGAGGCACGGGTTGTTGCAGCTGTCATTCCCTTGTTCGTAGGCGACCTTAGGCTTGGACCAGGTAACGCCCTCGTCTTTCGAGAAGGAGATCACCAGGTCGTTGCCGGCCTGGTCGGTGGGCTTATCGCGCCCTTCGGCGACGGCGAGCAGCGTTCCCTTTTGCGTGCGTAGCAGGGAAGGGATGCGCACGGAGGGGTGCGATAGGTTCTGCTTCGCTTCGAAGACGACGACGTCCGCACCGTCTGCTGCGTGTAGTTGGGCGCAGAGCAGACCGAGCATCACCATGAGGCGCATGTTCAGAAATTCCAGCTGAAGAAACCTATCGCTTCGAGTTCGCCAATCATCTTCTTGGTTTCAGCGGCGTCGGGGTTGCCGTTGGGGAGGCGGGCGGGGCCGAGCGGTACGCCTAGATACCCCATCAAGGCCTTGGCTGCCCCCATGTAGCCTCGTTTGGCGAGAATATCGACGACCGGCTGGACCTTGGCCTGTTCGGCTTCGGCTTGGGCGTCGTCACCTTTAGCGTGGGCAGCGATGGCGCGCTGGAGGGGACCAGGATTGAAATTGTAGGTACTGCCGACTCCGGCCGTGGCGCCAGCGCGGAGCGCGGCAAGGAAACGTTCATCGACCCCGAACGGAATGTCGAACCGGCCACCTTCGAGCGCCTGCGCGCGTCGCATCGCTTCGAGATCCGGGTTGGAATACTTCACGCCGGCGAGGTTCGGGATGATCGGCGAGGCCGCCTTTACGAATTCGTCGACCGGGAAGCCGCCGATGCCGGTCATGCCTGGGATGTCGTAATAATAGAACGGCGTATTCGGGGCGGCTTTTGCCACCATCGCGCAGCTGGCCACGAGGTCGGCCATCGTGCGCGGCTTGAAGTAGGAAGGAGCGATCATCGACACCGCCTTGGCCCCATTCTTTTCTGCGTGCGCGGCAAGCTGCGCGGCTTCGGTCAGGCAGTTCGTGCCGACATGCACGATGACATCGATGCCGGTCGCCGGGCCAACGACGGCCCATCGGTCATTGAGGGCCGCACGTTCGGCGGCAGTCAGCGAACTACTTTCGCCCGTGGTGCCCCCAATGAAGACGGAGGTGATGCCGTGGCTGCGGAGGAAGGCCGCCTGCTTTTCGACGACAGCGAGGTTAAGCGAACCATCGGCGTGGAAGGGCGTGTGGGTGGCCGTGCAGAGGCCGGAGAACTTGAAGGAGGGCATGAGGTTAGGAGGTGGAATTATCGCTTGGTCTGATACGGAGGGCGATGAAAATGGAAAGCAGAGCGATGCCCGCGAAGACGCCGAAGATAGCGTTCAGGGGCAAGTGCCGATCACGCAGAGCGCCGAAGATCCAGTCGGCGAAGCCGCCGCAGCTGATGCTCACGAAATTCATCAAGCCATAGCCGGTGGCGCGATGTTCTGGTCCGACTAATTGACAGAGGATCGGCATGCTGTTGCAGTCGAAGAAGCCCCAGCCGAGCCCGAAGACGATGAGGAAGAGGATGGCGACGACGAGGGTGGTCGCGTTGCCGACGCCGAAGAGGGCCGGAAGAAGCAGGAAGGTGCCGATCGCGCTCACGAAGATACGTCCGCGGATATTCGTGCGCATCCAGCGGTCCGCCAGCCACCCTCCGAGCACCGCGCCGACGATGGCGGCGAGCTGCCAGTAGAGCACGGCGGAGATGCCAGCCTTGCCCTGTCCGAGGTCGAATCGTTCGCGGAGAATGTCGGGCATCCAGTCGCGCACAATCCATGCCGCCATCGCCGGCAAGGTGAAGTACAGGATCAAGAGCAGAAAATTCGTGTTTCCCAGTAGGGTGCGGGCTGCCGATCCGGCTGCCTGCTTAGGCTTGTCATCGTTCGAGGCCGGTCGATTTCGAAGGAACAGGAAGAGCGGGAGCGAGTAGGCGATACCCAGCAGTCCGCACCACGCGAAAGCGCCGCGCCAGCCGAGGTCGGGATTGTCTGCCGCGTAACCAGCGAACCCGCCGATGATCACGCCCGCATAAATGCCCATCTGGTGGAGTCCGACCGCACGTGAGCGGGTAGGGCCGAGGTGATAGTCGGCGATCAGCGCCAATGCGGCAGGGATATAGAAGGCTTCGCTGACGCCCATGATGGCGCGGGTCCAGAGGAGCTGGTCGTAGCTATGGACTTGGCCCGTGGCCCACGTGATCGCGGACCAGGTGAAAAGACTGAAGCAGATGACATGGCGTCGGCTGATTCGGTCGGCGAGGTAGCCACCGATCGGGCTGAAAATCGCGTAGACCCACTTGAATGAACCAAGGATCAGGCCCCACTGCGCCTTGGTCTGGATGTCCGGGATGTCGCCGATCATGGACGACTTCATCGTCGCGAGCATCTGTCGGTCGAGGTAGTTGAGCAATGCCACTGGGATGAGCAGCATGACGACCAGCCAGGCTGTGCGGGAAGCGGAGGGAGTTTCGTTCATCGATATTTAGCCGGAATCGGCCAGCGGGTAAGTTTAGGCGTACGAACGCCGGGGCGTATTTCGCCGCTGACGGTGACCAGGTCGTCTCCGAGCCGGAGCAGCGGTGCTACGGCCACGGGGTGAGGCCACTCGCCGATATCGGTCACCTCGAACGTCTCCAGGTCCAGCGCGAGAATCCTGCGTGCCAGGCCGGTGTGTGTCTCGTTCGGATGACCGTATTGGGTGCCGTCATCGCCGCCGACGAAGAGCACATGGGTCTGCGTGAGGACGCCGGGGCCAGCGGCACCAGCAAGTTTGTTCGGCAGACCGTGGAAGCGGTCGCCTTCGCTGTCAGTCGATTGGTAGGCGAGGTTCTCGTGGTAGCTGCGGAAGGGTTTGCCGTCTTTCTCCGATAGCGAGCAGCCACCGCCCCAGACCAATTTGCGAGGCCCTGCCCCGACGAGCGGGATGATGCGGCCGTAGCTCGGGTCGGCATCGGTCGTGCGCCAAGGCTTATCGGGATCGTCGAGGTCGAGCGAAGTCAGCGTGGCAATCGCGGCGGTGTCATCAGGGCGGGCGATGCCACCGATGACGATCAGGTGTCCGTTGGTGGCGGTGAAGCCGGCGTAGGCGCGCGGGCGGGCCATGCTTTCCGCGAAGCGCGTGACTTTACCATCAAGGCCGACGACCCAGACATCAGCCCGATGGCCTTCGGCGGAGGCTCCGCCGGCGATGACGAGTCCGTCGCGCCTAGGTGTCGGACAGAAGGCCGCGCCCACGAGCCCTTCGGGGAGCTCGCCAATTTTACTCCATCCCCAGGCACCGTCCTTACGCGCGAGCTTGAGGATGTCCTTATGATATTTACGCTGACCGCCTTGCCAGGGCATCTTGTCCGGGAAATTCGTGCCACCCGTGGCTACGATGACTTCGCTGCCGTCGGCTTCGCGTAGGACCGCCGCCATCATGCCGGCGCGGCCGAGCGGATCGGGTAAATCCGGCAACGGCTCTCCTTGAGCGAAGGCGAGTGCCGCTGCAAAGAGGCCGAGCAATGGGGTGAGGCGGAGCATGCGCCAGGGATGGCGCTTTTGTATTCCGTTTACGGCGACTTGCCAGCCCCAACGACTATTCCGGGCGGAGCAGCCAGCCTTCGGCGGAGCGGACGAACGGACGGAGTTCGCCGTTGGTCAGGGCGTAGCCGCCGGACCACTTTGTACAAGCGGTCGAGAGGACGTTGGCCGAGCCTTCCTCGGCTTCTTTCCAGGTGTCCGTCGATTTGTCGTAAGAGAGTACCGACTTGGCGTAGCCAGGGTGCTTGGAGGCTTCGACCTTGCCGGCCAGCGTGCCGTCGTCGCCGCCGAGCACGAGGATTTCGTTGTCGAAGACCGGGCAGGGCGAAGGTGCGCCGGCGATAGCGCGGGGCATCGCGGAGAGGCGTCGCCATTCCTTGCCGAGAGTGAAGGCGTGGCAATCGGAGAGGAATTCGCGTTCGACGCCCTTGGTACCCTGGCTGAGCGCGACGCCGCCAAAGAGGAAGAACGTGTCCTTCGTGCCGGCGGATTGGGCGAGCATGCGGCCGGATCCGGCGCAGAGGGGAAGTTCCTTCCAGCCGGCGTTGAGATTGGCGAGGTCGATGGCGAAGGCGCTGGAGGAGGCCGCGGTGGCATCCGGGCGTTCGGTGCCGCCCGCGACGATGACCTTGCTGCCGACGAGCGCGCCGGTCGCGTAGGCGAGCGGACGAGGCAGGAAAGGGAAGGGGCGGACCTTGAGTTCGCCTTCCTCGACGGAGAGTGTGTAGCAGTCTGCGTAGTGGCGATGGGAGTCCGCGCCGCCAATCATCAGGAGTCCTTGGCGAATCGAGACGCTGACGCCGTAGCCGCAAGGACGGGGAAGCTTGCCGAGGCTCGCCCACTTCTTGGAGCGGGTGCTGCTGAGCGAGAAGACTTCATCGTGCCAGGCTTTGACGCCGCCTTCCCAGGCGGGCTTATCTGGGAAATTTGAGCCGCCGCCGCAGAGCAGCAGGTCGCCGGAGGTGCCCACGAAGGCTCCACCGAAGCCGGGGGCGTTGGGAGTTTCAGGAAGTCGGGACCAGCGCATAGGAATGAGTACAAGGAAGACAGGCCCCACAAGGGAGTCCAGAGATTAGGGGGCCTTGGGTCGAATGTCGTCTCACACCCCCGCCAATCATCACTTTTGGTATGATTGCGGAGTCTTTTTAGGGATAAGATCCTCCGACTTCGGGCGGAGGATTTGTTTGACAGAGATGCCCTGACCTTGCCTTGATTGGACTCCTTTCGCACTGCCTGGTAGCTCAGCGGTAGAGCAGGTGACTGTTAATCACTTGGTCGTAGGTTCGATCCCTACCCAGGCAGCCAGAAAGGACTCTTTCCTCGCCCCGGCCCACCGGGGAAGGTCCGTAAACCTTCTCCTTGACCATCCAAGGGGTTGCGGGAGGATGCATTCACTATGGGCCAACAGAGCAATAAAGTCATCAAGCGTCGCCGTCGCCGCGCCTACCTCGAGCGCAAGAAGGATCGCGTCAAGGTCGCCCGCGCCGCCGCGAGCAAGAAGAAGGCCAAGAAGTGAGGCGAGCGGTGAGCCAGGCCTCTGCGTGGGCCGCGCTCGCTGCGCTGCTCCTCTCGGGTTGCGACACCCCCGTGGCGTCCTCGGATGAGGTGCCCGGCATAGCCTACGTCAACGAACGACGCCGGAGCGAAGCCGAAGTGGCCCGCGCCTCGGAGGCTTTCTACGCCAAGGAGCATCATGGCTCCGACGTGGTCTTCCGGACGGAAGAAGATTCCCGTCCGGGCTATTATTTTTTCGTGAAGCTCGACGTCGTGCCTCCGGCCGACGGTCGCCTGGTCCTCGAAGTGGTTCGCAAGGAAAACACGCCGCCGGAGCGCTATGATTTCGCGGTCAACCTGAAGCCGGGTTTCCCGTTCGGCGAGTACGTGATCGGACTCACCGGCAAGCAGTCCGGAGACGTCAGGTGGCGCCCGATCGCCTGGCGCGTCTCGTTGGTCGACGCGAAAGGCAAGTTTCTCGCTTCGAAGCATAGCTTCCTCTGGGGGACGCCTTCGGACCTCGCGCATCGCTGAGTCCGATGGCCTCGGCGGAGTGGACATCTTGGCGGCCGTTGCGGCTCGTCGAGGATGTTCCGGCCGCAACACTCGCCGAACAGATGGACGGAGGGCAGTCTTTCCGCTGGGCACTTGCGGCCGACGGCAGCTGGGTTGGCGTCTTCGGCCGCACGCTGGCCGCTGTTCGTTCTGGTCCGCAGGGCTTGGAGTGGCGCGGGCAGAAAGGCGCGACGCACACCGAAGCCGCCTTGCGGGGATATCTCGATGCGGACGGTGCTCAGGCAAGTCTTTCGGAGGCGCTGCCGTGGCGCTCCGATGACGTGCTCCGATCCGCCCGTGCGGCTTACCTTGGACTTCGTATCCTGCGTCAGGATCCGCACGAGGCGCTGATTGGTTTTCTTTGCAGTTCCAATAAGCGCATCTTGCAGATTCGCGTCATGGTAGCGGCCTTGGCTGCGAAACTCGGTGAGTCATTGGGCGGCGACTTCCATGCGCTGCCTTCCTGGGAAGCCATCGCCCGCGCCGAAGAATCGGTGTTACGGTCATGCTCGTTGGGCTATCGCGCGGCCTATCTGCGGGGCACCGCCAAGAAGCTGCTCGTACGGCCGCGTTGGGCCGAAGAATTCGCCGAATTGGAAACGCCGGCTCTCTTGGCGGAATTACAGTCGCTGCCGGGCGTTGGACCGAAGGTTGCCGCTTGCGTGGCGCTGTTCGGTTTCGGGCGCCTAGAAAGCTTTCCGGTAGATACGTGGGTGGTTCAGGCACTTGCCGATGCCTATGGCCTGCGCGGATGGAAGCCCGCCCAGCTGGAGCAATTCGGGAAGGCCCACTTCGGAGAGGCCGCCGGCCTAGCTCAGCAGTATCTTTTCTCCGCGGCGCGTAACGGTCGGCTAATCCGGGCCGCGGTTAGCGTGAAGGTGAAGCCGCCGCGCCCCAGACCTCGGAAATGATTTCCGGAGTCAGGGTGGACGTCGGTTCGCCGGCGGCGATTAGGCGCCCTTCCGATAGCACGATGACAGTGTCGCATTGCTTCGCGAATGAGAGGTCATGCGTCGCGATCACGCAGGCGGCGCCGGCTTGGGCGAAGAATCGGATAGCCTGACGGACTGCTTCTTGTCGGCCGAGATCAAGCGCAGCGGCAGGCTCGTCCAGCAGCATAGCCCCGTCGAAAGGTTCCGCTAGCGCAGCGAAGGTCATCGCAAGATGCGCCCCCTTTTGTTCTCCGCCGGATAGCTCAGAGAGTCGCCTGTCGGCAAACTCACCAAGGTGAAGCTTTTCCAGCCAATCAGCGAATCCGGCAGGTTCGCCGACGATGTTGCCGAGGTCGCTTACCCGGTAATTCCAAGCACTGACCGGTTTCTGCGCACAGTAGGCACGGGTCTGGGCGCAGGTCTTGGCGTCGATGACTCTCGGGTCATAGCCAGCGACTTCCAGCTCTCCTTCGGAGGGTAGCAGCCCGGCCAAGGCACGCAGTAGCGTTGTCTTGCCAGCGCCGTTGGGGCCCACGACCGCAATGGTCTGCCCGCGATCGGCGGAGAGCGATACGCCGTCGATGATGCGGCGTCCGGCGAGTTCGATGCCGAGACCGAGCGCATTGATCAAGGCGTCACTCATGGCGCCCCCTCGCTATCCAGATGAAAAGAGGCGCGCCGATGACGGCGGTCACCGCGGCAGCGGAAAGTGGCGCCTGCGGCCAGAGGCCCCGACCGATGGTGTCTGCGCCCAGCAGCAGGATTGCACCGAGCAGGGCCGACAGGGGTAGGACCTTCGCGTGGCGCGGCCCTGCCAGCGTCCTGGCTAGATGCGGTGCAAGCAACCCGATGAAGGCCACCTGGCCGACGAGGCAGGTGGCGGCGGCGGCGGCCATCGCGGTCAGCAGCACCGCTTTACGACGTGAACCCACAACGTCGCAACCGAAGCCGCGGGCGGCGTCTTCGCCGAAGGACATAAGGTCGAGCGATCGTGCGAGAGGAAGGAGCAGGAGCGCCGCGCTGAGGCAGAGTAGTGCGGGTAGCCAGGTCAGTTCGAACGTGGCCATGCCCAGCCAGTCGCCGTAGGCTCCGTTCGTCAGTAGCTCGCGGGATTCGCCGCTGCGCGAGGCGATCACGAGCGTCCCTGCTGCGGTGAAGGCGTTGAGTCCTAGTCCGGTGAGCAGGAGGCGGGACGGCGAGCCTCCGCTTCCAAACAGTGCAAGGAGGGTGGACGTGCCGAGTGCGCCGCCGAACGCTGCGGCCGGAATGAACCAGGCTCGATGCCAAGCGGCGTCTGGGAAAAGTCCGAGTAGTACGGCGATACCGAAGAGTGCTCCGCCGAAGACGCCGGTCAATCCGGGGTCAGCCAGCGGATTGCGAAAGACGCCTTGTTGCGCCGCGCCACCAATGCCGAGTGCGAGGCCGGCGGCGAGGGCCGCTAGCACGCGCGGAGTACGCAATAATAGGAGCGACCCACCGTCGCCCCAGCCCCAGCCCTGCGCACCTAATGAAAGTGCCAGAATGACGAGACTTGCTAGCACGACGCATCCCACCGTCCATGCTTTCGTCGCTGTCATCAGCGACCAAGTTCCTTGAGCAAGTCGCCCAGCGGATTCCGCTTCTTTGTCGTGGGGGCTGGCGCGACCTGCGTGCTGGGCGTGGTCTGGGGCGGATTGGCGGCGGCGTTTGAGTTGGCCCGGACATTGTCCACTGCCTGCTGAAGTTTCTCGACGAGGTCGGTCTTCACCTGATTGAGCGAGCCGGTGACGTTGATGCCGGGACCGTCAGTGAATCCGTCTGTAGGCGAAGCGCTGGAGCCGAAGCCGAGTGCCTGGAAGTGCTGGGCAAACTCACCCTTGCCTCGCATCTGCGTGCTGAAGGCCATTGGCCAGTCGGTGAAGCCGACTTTTGGGTCGACGCTGATACCACCCTTGGCCGCGAGGTGCAGGACATCGTTACGAATGTCAGCCTGTTCGAGTTTGATCGTACCGGAGGCGAGGCGAGTCGCTTTAATTGTGGCGGCGGTGTATTGGAAGTCTGCGACGGCTTTCTGGAGTTTGGCGGCGGCGCTCATCGCGGCGCCGATCTTGGCGATTTTTTCGCCCTGCTGCTGGTTCTTTGTGAGCGCGCCCGCAATGAGCGCGAGCCCGCCTAGCGTCTCCCCGATGTCGCCCGCTTTATTGGCGGACAGCGACATGGCGCTGCTCGTGTCCCCGAAGGCACGGATGCGGCCACCCTTGGAGGTGAGCTGCGCGTCGACCTGAAGTTTCCCGAGGATTTCTCCCGGCGTCCCGCAGACACTTGTGAGTGATACCGTGGCGTCGGCCTTGCCTTGTAAGAATTCCTTCACCGAGGGGAAGGCCTGCGCAACGCTGCCGAACTCGAACTGGTTCAGCGCGAGCGTAGCCGACAGCGAGTAGGGACCGTTGCTAATTGTGGGCTGGAAGGCGAGTTGCCCGCGGCCGCTGAGCGTGCCTTCGGCAAGCTGTCCGCTGAGCTGAGTTAGCCGGATGGCCTTCTCTTCCGCTTCAGCGCGGAAGATGACTTTCTCAGCGCGGATGCCGTAGGCCTTCGCGGTGCCAATCGTCAGCTGCAGTGTGCCGCTCTGGTTCGTCCAGAACGGGACACGATCGGGCTTGGTCGAAGCGGAGACGCTAGGAGCATCCTCTTCGCCCTTGGGGAGTAGTGAGAGGAAGTCGTCGACGTCGACGTTGTCGATGGTGATCACGGCCTGCCAGTCTGTCTTAGAGCCGGACGTTTTCTGCGTGAGGGTGAATTTTCCGCCGCTCAGTTCGGAGGCTTGTAGTTTGAAAGAACCTTCCGCGTTGAGCCCAGTGGCAGTGGGGGCGTATCGACCGCTCACGGCGGCGGTCTTGATGCGGCCCTCGCTCTGGCGTAGTCCGACTTCGCTGATTTGGAGCGCGACATTGATTTCGCCTCCCTGGGCTCGGTCTGCGCTCGCGCGATACTGACCACCCGTGACGACACTCAGAGGCCCTGCAAAAGGCTGTTCGGCCAGAGCGCCGAGATCGCCTTCAAGCTTCAGTGTCGTTCCAGTGTCGCCAAGCCCCACCTTGATGTCGCCCGATGCCAGGATGCGGTTGCGATTCTTTAGTTCGGCTTGGTTGAAGCCGATGGTCGTGGATTTCTCGCCGACTAGCAGGTCCAGACTGGCGGTCAAATCGCAGTCCTTGACCCACAGTTTGCCGGTCCAGCTGACGCTGGTGTGTGAGAAGGAAAGCGGCGCGCCCTCGGTGCGGACGAAGAGCCCCTCGCGGCTGAAGCCAGCGACGACATCGGCGCGCTTGAGGTCGCCGGTGAGTTTGAGGCCAGGAACGACTGCGGAGAGGGATTCGAGCGGTAGGTCGCGCGCCGAGGCTTCGACGAGGACGCCGGTGGGTTTGGTTCCGTCGAGGGCGAGAGGCTGGCGGAGTTTGAGCGAAAGTAGGTTCAGGCCTTGGCGAAAGATACGGGCTTCGGCGGAGTCGACGCCCGGAGCCTTGCCGGCCGCGCGATTGACGGCAGCCTGAGCGCTGACACGGATGCCCTTAAGCTTGTCGACCGGTAGGTCTTCCCAGTTGGGCTGAGAGGCGAGTTCGACGATGCCTACATTGACGTTGGCGACGGCGGACCATGCGCCATCGGCGCCGGGGCGCAGCGTGAGCGAGCCCGTGGCGATGTTGCCGGCGGCGCAGCCAAGGCTGAACGGAGCGAGGGAGATGGCGCCATCCTCAGACTTGATCGGGAGCTCGGCGTCGATCTCGCGCATGAGCAGCTTGCCGCCACGCTCGAGCGTGACGCCGCGCAGGCTGTGTGTGCGGATGCTGGTGACGGCGGGCTTACCATCCTTGAAGGAGACCGAGGCTTCGCCCGTCCAGCGGCCTGCCGTCGCGATGATATCAGCGGCGGCGAGGAAGGGGTTTAGGGCCACCATGTCGGCGTCGTTGGCGGCGATGGTCACCGTCGCGTCGTTGGCGTTCTCGGGAAGCAGGCCTCCCTTCCAGGTCAGCGTCTGCGGAATTGCAATCGTCACGCCGTTCCCCGTGACGGCGAGGCTGTTGACGGCGAAGCCGACGGCGGTGCTCTGTGCACTGGCTGCAAGTTTCCATTCCGAGCGACTATTCTTTGCCAGTGATTTTGAAAACTTGCTCAGGTCCGACCAGAGCGCCTTGAGATCGGCGCTGGCCTGCCAGCGTGAGCCTTCGAGTTCGCCGTTGGCGTTGCCCGACAGGTGGACATCGGGCAGCTGCTGGCTGAGGATACCGAAGCGGGTCGGGTCGACGTCGAGCTGAGCGTTGGCGGTCGTCCGTCCGGCGAGGTGGTTGCCAGAGAGTCTCACTGCAGCGCGATTAGCCGAATCGCTGAGCGTGCCGGTGAAGTTTACGCCCGGCTTGCCGGGGGTGCTGGTCGCATCCAGGACGAAGCCGACGGAGCCGGCGGCGATCGGGCTGGCATCCTTGGCCGTGAGTTCGAGGCGCAGGCTACCCATGTCGGCGATGAGGTCATCGAGGCCGATGCCGTCGGCACCGAGCGGACGACGGAACTCCGCCTTCAACGTGATTTCACCGCGCGGGTCGGTCATCTGCTTGCCCACGGCGAAGCCCGGCCAAGCAATCCCAGCGCGAAAGTCTGCTTTACCTCGGGTATCGAATTCGTCGCCACGGACGCTGAAACGAAGCAGCGTGCCATCGGCGAGCTTCACGCGTCCAGAGACGGCGTAGGGTCCGAGCACGATGGGAGGCAAAGTGGTCTTGGTTGCGGCCGTGGAAGCGGCGGTCGTGGTCTTCGCAGGCGGCTTGCGGTCGCTCAAGTCGAGATCGAGGGTCTTAATTTCAAGGCTGCTGAGGGCGTAGGTACCTTTGATGATCGAGATAATTTGCGCTTCGCCTTTGATGGCGGCGGCGGAAATCTTGGTGCCGTCGGGTAAGATTAGGTCGATACCTTCAGCGGAGAATTTTCCATCCAGGGAGGCTTCGACGCGGGCGATGCCGCCCTGGATCTTGGCGTCGGTGAGCAGGACTTTGATGCGTGCGCCCAGCGGTTCGGGGCGGAGTTGGGATTCGACCCAGAAAAGGGTGGCTCCAAGCACGACGGCAAGGATGCCGACGCTCCAGAGGGTAAAGCGGAGAACGCGGGACATAGGGACGGACGCCCATCTTGCCCCGAGGATTTGACCGGGCAACAAAAAGCCCGGTGGAATTGCTTCCACCGGGCGAAATCCGCCGTTTGGCCCGCTTAGGCCTGCGGGGGCTGGCCGCCCGTCGTGCCGCCCTGCGGGGGCTTCGGCTTAGAGGCCTGGCCGTCAGCGCGCTTGCGGCGAAGGTAGGAGGCCTTCTTCGCCTCGACGTCTTCGTCGACCTGCATGCTGTAGCAGGCCATCGCCGCCATCTTCGACTGGCTCATCATGCGGGTACGGCCGTAGCGCATTTCCTTGGCGGCCATAATCGCATCCTCGTCGAGGAGCTGCTTGAGGTATTCGATCTTCTGCTTGGCCCAGTCCGAGAGGCTCGGGCGCTTCAGAAGGTCTTCGAAAGCCAGTTTTGCTTCGGCGTACTTATGGCTACGCGTGAGCGCTTCGATGACTTCAATCTTCTCGGCGACAATCGCCTCGTCGATTAGGGCGGAGACGTCGGCGTCGACGGGCAGGACGGAGAAGGCGGCGAGGTCCACTTCTGGGAGCGTGATGAGCGCGGGGCCGAATTTGACGGGTTCGCCTTCCTTCGTGATCGCCTCGAAGTTGACCGCCGCGAGTGCATCGCCCTTGGCGAGCGCGCCAATCTTCAGTTCGATCACCGCGACGAGCGAAGCATCCCAGGGCAGGGTGCCGAGCTTGCGGCTACGGGTCGCGCCGTTCTCGAGGATTTCACCGACCAGGCGGACCTGGACATCGCTGCCGCCCTGCACGCTCACCTTAACCTGGCGGAGGAACGAGTTGGAGATGATCGCGAACTGCTCTTCGAAGGCTTCGTCGAGGTCGTCGGCCGTCTGGCCGAAGTTGGCGACGCCTTCGCCGGCGGTGGCCATGCCGGTCATGAGCGATTCATTGAAGCCGTGGCCGAGGCCTACGGTAGAGGTCGTGATACCAGCGCCGGCGGCCTTGGTGACGCGAGCGAAGATCTCCAGTTCGTTGACAAGACCCTGGTTGGCCTGGCCATCGCTGAGCAGGATGACGCGGGCGATGCGATCCTTGCGGGTAAAGGGCGCAAGTTGCTTCACGCCTTCTTCCCAGCCGCCAAAGAGATCCGTCGAACCGCGGGCGTCGATGGACTTGATGCGGGCGACGATGGCTTCGCGGTCGGTGACCTGGGTTAGTGGCTGGACGACTTCGATGGAGCTGTCGAAAGCGACGATGGCAACGCGGTCATCGGCACGAAGGCCGCGGACGATGCGAGCCGCGCTTTCGCGTGCCGCTTCGAGGGGCTCGCCGTTCATCGAACCGGAGCGGTCGATCACCAGGGAGAGGTCGAGGGGGGCGCGGGGAGTCGCAGCGGCATCGGCGGGCTGGGCTGGGGCGACGAGGCGGACGAGGACATGCGTCGCATCAGCGGCGGCGCGGAGGAAGCCCTTTTTGAGGGGCAGGATTTCGATCTTGGGTTGGTTCATGGGAGGAATCATCGCCTCCACTATGTGCCACCCCTCTTAAA
>CANCHK010000018.1 GCA_947377865.1 Opitutia bacterium | reverse complement strand
TCTGACGGGCCATCGCCTTGTCGCCCATCATGGCGATAGTCTCAGGGCGGGGACCGATAAACTTGATGTTGGCGGCGGCGCACTTCTCGGCGAAGCCTTTGCGCTCGGAGAGGAAGCCGTAGCCAGGGTGGATGGCGTCGACGTTGGTTATCTCGGCGGCCGAGATGATGCGATCCTCGCGGAGGTACGAATCCTTGCTCGGGCCGGGACCGATGCAGACGGCTTCGTCGGCGAGCTGCACGTGCAGCGACTGTTCGTCGGCCTGGGAGTAGACCGCGACGGTCTTGATTCCTAGTTCCCGACAGGCGCGGATGACGCGAAGGGCGATTTCGCCGCGATTGGCGATGAGGATCTTATTCATGCTCGGGTGTTCGCGCTCAGCTGACCTTCACGCGGAAGAGAGGCTGGCCGAATTCGACCGAGGTGCCGTTGGCGACCAGGCACTCGACCACCGTACCGGAGATTTCCGCCTGGATCTCGTTCATGACCTTCATGGCTTCGATGATGCAGACGACGGTGTCGGCTTTGATCGGGGAGCCTACGGTGACGAAGGGCGGGTTCTCAGGGGAAGGGGTGCAGTAGTAGGTGCCGACCATCGGGGAGGTAACCAGCTTGATGCTGGGGTCCGCGGCGGCGGGGGCGGCCGGGGCAGGGGCAGCGGCCACAGGGGCCGACGCCGCAGCCACGGGGGCGGGGGCGGCCGCCACAGGGGCGGCCTGGGCCGCGACCGGGGCACGACCGGGGAGGTCGCGCTTGATGCGCAGCTTGAAGTCCTGGTCCTGGATCTCGAACTCGGAAAGGTCCGACTTCTTCATTAAATCCACGACTTGTTTAATCTTAATTAGGTCCAAGGTAATGTCCTCCGTGAGGGGGTGTCCCTCTCTGATACAGGGTGTCAGGGGGGTAAATCAACCCCTCATTCCTGAATTCCGTCTGGAATCTTACCTAACTTACTGTCCCTCTGGGGTTTAATGATATCTTTAAGGGTCGGAATTGCGCTGGTTTCCGGCTTCGAAATAGGCCCTTTCAGCTTAATTTTTGTTAAGCCGATGAGGGCACGATTGAGGTTGAGAAGATCCAATGGGTTGAAGCCGGCTTTACGGGGTAGGGAGAAGTCCCCTTCGAAGTCTAAGGTGGAGGCTTGAAGGTCGATCTCCCCGGCAAGGTCTAAGCGGGACTGGGGGCCGGTGATGGCCAGGTCCGGGAAGTACGCCCGGCCATCCAGGCAGGCAAAGGTACCCCTGGCTTGGTTAAGCTCGTAGGTCGTGGCACCTATGCCGACTGCTTCCAGGACATGGGAGATGCCACCCAGGACCCGGACCTTCTTTAGTTCCGGGTCTATGAGTGAATAATGGCCAACGCCCTTAATCTGCCGGGGGTGCTCAAGGTCGAGGCGCCCAGAGAAATCCAGGTCGAGCTTGCCGGAGGGGGCCGTCTTGGCGGCAGGCTTAGGGTCATCCTTAGACTTGGGCGTGCCCACTCCGCTCAGCAGTTGGCCGATCTGCGTGGGGTCGCAGCCTTTGAGACCGAGGGACAGTTTGGTCTGATGTAATGGATCGCCGTTAAGGACGAGCGAGGCTTCGCCGTCAGCCAGCCCGAGCTTGGCGGTGACGCGCAGGCCGCCGTCCGTTGTCTCGGTATTGGCCTGCAGCGATTTCCCGGAGATACCCCATGCGGAGAAGGTACCTGCGCATTCGATCGAGGCCTTCACGTCGGGGGATTTTTCCGTCGGCGAAATCAGCAGGTTGAAGCGACGATCGGCTGGCAGCACGAGCCCGCGAAGCGCTTCGCCCAGCTCCTTGCCTGCGCATCGGGCTGCGATCCAGGGCTGGAGATTGCCTTCGACGTGCACGACCGGTCCAGCTAGCCGGGCGGGCTTGGTCCAATCCCAGTTGGCGGAGCCATCGACGCTGCCATCAGCCTCGGAATCGCCGCCGCTGAGATGATACAGCCCGATGGCACTATGCTTTGGGTCGGCGTCGACGGAGACTTCGACATGGCGAAAAGGCGCGCCCATGAAGTCGAAGCGGTTCAACACGATTCGGCCTTTGGTCACGCTGGTCATCGCACCCCAATGGCTTTCCACGTCGATGAACGCGTAGGGGTTCTCCCGTAAGTGGAAAAGTTTCCATAGGTTAACCCACCACTCGCCGAGTACGCGGTCGAGGCTCGGCGGCGCAATCACGCCGTTGAGATGGAGCAGGAAAGCGCCGCCCGCCTTTAGTTCACAGTCGGCCGAGCCCGTGACCGAGGCGAGGCGGAGGTCGCGCAGTCGCAGGGGGGCTCCGTCACGGGAGGCGTCGAAATCGAAACGCGTACGCAAGGGCAGCCTCATGTCCGGCGAGATGGCCTCCGCGGAAATCCCGAGGCCACGGAAACCCGACACCGCGATCTCGCCGGTGGTCTTGCTCACTCCCCCTTTAGTGGAGAATGTCGCCACGACATCACACAGAAGGATTTCGCCGCGCAGGTCGACGCCTGCTGACTGTAGTATGATGCCGGCCTGGGGCTGGGCGGCGATCTCTTCGCCGGAAATATTCGCATGGTCGAGTCTGGCCAGAATTTCACCGTTCCGGCCAATGATGGCTGAACCGACTGCCGTCGATGTGGAGGAAAGGACACGGAAGGCTATCCGACTGCCTCTGTCTGCGGTGGGCTGGGCCTGAAGCGTCGCCCTACTCAGCGCTACCCCGTAAATCCTAGCCTGTGCGAGCGTGAGTTCGGCGACGATGTCTTCACGTTGGCCTTGCCCGTGTGCATGGATGTCGAGCCGCTCGGCTGAGATGGCGTCCCAGGCGATCTGTTGGGCGCCGCCGTCGAGGTGCCAGTCATTGAGGTGTCCGTCGCGTGTGACCTTGAGGCTGCCGCGAAGGTTGAGGCCGCGGGCCTGGATGAGTCCCAGGCCGCCATCAGACCAATCATTGCCCAGCACGGCCAGCACGGCGAGTTCGGCGCTGCCGTCGCTGCTGCCTTGGCAGCGGAGGGAAACGGAGGCTCCGCCGGAACGCTCGGCCACATCGACCGCCGTCTCGATAGAGGCGAATGCTTCAGACAGCCGGCGGGAAAGGGGGGGCTTTTCGGCCGGCTCTTTTTCGCCGTGCAGAAGGCCGGCCGGCACCTCTCCGGAGAGGTGGCAAGTAATCTTGCCGCCGCGGGCCTGGACGGAGCGAAGGTTGATCCAGCGCCCTTCCTTGGTGACGTCGACGGTAAGTTCGGAGAGCAGCAGACGTCTGACTCCGCCACGGGCGACCGAGGCCGGGCACCAGAGACGGGCGCCGGATATCCTTAGCTGCGTCGGTTCAATCTGGCCGGCGATGAGCAGGGCGGGGTTGAGTGCCAGTTCAATCCGGGAGGCGGTGAAGACCTCATCGGTAATGCCGTCGACGCCGAGCTCTAGGTCGTCCGCGGCCAGCGTGAGATCGGGTAACATCCAGAAATGCCGGGCCCTCATGCGAAGCCCATGGTCGGCTAGTTGCGAGGCGAGCCGCTCCGTCAGGAAGTCAGGCAACTTCGTCGGCCGCTCGAGGTTGGCAATCCAGCAGAGCGTCAGCTGGACGGGAAGCAACAAGAGTAGGCAGGTGTTCGTCAGCCCGCGCAGGAACTTGCGGAACGGGGAACTGGCCAGCTTTGGTTTCATCTGCCGGTCTCGGCCAGCAACGGGATCAGGATTTCGGCGAGGCCAGCCTCAAGGATGAAGTCGTCGTCGTCCGCCTCATCCTTCATCAACACCGTACGCGTATTGAAAGGGGCAGAGCAGAGGTAGGTGCGGAACGTCTCGCTAGCGGCGGCCCCTCCCGTGGCGGCCTGATCCGTCACACGAATCTCAAATTTCCAGCCGCCTGATCCAACGTCGCGCGCTGGGAATTCCGTGGCACGCACTTCGGCTAGGCCGGCGGCGAGGCGGCGTGAGTTCGCAGGGTCGAGCCTGCCCGAGCCTGCCCAGTTGCCGTCGGGTCCGAGGCGCGCTTCGCCGAGGACCTTGCCGTCGCCGCGGGTGGTGAGGCGTAAGCCGCTCACGCGGGCGCCTTGGGAGAGTTCCGCCACAACGCGTTTGCGCCAGGCCTGCGGCTCGACGTTTTGGTGGCCGCCGTCGAGCAGCGAGATATCGCAGACGGCCGCCAGCGGTGAGCCCTTAGCGTGGACGACGCGCGTGCCTACTCCTTTTTCTGGATCGTCCGTAAAGGTGAGTAGCATTCGGTCAGTCCCAAATTCGAGCTCGAGGGTTTGGACTGACGTCGTCCCTGGATTGGAGAGCGCCATTACGGCCGGCACGCTGCCGCCGCTGGCGGATTTGTGACGGATCGCGCGGAGCTGCGAGACGGCTTCAAGGAAGCGGCCGACAATTTTCGGGTCGGCTTCACGCCGTTTGGTGGCGGTGGATCCGGGGGCCACGGGAATTTCCCAGCGGGCCTCGGCGGCGGCTCCTTCTAGGCGGTGCAGCGTGATCGTGCGTCCGCCGGCGGCGACTGTGAAGCCTGTCACGAGCGCTGAATCGAAGTCCGACGGACGAGAGGCTGCCAGGGTTGCACGCGCCGCGAACCAATCACCGAGGAGGCGGGCTTCAATGAGGAAGATGGAGGGATTTTCTTCGAGTTTCGCGCAGAGTAGCGTGGGTTGTCCGGGGGCAGCTTTCCCGACCAAGAGGACCTGTCTCCGCGAATTGCCTTCGAGCGATAGGCGAAGCACCGGTGCGGTCAGGCCGGTGACATCTTCGGCGAGGACGACGAATTTACTCGCTCGCAGGTTCGTGAGGTCGGCGACTGCGCGCGCGGTTGCGTCCGCATCGGCGAGCGCGTCGTATGGAGTCTCGAAGCGCCATTCAGGTAGTTGCACTCGTCGTCCGACGCGCGGACGGGCTTCGGAGGTCAAAGCGGTGACTTCTTCGCCATCCTTGGTGCGATGGCGTACGGCGACTGCCCGGGCTTCGAAATCAGCAATGTCAAAGATTCGGTCGAGGCGGTAACTTTCCGGTTTCGCGGCCAAGGCCGCTGCCATGGCTTCGGGCAGGGGGATGATACGCTTGCCGTCGTCGGTGAGGAGGAAGTGGCGGCGGGTGGAGGGCTGGACGCCAATCTTCGCTTCAACCACCGCTCCTGCTTCCGACGTAACCTTCAGAGTCCACCGTGGCGGCTCTAGGCCGTAATCCTTTAGGCCGGATCCGTTGGCCTTGGCTTCGGCCGCATCGAAGCCACCTTCGGCGCTGATGAAGCGGAGCTCGTCGAGTATCCGCTGCACGGACCATATGTTCGCGGTCCAGTCGAAAGGTTCGACGAGTCGCCAGACGGAATTGCGTTTTTCCAGTACAATACGTTCGGGTCCTTCGCTTAGGATTAGCTTCGCAGGCAGGGAGGGAAAGAGTTGCGCCTGGTTGAACGCGGTCGGCTGGTGACCGGATGTGGCCTTCCAGACGAGACCGAAGGCGATCAGGTTAGCCACTAGCAGGATGACGGTGGTGCGGGAGATCCGCATGAGCACGTCAACTTCTGCGACGCCACACGGAAACCGCAAGCCCGACTGCGAGGATGGCGAGCGGAATCAGCGAGAAGCGGAGAGCCAAGGCCCAGAAATCCGCTGCCGTGGCGTTGAGCTGGTATTCGCCTTCCGTGCGGGCAGGGAGCGAGACCGCACGGTCGCGGTCGGTAAGCCAAGCCGCGCACTGCGTGACGAATGCACGGTTTCCTCCGCGGTTTAGGCGTAGGTTGGCGGCGATTTCGGAGGTGCCTATGACGACGAGTCGACCGCCCGCGCCGCCGACTCCCTTGCGTATGCCCGTGGCGCGTTCCGATGCCGCGGCCAGGCAGACGGGGCCGGCTTGGTCTCGGTCTGGGTCGAATTTCACTGGGCGTCGGACGAGGTCCGTCTCACCCCAAGCGGCGTCGGACGAGAAGACGAGCTGCCAGACTCCCAGGGTGCTGTCCGGGGCGCTACCTTCGTCAAAGCGAGCCGGACGAATCCGCGAGGCGATGAGGGGTAGGTTCTGTTCCTTGAGCACTTTGGTGAGCGGGTGCTCCTTTTCCTCGAGGCGAATTAGCGCGATGTCACCATCCGTCGTGCGGCGGGCTGGGTCGGGCTCCTGTAGTTCGGCGTCAGGAGAAAAAATTCCCCAGTCCGCCATCGTCGGCTCAAGCCCATGGTCGCGTCCGGGGTCGAGCAGCGCGAGGACGCGACCGTTCCGTTCGTAGAGATAGTTCTTCAGCCGGGCGTTCTCCGAGGCGGAGAAGGGCGTCGCCGGGCCCGCGATTAGCACCATTGCGGCGTCTCTCGGTACTTCGGCGACGATGGCGAGGTTGAGCTGACGGACTTCGAAGTTGCGGTTGCGCAGCTGGCGGGAGAGCAGGGACATGCCGCGTTCTGGCAGCGCGTCCTCGATGCCGAGTTCGCCGTGCCCCGTTGTGACGTAGCAGACGGCCGCCTTGTCTTCGGTGACCTCAATGAGTGCCGAGGTGACAGCCTCTTCTCCGCGGAAGCCGCCTTCCTGGGTGACGAGTTCGCGATAGCTGACGTACTTCGCCCGGGAGCCGCAGGTCAGGATAAGCGCAATCGAGGCGTCAGGCGCGCCGTGACGGGCGGCGAGTTCAGAGAATAGTGGGGCATTGCGTCCGCCGCCAGCCAGCTCAATGGAAAACCAAGCTGGCCCGTCGCGGCCCGATTCCACCACATAGGAGTCGAGCAGCTTGAGTAGGCGCGAGCGCACGATCTGAGCCGGCTCGGAGGAATCATTCGTGATCATCACGGCCTTCACCCAGCCTTGGTTGCGCCCGATGCCGATCGGGCTGCGCCGCCCAGCCGCCCGGACGGTCTCAGCTGACTCGGGCGCGAGCGAATGCCGCCGGTCGGAGGTAATGTCATGCCGCAGGCGGAACTCCGGCAGCGACGCCAGGAAGTTGATGACCACCGCCAGCGCGACGGCCAGGAGGGCCTGTGAGAGGCGATTGAGCCGGCGGACAGGTCGGACGGAGCCGAAGTCATCACGGATGGGAGCCATATCACTCCTGCCCCTCCACAGACAATACTGCCAAGCCCAGACAGAGCAGGGTGCCGGTGCCGTATAGCACAATCGGACGGGAATCCAAGATGCCCGCGGCGAAGTCCTGTAGGTGGCCGAACGTTCGCAGGTGGGCGGCCGGCTCGCGTAGCCATCCGAGCCATTCCCAGCTTTCGATGGGCAGCGATTCCATCGCGCCTCCGGCGGCGGTCATGGCGAGCAGGCTGATGAATGCGAGCAAGGCGGCGAGTGCGGACGAGCGCGTGACGCAGCTACACAGGATGCCGATGGAGACGTGCAGCAGTCCGCTGACGGCGATAAAGCAGAGGCCGCCCCACAGAATCGAAGGGTCGCCGAGCCGCGTATCGCTCGGAGTGCCGAGCCTTTGGACGGAAAGGAAAGGGAAAAGCGTGAACAACAGCCAGAAGATGACCCAGACAATCCAGGTCGATAGGAACTTCGCCCAGACCACCGCCGTCGCACTGGCCGGCGTGGTGAGAAGTGCGGCCAAGGTCCCAGAGCGCCGCTCTTCAGCGAAGGTTCTCATGGTGAGCAGGGGCAGTACGCACAGGAGCGGCAGCCAGAAGAACCAGAGCGTGGCTTCGACCGGCGTGCGGTCGCTCGAGGTCCGGCTGGCTTCGAGTAGCGCAAAGAAATGGATGCCTCCCATGAGCGCTAGGAAAAGGCCTGCGGCTGCCCAGGTATTCCATGAGAGCACGGCGGAACGCAGTTCGTGCGCGAGCAGTGTGCGGAAGTGGCGCATCAGGAGCGGCGGGCCTCTCCCGGGTTGCGGCGAGTTGCGGCGAGGAAGATATCCTCGAGTCCAAAGCGATCTTCCGCGATCTCCCGCAGGCTGAGGCCTGCGGCGATGAGCGTCGCGGCCAGGGTCTCACGCGCTGGCGAACCTATGGGCAGGCGGATGCGGAAACTATTCCAGCCTTCGCCTGAAGATAGGGCTGTAACGGTCGCGGCTGGTTCGGCTGAAAGGCAGGCGGCCGCCAGCGATGCTGCGTCCGCCCGCGTCACGACGGTGAAACTAGCCTCTGGGAGAAGTTCGCGCCGCAGGTCTTCCGTACGGCCCTGCGCAACGAGTCGGCCACGGTTGATGATGACGACCTTATCGCACACCTGCTCGACTTCATGGAGGATGTGGCTCGAGATCAGAACGGCCATCTTACCTCGCAACGAACGGATAAGTTCGCGGATACCGAGAATTTGGTGAGGGTCCAGCCCGATGGTCGGTTCGTCGAGGATCACGACCCGCGGTTCGGCGAGGAGTGCGTCCGCTATGCCGACGCGCTGGCGGAAGCCTTTCGAGAGCTGGCCGATGAGCCGGCCGGAGGCCCGACGGGTGAGGTCGCAGTCATCCATGACCTTGCGCACGCGTTCGCCGACCCGCGAAGGATCGACGTCCTTGAGTCGGGCGCGGAGCGTAAGGTACTCCTCGACGCGGAGGTCTTCTGGTAGAGGATTATTCTCCGGCATGTAGGCCAGATGACGCTTGGCTCCAGCGGGGTCGAGCGCGACGGAGACGCCCCAGATTGAGGCGCGGCCCGACGTGCCGGACATCGTGCCGGAAAGGATGCGCATCGTGGTCGACTTGCCGGCACCGTTCGGTCCCAAGAATCCGACAATCTCCCCGGGGGCTACCGAGAAACTGAGGTCTTCCACCGCGGTCAGGGAGCCGTAGCGCTTGGTCAGCTTTTCCGCCACGACGGCGGCTTCCGGGAAGGGCGCTGCTTCGTTCATGTGTCGGGCTCCGGAAGGATGGGTGACGACTCGTCGGCACCATGCGAACGGGTCAATGAAAGACACGCCGAACGACCTTTATTGGCAAGGAGAATAGAGGTCCGCGGGCGAGGTCCCGCTTGCGATTTGTCATCGGTCAGGCGGTAATCATGTCACCCCCCGACATGAGCCTCCGTTTCGCCCCATTGTCCCTCCTGGCTTTCGCTTCCGTCCTGCTGGCGGACCCGCAGTCAGGTGCATCTGTCCGCCTGCCGGGTGAAGACGTCGACGCCGCGGCGGTACGCACGAGACCGGGACTCGCACCGAGCGCCTCGCTGCTCTTCAACGGCTGGGGCGTGACCCCGGCCGGAACGCATGTGCCCAGCGGCGACATGGCTTTGCGTATGGTGATCGCGCCGGACAAGAAAGCCGTGCTGGCGGTGAGTGCAGGTTATAACAAGCAGGGAGTGACGGTCGTCACGCTCGACGAGCCGCGCACCACGCAATTCCTATCGCTGAAGGAATCTTTCAATGGCCTGGCTTTCAGCCCGGACGGCTCCCGCTTCTATGTGAGCGGCGGCGACACAGGTGTAATCCACGTCTTCGACTATAAGGACGGCAAGGCGACCTACGTGCGCGAAGTGAAGCCGAATCCCGAAGGCCATTCGGTCTTCCTCGCCGGCATTGCCGTGCATCCGCCGTCGGGCGCCGTCTACGTCTGCAATGAAGGCGGCCATGAGCTCTGGAAACTCTCTCCGGACACCCTCCTGCTCGAGAAATCCGTCGCGGTCGGGCAGCACCCTCACTCGGTTGCCGTCGGGGGCGACGGCAAGCATCTCTACGTATCGAATTGGGGTAGCCGCAGCGTGAGCGTCGTAGATATCGCCAAGCATCAGCGAGTCCGCGACATCGCCGTCGGTATCCGCCCCAATGACATCGCGCTCGCCCCGGATGGACGCCTTTTCGTCGCGTGCTCCGGCGATAATTCGGTGCACGTCATCCAGACGGGCAAGCTGGAGAAAGCCGGCGAAGCCGCCGGCCCGACTCGCCGACTCTGGGAAGGGGCTCGTGAGGTCATCGCGACCTCGCTCTACCCTCAGTCGCCCGAAGGCAGCACGCCCTGCGGTCTCGCGATCTCGCCCGACGGCAAGACGCTCTTCGTTGCCAATGCCGATAATAACGCGGTGATGGTCGCCGACATCTCCGGCGACCTGATGGAAGATGCGCAGGATCGCGGCGAGAAGATTGCCCTCGTCAACGGCTTTATCCCGACGGGCTGGTACCCGACAGCGGTCGCCGTCACGCCGGACAATAAATTCCTGCTTGTCGCCAACGGCAAGGGATTGACGTCGCGTGCGAGTTTTCCGGCCCAGAGCCCCAAGCCGAACAAGTTGCACAATGGCCTAACCTTCGACCATCCCGGCAAGACGTTCGAAGGCTCGATCTCATTCGTCGCCAAGCCCGACGCGAAGCAGATGGTGGCCTACACGAGGCAGGTCCGCCTGAACTCCCCTTACAATCCGTCACAACTGCGCGCGGCCACACTCCCCAGCGATTCGGCCATCCCGTCCAAGGTTGGCGAACCTTGCCCGATCAAGCACGTGCTCTACATCATCAAGGAGAACCGTACCTACGATCAGGTCCTCGGCGACATGAAGGACGCTTCCGGCAAGCCCATCGGCAACGGCGACCCGAAACTCACGATGTACGGCGAGAAGGTCACCCCGAATCATCACCAGCTCGCCCGCGAATATGCTCTCCTCGACAACCTCTACTGCAATAGCGAGGTGAGCGTCGACGGTCATAGCTGGACCGACGCCGCGATGGCCACCGACTTCAACCAGCGCTCCTGGATCATGTCTTACTCCGGCCACGGCAAGCTCTTCGGCAACGACGAGATGGAGACGCCGGCCAACGGCTACCTCTGGGACCTCTGCAAGCGCCATGGCCTGAGCTATCGTAACTACGGCGAAGGAGCCCAGCGCGTGCCTTCCGAGAATCGTGGTAGGTGGAAGGGTATCCTAAAGGGCGCTCGTGACATGGAACTTGTGCAAAACTGGATCGACGACCTGCATGCGGCCGAGAAGACCGGCGAGCTGCCTCGATTCACGATCATGTCGCTCGGCGAGGATCATACGAGCGGCACATCCCCCGGCGCTTTCACCCCGGAAGCCTGCGTGGGGAGTAACGACCTCGGCCTAGGCCGCCTCATCGAGGCCGCCAGCCGCAGCAAGTTTTGGAATGAGATGGCCATCTTCGTTATCGAAGACGACACCCAGAACGGCCCCGACCACGTTGACGCGCATCGCACGATTGGCTATGTCATCAGCCCTTGGTGCAAACGCGGCGTCGTCGACAGCACGCTCTATACCCAAGCGAGCATGATCCGCACGATCGAGCTGATCCTCGGTTTGCCTCCGCTCACGCAGTATGACGCGGGTGCGACTCCGATGTTTAGCCTCTTCAGCAAGGAGGCCGTGATGACGCCCTATTCCCCGCTGATGCCGAAGGTAGACCTACAGGCGAAGAACACCAAGAAGAGCGCCTTCTGGGAGCGCTCCGAGAGGATGAACTTCGCCGAATACGACCGCGCCCCGGAGGATGAGCTTAATCGCATCCTTTGGGCCGTCGCTCGCCCGGGCGAACCGTACCCGACCCCGATCCATCGCGCGATCTTCACGCAGCCTCTGGAGAAGTAATCCACGCCTCAGGGTATGAAAAAGCCCCGGCATAGGCCGGGGCTTTTCTTTGCCTAGCTCGCCGGATTACTTGGCGGCCGGAGCGGAGGGCGCGATGAGCGAAGGCTCAGACTGCACGAGGGCTTCCTTGTCAGACTTCCAGACGTGACCGGCGCGCAACTTCTTGTCCATCGCGTTGAGCCACTTGGTGGCCTCGGCGGTATCTCCCTTGGCAACGGCGAGATTGGCGAGGGTCAGCATGGCGAACCCGCGGAGGGTCTCAGGGGAGTTTACATCGTCGGCGACGGCGGCAATCGCCTTATCAGCGCCGGCTTCGCCCGCTTCGAGGCGGCACAGGGCGGAGTAGAGACGGGCACGGGTGCCGAGGGCGGCGATGGCGGGCGCCTTGCCAGCGAGAGCGGTGAGGCGATTGGCTTCGTCGTAGGCCTTGGCGGCGTCGGCGAACTTACCGGCCTTCTTGAGGTCGTCGGCGACATCGGTCAGGGCGACGGCGGCGAGGGGTTCGCCGGGGTGGCGACCAGCGAAGGCGCGGCGGGCGGCCTCGTCCTGGCAGGCGGTGAATTCTTCGCCTAGGGCTTCGCGGCGGCTTTCGTTCCAGAAGAAGAAGGCGAGGAAGGCGAGGATACCGACGACGATGCCGACGATGCCCTTAACGATGACGTCTTTGTTGCGCTCCCAGAAGAGCCAGAGGCGGTCCTCGGTGTCCGCATTCACGAAATCCTCATCGACGACGACAAGATTACGGTCGTCGCCGGCCGGGGGCTGCTTGTTGGAACGGTCTTCAGGCATGGGGGGTCAACCCTTGGCAAAGGACGGTTTGTGTCAACCCCCGCCTCCCCCGCCTACGGGCTTGTCCCCGCCCCCGGGAGGGTAAGTATGGGTGGACTCATGAGCGCTTCCGCCGCCGTCCTTTCGCTCCTTCAAGCCGCCCAGGGCAAAGGCCAGATTTCCTCGTCCAGCCTCGCCAACGCCGGGGATTGGCTCCGCTCTGGTGCCCTGCCGGCCGCCGCTATCGACTCCCTGAAGGATCTCTGTGACCGCGGGGCCTGGGCGGAGATTGAGGACCGCTTCTACAAAGGTATCGCCTTCGGCACGGGCGGCATGCGTGGTCGCACCGTCGGCCGGGTCTCGGCCTCCAACGAGCTCGACCTGCAGGGCCTGCCAGTCCGTGCCGCCATCGGCTCGGCCTGCCTCAACGACATCAACGTCCTCCGCGCGGTCATCGGCCTCTGGAGGCATGTCTCCGCGACCCAGGCCGGCGCACGCCTCGTCGTCGCCCATGACGTCCGCCATTTCTCCCGCCACTTCGCCGAACTTATCGCCGGTGCATGGAGCGAGCTCGGCGGCGAAGCCTATCTCTTCGTTGGTGCTCGGTCGACCCCGCAGCTGAGCTTCACGGTGCGCCATCTCGGCGCCCACGCTGGCGTGGTCATCACCGCGAGCCATAATCCTTCGCACGACAATGGTTTCAAGTGCTGCCTCGGTGACGGCGGTCAGGTACTCCCTCCGCATGACGCCGCGATTGTCTCCGAAGTTGGCAAGCTCGGCCCCGCCGACGTCGCTCCTTATCTTAAGACCGACATTAGCCGCGTGCTCACCGTCCCTGCTTCCGCTGAAGACGCCTATCTCGCTCGCCTCGCCGGTGTCGTCCTCGATCCTGAGGTAATCTCGCGTCACACCCCCAAGGTCGTTTACACGAACGTCCATGGCACCGGTGATGTCATGGTGGTGCCGGCACTGCGCCGCGTGGGCATCGATCCGCATGTCGTCGAAGAACAGCGCGAGCACGATGGAGGTTTCCCCACTGTCGCTTCCCCTAACCCGGAAAACGCCAGCACGTTCGCCCTTGCCTTGAAGCTCGCCGATGAGATTGGCGCCGACCTCATTCTCGCCACCGACCCTGATTCTGACCGCGTTGGCGTGGCCTGCCCGCTACCCACTGGCGGCCATCGCCTGCTCAATGGCAATGAGGTGGCCGCGCTGCTGACCGAATTCCGTATCTCTTCCCTGAAGGACGCCGGAATCCTACCCGAGGCGGGCTCGCCGAATGCGGCCGTGGTGAAGTCCCTTGTCACGACTCCGCTCGTCGCCGCAATCTGCGCCCGCCATGGCATCCGTTGCGTCGAGACGTTGGTCGGCTTCAAGTGGATTGCCCGCAAGCTCGAGAAATGGAGCCGTCGCCTGGCCGAAGCCGCTGGTGCCGAAGCCGCCGTGCTCCCGCTCCTCCGCCGCGCCCCGCTGGCGCTGCGTCACTCCACTCTCTTTCTGCTCGGCGCTGAAGAAAGTTACGGCTACCTCGCCGACGACGCTGTCCGCGACAAGGACGCCAATGCGACGGTGGTCATGCTCTGCGAGTTCGCCGCGCTCCTCCGCTCCCGCGGGCGCACGCTCCTCGATGCGCTTGACGTGCTGCATCTGAGTTACGGCGCTCACCATGAAGACTTGTTGAACCTTTCATTCGAGGGTGCCGAGGGCGCCGCCTGCATCCGACGTATTGTGGCCTCCTGGCGCGCGACCCCGCCTTCAGTCATCGACGGCTCGAAGGTGGTCCGTGTGACCGATTACGAACGCGACAAGGTACTCGACTCCGAAGGCGAGCGCGTGCCGCCTGAGGAGTTTATCCTCGCCGAGCTGGCTGACGGACGTCGCATCGCTGTTCGCGCCTCGGGTACCGAGCCCAAGGTGAAGTTCTATTCGTTCACGAAGGCCGAGGTCGCCGATGCCGATGATCTTTCCGCCGCTCGTGAACGTGCGCGTAAGTCTGCCCTCGCCCTGCGTGCGTGGCTTGAGACCGACGCCAAGCGCCGCGCCAAATGACCTTATCATGAAGAACCTGTCCCTGCTTCCTCTTATCCTCCTCGCTGGTTGTGCCAGTCCCGTTGGCGATCGTTCGTTTGTCGCGGAAAAGACCCCTGTGGCCGCGGCCCTCTCAGGCCAGTCCGCCGATCAGGGCTCGCTCGAGGATCGTGTCCGCGCGGCCAATGAGAAGAACGACCAGCGCCTTCTGAAGGGCGACTGGCGTGCGGCGAAGCCGGCCGTTGGTCCTCAACAGTAAGGCCTACTTGGCCTTCGGCTTCAGCGGCAGCTTGATGCCCATTTGGGCGTCGAGGTAGGTGGCGAGCTGCTCGACCAAGGCCGCCGCGAACTTGCGTCGGCTGGCGTCATTGTCCCGCACCCCCTTGGAGTTGCTCTCAATCTGCAGCCCCGCGAAGCCGGTGCCAGGCGCCGTGTGGGTGCGGACGTTGTAGCCGCCGTTGAAATAGGGTTCGCCGGGGACGGGCTTGCCGAGGCTCGGCGTGGACGGGAAGCCAGCCTTCTCCATCAGCGCACCGAAGCTCTGCGGGCCATGGAGGAGGGCCGGGTAGGCCGAGGGATTCTTCAATGCGAAGAACTGCAGCGTGCCCTTCTTGATGAAATCCGGCTTGGCCAATTCGGCGTCCGATAGCCCGAACTCTTGGCGGTCGTGCGCATAGCCCAGCTCGAGTCGTGCATCGGCGTGCCCGTGTCCATGAAGGTCGATGTAGAAACCTTTGCCATGCTTCGCGACGACCGCCTTCTGTGCGGTCTCAATGAAGCCCTGGAAATCCTTCCAAGACTGTTCGGTCAGCGGATTTCCCGCGGCGCCTTCGACGATCTCACGGTTGCAGTCGATCTTGCGGCGATTGACGCGACAGATGACCACGTGCGGATGCTGGCCGGTACGCGCGACGAATTCGTCGTCGATAGCACGTGCGAGCTCCTGGGTATTGGTATCGAAAGCGAACGTACCTTTCTCGCGGTCAGGAAGTTCGTCGGGCTTGTCACGGCCGCCGTGCGGTGCGGAGAGCACAAACGGCAGGCTGCCAGCGATGTACTCCACATACCTGTTGCGACCGAAGGTAGACTTGCCGGGTTCGGTCGTCTCGGCGGCATGCAGGAGGACAGAGGTTGCCAGTAGGCAGACGCAGAGGAGGCGGGGCATGCCGTATCCAAAGCCAACCGACCCGGAGAGTCAAGCGGACGGGCTTAGCGGGCGGCGCCGCCGGCGAGCAGGGCACGAATCGCGGCCTCTTCGGGTACGGAATCCGAGGTGCTCGCCGCGCCGATGCCATCCTGAAGGACGAAGCGCAGCTTGCCCCCGCGGACCTTTTTGTCGCGACGCATCGCGGCGAGCATGGGTTCGAGGGGGAGCGGCGCACTTAGCGCGGTGGGCAACGCGTGCGACTTTAGTGCGGCCTCGACCTGTTCGGCCTGGGCGGCGGTGCAATGCTTCAGCTCGGCGGAAAGGCGGGCGGCCATCACGAGGCCGATCGCGACGGCTTCGCCGTGCAGATAGGTGCCGTATCCGGCGGTGGCCTCGATGGCGTGCCCAAAGGTGTGGCCGAGATTGAGGAGGGCGCGGCCGCCCTGGGCGCTGGTCTCGCGCTCGTCGCCGGCGACGACGGTGGCCTTGATCTCGACACAGCGGCGGATGACGCGCGGCAGTAAAGCATGATTCCAGTTCAGCGGCGAATTCTGTTCGAGTAGGCCGAAGAGATCAGCGTCGGCGATAATGCCATGCTTGATGACCTCAGCCATGCCCGCCGCGAACTCACGCGGAGGCAGGGTCGCTAGCAGGTCGGTGTCGGCGAAGACGGCCGTGGGCTGGTGGAAGTTGCCGACGAGGTTCTTGCCCGCCGCGAGGTTGATGCCGGTCTTGCCGCCGACGGAGCTGTCGACCATCGCGAGCAAGGTCGTCGGGATTTGGTAGAAATCGACGCCGCGCTGGTAGGAGGCGGCCGCGAAGCCGGCGAGGTCGCCGACGACGCCGCCGCCGAGCGCGAAGACCGCGCCATCGCGGGCCACGCCGTTAGCGGCGAGGAAATCCCAGACGCGGGCGAGTTCGGCGGCCGACTTGGCGGTCTCGCCGTCCGAAGCGGTCGCGAGCACTGGCATGAGACGGGCGAGCTGCGCAGCGAAACCGGACTGGGCCGCTGCGACGCCGGGAGAGGTGATTGCCACGCACTTCTGGCCGGAGGCCACGCGACGTTCCGCCGCGGCCAAGGCTTCCTGGCACATCCCGGCCCCGATGCGGACGGGGTAGGAGCGCTGGCCTAATTGGACGGTGACGGTCTCGGCCGACATGGGTTCACGCTGGGGTGGGGCGCCCTCGCTGGCAAGACAACCTCACTCGGCCAGGCCGACGATCGAGCGGGCGTAGGCCCGCGCATCGAAGGGTTGGAGGTCGGCTGGCTGTTCGCCGACGCCGATGAAGCGGACTGGGACGCCGAGCTCGCGGACCACCGCGACGAGCGCGCCGCCGCGGGCGGTACCGTCGAGCTTGGTCACGATCAGGCCCGTGAGCCCGACGGCCTCATGGAAGATGCGGGCCTGTTCGATCGAGTTCGCGCCGAGCGAACCGTCGATGACGAGCCACTTCTCGTGCGGTGCACCGGCGTGGGCCTTGGCCGTCACGCGGACCACTTTGCGAAGTTCTTCGAGTAGGTGCGTCTTGGTGTGGAGGCGGCCCGCGGTGTCGAGGATGACGATGTCGGCGCCACGCGCGACACCCGCCTTGGCGGCATCGAAGGCCACGGCGGCGGGATCGGCACCGGCGGCTCCGCCGACGACTTCGACGCCCAGCCGGTCAGCCCAGGCGGAAAGTTGTTCGCCAGCCGCGGCGCGGAACGTGTCGCACGCGCCGAGCAGGCAGGTCTTGCCCTCTTGCCGCCAGCGCCAGGCGAGCTTCGCGGCGGTGGTCGTCTTACCGGCGCCGTTGACGCCGAGGAGCATAATCACATGCGGCTTGGATAAAGCGGGCGCGGCAACGGTCTCTCCGCCGAGCGCACGCACGATGCTCTCGGCAGCGGCTTCGGCAGGCGAGCTCTTGCGCAGCGCGGCTTCGGACTTCCAAGCCGAGCGTGCGGCTTCGACAACTTCGTCGGCGGTGGCGGGACCGAAGTCGGCGGCGATCAGGCGCTCACGTAGCTGCTCGGCCGACTCGGCGTCCATCGGCCGTGCTAGCAGATTAGCAACGGCCTCGGCCGTGCGGCTTAGGCCGGACTTCAGACGCTCGAAGAATCCCGCCATCGGTTCAGCCGCCTTCGGCTTTACGCGGGTCGCGACCCAGTTCTTCCTTATAGCTGTCGAGGATTCCGTTCACGAAGCGCTTGGATTCCTCGGTCGAGAATTCCTTGGCGATGTCGACGGCCTCGTTGATGCTGACGACCGGCGGGATGTCGGTGCGTCGCATCAGCTCGAAAATGGCGATGCGCAGGATGGCGAGGTCGACGCGTGCGATGCGGCCAAAGGCCCAGTTCTTGGCGTATTTTCCGATGACCTCATCAATCAGCGCAAGGTCGCGGATGACGCCCTGAATGAGTTCCTCGGCGAAGGCGTAATATTCGCGCGGTTGCGGGCGTTCGGAAAAGAAATCAAAGAGTCCCGTGACCATGTCGGCGTGGCGCTGGACTTCCCATGAACAGAGGAACTGCATGGCGGCCACGCGGCTGTCATGGCGGCGGTTACGCTTGGCGGGCGGCGCGGCGGGATCCGGCACGATAGGCTCGTCGGGGGCGACGATAGCGATCTCGATGCCGGCGGGGATGTTATGGCGACGGAATGCGTCCACGGTCTTAGGGCTGGAGCCGATGATCTCGACCATGCGGCGATGGCTACGAATCTCCTCACGGAGTGCCGTACGCGGCTCCTCAATCTGCGAAGGGAGCGGGAAGGGGCCAGAGATGCGGGCGCCGGTGCCGGAGATGCTGGCGATGATATCCGCGGCAGTCTGGTCCGCCATGCGGTAGTCGATGCCTTTAATCCGGATGCGGATTTTGGCGCGCGCGGAGGCGGAAATGGGCGAGTCGTTTTCCATCGGTCAGTTCTGGGCGAAAGGTTCCTGGCCGCCGCGTTTGCGTTCCTCTTCTTCGACCTGGTCGAGTCGCTCGCCAAGCGTGATGCGGTGACGGGCCATGGTGAGGGCGGCGTGTGCGAACTCGGTGCCGCGATCGAGCGTGCCTTGGCAGCGGGCGACGGCCTGCTCGCGATTGTTGGTGACGACGATACCGTTGATCACCGGGACTTCGGAGCGGATGGCGGCATCCTGCAGGGCCTGGGCGGTCGAGTGGGCGATAATCTCGTGGTGCGGGGTGTCGCCGGCGATGACGACACCGAGGGCGATGATGCAGTCGTAGTCGCCGGTCATGGCCGACATATAGGCCGCGAAGGGAATTTCGCCGGAGCCCGGGACGGCCAGTTCGGCGATGGAGCCAGCAGGCACGCCGGCCGAGCGGAGGCCTTTGATAGCGTTGTTCTTCAGGGCCTGAACGAGTTCCGCATTGTAGCCTGCCGACACGATGGCGAAGCGGAGTTCGGCACCATCGATGGCGTCAGGGGTGGGCTTGTCTAGGCTCATGGCAGAAGAACGGATGGCCGATGGAGTCGGTTCCGAACCCCTCTGCAAGCGGAAACGGCCGAAAACCCTTAGAACGGAACCTGCTCGACGATTTCCAACCCGTACCCGCCTAGACCCACGACCTTACGCGGGTTGTTCGTGATGAGCCGGATGCGACGGAGTCCGAGATGCGAAAGGATCTGGGCGCCGATACCGTAGTCGCGCGCGTCCATGGCGCCGAGGCGGATACCGGATTGGTCGGCCTGCACGCCGCCGAAAGGCTGGGTGACATGGACAATCACTCCGCGGCCGGCCTTGGCCACGGCTTCGAAGCTGGCGGCGAGCGAGGTGCCGGCGCCGAACGCGCTGCCGCGGAAGAGGTCGCCGAGCATGTTCTCGCGCTGTACGCGCACGAGCGTAGGTGATTCGTCCGGCTGGCCGAGGGTGAAGACGAGGTGCTGGCGGCCGTCAGGGAGCGAGCGGTAGACGCTCAGCTCGAATTCGCCCCATGCCGACTGGAAGGGGCTTTCGGCGACGAGCTCGACGAGGCGTTCGCGGCGATGGCGGAACTCGATGAGCTGCGCGATGGAGATCATGTGCAGGCCAAACTTTTTCTTGAGTTCGACGAGTTCGGGCAGGCGCGCCATCGAGCCGTCTTCGTTCAGGATTTCGCAGATGACGCCGCTCGGATGGAGGCCGGCGAGCGACGCGAGGTCGACCGCGGCTTCGGTGTGGCCGGCGCGCTGGAGCACGCCGCCGGGTCGGGCGAGGAGCGGGAAGATGTGGCCGGGCTGCACGAGCGCCTCGGGCTTGGCCTGCGGGTCGGCGAGGATCGAGATGGTCTTCGCCCGGTCGTAGGCGGAGATCCCGGTGGAGATCCCTTCGGCGGCGTCGACGGCCACCGCGAAGGCGGTGCGCTGCGACTCACGGTTCTCGGGCACCATCTGGGAAATGCCCAGGCGGCGGAGCTGATGCTCGACGGTCGGCACGCAGATGAGGCCGCGCGCGTGGCGGATCATCATGTTGACCGTCTCCGGCGTGGCCTTCGAGGCCGCCATCACGAGGTCGCCCTCGTTTTCGCGGTTCTCGTCGTCGGTCACAATCACGAGTTTCCCGGCGGCGATGTCCGCAAGGGCTTCCTCGATGGTGTCGAAGGGCTCGTTCATGAAAGAGGGAGGTTCGAACTTGGTCGTAACCTCCCTCGGTGCAAGCGGGGAGATTTCACCCCGCCTTCAAAAAAGCCCGCTAACCCGTTATTTCGCGGCGGCGGCCTTGCCTTTGCCCTTGGCGGCGGCCTTGCCCTTGGCGGCGCCAGGCGCTGCCGGAGCCGGGGCGGCCTTCATGACTTCGGCGATCTTGACGCTGGCTTCCTTCCAGGTGGCCTTGGGCTCGGCCTTGGCGCTCCAGATCACGAAGTTGCGGAAGGTGGCGGACTGGCCGGCGCAGGTGAAGCCGGGGTTGGCCTTCTCGGCCTTGAAGAGCTCGTCGCTTCCGAAGCCGCTGATCTTGCCGTCGATCGTCGCGACCATGGTGTCGCCGACCATCTCCAGCACGACGCTGTGCCAGGTGCCGGCTTCGAACGCCTGCGCCTGGTTCAGGAAGACGATGCCCTTGTCGGGGCCGTCGTGGTCATGGTCATCGCGCTGGACGCGCAGGGAGGTGGGCGTGATCATGACCCGGGCGACGTGTTCCTTGGCGTCGTTGATGCTGATCGAGACCGTCTTCGCGCCATCGAGGCGGAATTCGAAGGCGGCAACGAAATCCTGGAGCTTCATGGTCACGCGACCGGCGGCGCCATGCTTGTCGGAGGGGAGCTCTTCCACGCGGACGCCTTCGGCGGTGCGTTCCCATTTGCCTTTGGCGATTTTCCAATCGGCGGCCTTGGCCGAGACGGTGAGCGCGTCGCTCAGGATCTCCTTGTCCGGCTGGGCGAGCAAGGTGGCGGGGGCGTCGGCCGCACAGAGCGGAGCGACGAAGGCGAGGAGGGCGAGGAGGCGGAGCGACATGAGGGTGGGGGTGTGAGGTTAGAACAGCGGAAACCGCAGATGGTTGCGAATTATTCGTAGGTCAGCTGGGCGGAGGCCTTGGTCTTGGCCGACGAGACCGCGCGGACCCAGTAGGCGTTGATCCAAGCCGGGAACACGTGGGATTCCTTCGCTCCCGGAGCCAGCTTGAAGCTTCGGTACGCGGCGAAGCGACCGTCGCCGGCAACGTCGAGCTCGACGGTGATTGTCGTCTCGGCCTCACCGTTGTTCTCAAGCACCAACGTTTTCTGGTCGTAGCCGGTCATGAGATACGGGTCCGAAGGCTTGCCGGCGGCGACGTCGCTGTTCAGCCAGGGGCCGCCATGACCGCGTGGCTTGCCGAGCTGCCAGAGATCGTCGGCGGCGCCGACCCACACGGCGGCCTTACCGTCGTCGGAGCGGATGATATGCTGGTCGTCCTTCGCGGCCGGATCGATGCCGCTGAGCACGAGCAGTCCGCGGTAGGAGCAATAATCATGGATAGCGGCGTCGCTCGTCGCGATCGGGCGCATGCGGATCGCGCCCTTCGCGTTCAACGCTGGCAGTTCGTAGAAAGTGCCGTGCGCCTGGAGCATATCGCGTTCGGTGCAGACTTCGCGAGCCTTGCGTAGGGCGCTGCGGGCGAGGAGGCCATCCTGCGCCGGCGAAGCCGAGCGCGGCAGGCGCCAGCGCACACCGCTTTCTTCGAAGATCACGGAGGCGGCGTCGGCGGTGACGATGCCGGTCGGGATCAGGGTATTCTTTTCGACGTAGGCCGCGACCGCGGGGTCCTTCTGCTTGGTAAGCTTGAAGTCGGCGGAGAGTTCATAGGCATCGCCGAGCGTGGTCTTTTCCGGCGTGACGTTTGCGCTGAGCACCGAGAGCGTGCGCAGGTTGGCGCCGCGCGTGAGCAGGAAGGCGCCTTGTGAGGTCGTATCTCCAGCCTTGCTGAGTCCCTTGAAGACGCTGCCTCGCTCGGCGACGCGGTCGTCGACCGCGGCATATTGGAAAGTGGCCGAAGCCTTGGTGATATCGCGGTCCGCCTTCGTGCGGATCCAGGCGCCGGCGACGGTCGCGGGGATCTCGATCCAGCGCGTGGCTTCGTCGGCCTTCAGCGCCACATCTGCCCACGTCTTCCACTGGCCGTCGCCGTGTTCGTCGATCTCCAGGCTGAAGGTCGTCGGCGCGGCGCCGTCGTGGCGGAGCAAGAGCGCGCGCTTGGCAAATCCTTCTAGGAGGAACGGATCGGAGGGTGCGCCGGCCTTGACGGGTTCGTCGACCCAGACGCTGCCACGGCCGAGCGACGGCCCGAGGTGGTCCGGCTTGTCGAGTGCGGTGAACCAAAGGTTCGATTGCGACTGGCCCGGCCCAGCGAGCGAGCCTTTGGCCGGACGCTTGTTGAGGAATTCCGAATTCGCGGTGTCGTCGCAGCCGAAGACGAGACGGCCCTGCCAGCGTGTGAAGTCGCCGATGACCTTGAGGTAGGCGGAGCGGGGCGCGATGCCGGCCGAGTGTCTTGACGAGAAGCCGGCGGGGAATTTCCAGAAGAGGCCGTGCATGGTCATTAGGCGCGAACCTTCTTCGCCGATGTCGCGGATGCGGGGCCACTCGGTATTCCACCCGTGCGCGCCGTCGTACGAGTGGCTGCCCTTGGGCAGGCGGTAGCTCGTCCACTTGCCGTCTTCCATCACCATGAGAATCAGCGAGCGGAAGTCCCAGCCGATGGTCCAGAGCGGGTCCGCCGCCGGATCGGAGTTGCCGGTGAGGCCGCCTGGGCCGGTGACCTCGGTGAACTGGTTGCGGCGCACGAGCGTCCAATTGCCTTCGCCGTTGAACGAGCCGAGGCCTCCGCTGACGATCGTCGGGTCGACCAGCGCCTGGGGGCTGCGTTCACCGTTGTTGGCAAGGATGACCAGGCCTTGGCCGGAATAGAGTCCCTTCCCGTGATAGCCGGATAAAGTGGAGGTGATTGTGGCCGGGCTGACTTCCGCCGTCTGGCCAGGCTTCGGCTTGTTCATGATCTCCTTAATGAGTCCCTTCACGGCGAGTGTATGGACGTCGACCTCGTAGAGTCCGTCTTCCATCGTCGCGAAGTAGACCTTGTTCGCCGGATCGGTCAGGTGGCGGGCGTTGCCGGTGAGGCGTCCCGGCATGAGCTTCGGAGGAATGACGCGCACCTCTCGATCGGCGCCGATGAAGTAAGGGCCGATGATCAGCTGGTTCGACTCCTTGTGGATCATGCGGTTGGCCGGCGTGCCTCCGACGCTTTCAGGCCGGACAATCTGTTGCAGGTCAGGCGTGATCTCGTAGAGCTTGTCGCTCGAGCCATACGGTTTGTGCGGACCGTAGGTGATCACCCAGAGGCGGTCGGCCCAAGGGACAACGGCGCCAGTGCCGCATTCGCCTTCGTTATTGAAATAGGCGAGCTCGGGGTAGATACCGGACCATTCCTGCGGCGCGGCAGAAGCAGAGAGTGCGGACAGCGCAAGTACGGCTAACGATCGGAAAGGAGACAGGCGCATGCCCAGACTTTTCCCTTTGGATGAGGGCTGGCAAGGTCAGGATAAGCCATGAAGGAAAAACACCAGCAGCAACCAGGCCGCTAGGGCTACCGCCGGTACGCCGAGCAGGCGCACTAGGCTTTTGGATTGGGCCTGAGTGAGGAAGGCGAGCGCGAGGAGTGCGCCACCGAGCGGTCCGAGCCACTGATGCGGTAACGTGAGCTGGAGGTTCATCGTCGGCACGACCGCACACGCCTGTGCGATCCAGGTCATGAGGTGGAGCAGTGCTGCCGCGAGGCCGTTGATCCACGCCGCTGGCCCGGCCAACCAATCGCTGACGCTGCACGCAACGGAGGCCATCCCGAGCATCAGCGGGATCTCCGAGAGCGGCACGAGTACGAGATTCACGAAGACGCCGCCCCAGCTGGCCGAGCCGAAGAGCCCGAGCGTGAGCGGCGTGCCCGCGAGCGTGGCTGCAACCGAGACGCACAGGCCGCCGAGCAGGAATTTCCGCGCCCGCCAGCGGAGTTTCTGCGACGGGGTCTGCGCTTCGGCCGGAGTCAGGCGTTCTTCTTCCGTTGGCTGCGCGCAGAGGTTTGCGGCCGGCCCGCCGGCCGCGATGATCCCGAGTACGGCCGCATAGCTCAGCTGGAAGCCGGCATCGGTGCAGGCTTCGGGCGTGAGGATGAGCGTGACGGCGCAGGCGAGTGCAAGTGATTGCAGGGCTGGCGTGTCGCGCTCGCTCGCGCGCCCGCCCCAAAGGAAGGCCGCCATGATCCAGGCGCGGACCGACGACGGCGAAGCGCCGGTCACCTGCACATACAGCCAGAGCAGCGCGAGGATCACCATGCCTGACGGGAGTTCCGGGAGGCGCACCCGCTTGGCGAGCCAAAGTAAGGCCGCCGCCATGCCGGCAATGTGCAGCCCGCTGATGGCAAAAAGATGCAGCGTACCGGTCGTCATGAACGCTTCCTTCGCGTCTACCGGCAATAGCGCCGTCCGGCCTAGCATCGTCGCGGCCAGCATTGCGCCGCCGTCCGAATCTTCCCACGGCAGCGCGCGTAACCATGTTTCTAGTCGCGACTGCTGCGCCTGTCGCCAGAGCGCGAAGCGCGAGGGTGGGGCGAGTTCGCCGAGTACGCGCCCGCCTCGCAGCTTGAGCGTCGCGCCCTGCGCGCGTAGCCAGGCGTCGTAGCCGGACGCGTCGGCGGCGATCGGCGTCAGTCCGCCCGAGATCATGAGTTCGGTGCCCTCTGCCGGACAAGCTCCGTGCGCCGATAGCGCGATGCGTCGTCGGAAGTATCCGCCGTCACGGTCCGTGATCCAGCCGAGCCCCGTCCACCCGTCTCCCTCTTTGCGCGACGTCGCGCGCTCGATGAGAATCGGCAGCTCAACGAACGGGTGGCGGACGATGGCCAGCGTCTGCGGTGGCATTCGTAACTGATGCCAGGAAGCGCCGATGGTCGAACCGGCGATTACGATCGCGATTCCTGCGATGGTCGCATGGCGGCGGGAGGACCAACCGACCGCGGCAGCTAACGTTCCAACGAGTAACCAGGGGCCAGGCGAAATTCCCGAGGCCGCATCGAGCGAGCAACCGAGCAGGAGGGGGAGGGCGAGCCAGAGCGCCGGACAGTGTCCGAAGCGGTCGGGGGTCAGGGAGTCTTGCTCCAGGGAGTCGGGCCTTGCCATGCGCGGAGGCCTTGGCCTCCGACGGGCAGAGACCGGACCTCCGCGGCGAGCGAACCCCAGGCGTCCCCTTTGGCGAGGGCGGGGTCCTGAAGGAGATTCCTTAGGGGGATTACGACAAATCCACGGGAAGACCACCTAGGGTGGGGGAGGGTGACCGTCGGACTGTGCCACTCGCCCCCTTCATAGAAGAGCAGGTCGATATCCAAAGTCCGTGGGCCGTTACGGTTGGCGGTCCGTTCCCGTCCGAGCTGTCGCTCGATTTCGAGGGTCTTGGCCAAGAGATCGTCGGGATTTAAATCACAAGTCATTACCAGACAAAGGTTTAAAAAATTAGGCTGGTCGGCATAACCCACTGGATCCGAGTCGACAGCCTCGGATATGGCTAAAATGCGGATTTCGGGGAGTTTGCCCAGGAGCCCGATGGCTTGGCCGAGGATATCGGCCCGGTCGCCGAGGTTGCTGCCAAGGCCGAGGATGAAGCGATGTGGGGACCCCTTCACGCCCGCTCGCGACGAATCTTCACTGAAATGGCGTCGAACTCAGCGGCCACCGGGGCGAAGGGTTTATTGACCTCGACCGTGACGGCCTTGACCACCTCGAAAGTGCCCAGAATACGCGCGGCGATCTGCTGGGCGAGGGTCTCGATCAGGTAGACCGGCGCACCGGTCAACTGGGCTTCCACGGTACGGATGACCTTCGCATAATCGACGGTCAGCTTCAGGTCGTCGGCGGCGGCGGCCGGACGGGTGTCCACCTCGAGGTCCACGGAGACGGTGAACCGCTGACCAAGACGCTTCTCCTCGGGCAGGGCGCCATGGTGTCCGAAGGACTTGATGCCGGCTATCCTGATGGTGTCCACGCCCCGATGAATGCCCGCCCGGGACGACCCTGCAAGCGCCTTCCCGCGGCGCGCCCGCAATTGTTAGAAGTCCCCACTTGACCACCCTTCCAGCGGTCGCTGACAGTCCGCGGAACACTATGCCTAAGAGGACCGATATCCGCTCAATCCTCATCATCGGCTCGGGACCGATCATCATCGGCCAAGCTTGCGAGTTCGATTATTCCGGCACCCAGGCCTGTAAGGCGCTGCGCGAAGAAGGTTACCGCGTCATCCTGGTGAATTCCAATCCGGCCACGATCATGACGGACCCGGAGACGGCGGACGTCACCTACGTGGAACCCCTCACGGTCGAATCCGTGGAACGCATCATCGCCAAGGAGAAGCCCGATGCGCTTCTCCCGACCCTCGGCGGCCAGACGGCGCTTAATCTTTCGCTCAAGCTCGCGCGTACTGGCGTGCTGAAGAAGTACGGCGTCGAGCTCATCGGCGCAAAGGAAGACGCGATCGAGCGCGGCGAAGACCGCGAGATCTTCAAGAAGCTGATGCTCGAGATCGGCCTCGACGTCCCGCGCTCCCGCGTCGTGAAGTCCCTCGACGCCGCGCGTGAGACGATCGCCCTGATCGGCGGCGAGTTCCCGGTCATCATTCGCCCTTCCTACACGCTCGGCGGAACCGGCGGCGGCATCGCCTACAACAAGGAAGAATTCGAGCGCATGGCCCAGGCTGGCCTCGACGCCTCGCCCGTCCATGAAGTCCTCATCGAGGAATGTCTCCTGGGCTGGAAGGAATATGAGATGGAAGTGATGCGTGACCATAAGGACCAGTGTGTCATCATCTGCTCGATTGAGAACTTTGACCCGATGGGCGTCCACACGGGCGACTCCATCACCGTCGCCCCCGCACTCACGCTGACCGACAAGGAATACCAGTTGATGCGCGACGCTTCGTTCGCCGTCATCCGCGCCGTCGGCGTTGAGACGGGCGGTTCGAACATCCAGTTCTCCGTCAACCCGGCCAATGGCCGCATGATCGTCATCGAGATGAACCCGCGCGTTTCGCGTTCGTCCGCCCTCGCCTCCAAGGCTACCGGCTTCCCGATTGCGAAGATCGCCGCCAAGCTCGCCGTGGGCTACTCGCTCGACGAGCTGCAGAACGACATCACGAAGTCCACGCCGGCCTGCTTCGAGCCAACCATCGACTACGTCGTCACGAAGATCCCGCGCTTCACGTTCGAGAAGTTCGTCGGTGCCGACACCACCCTCACCTCAGCGATGAAGTCCGTCGGCGAGGCGATGGCCATCGGACGCACGTTCAAGGAATCCTTTCAGAAGGCGCTCCGCTCCCTTGAAATCGGCGCCTGGGGCTTCGGCTGCGGCGGCAAGTTCGGCGACGCGGCCTTCACCGACCTCACCGAGATCCGCGCGCGCCTCGCTCGCCCGAATCCGGAACGTCCGTTCTTCGTCCGCTACGCGATGCTCGCGGGCCTGACCGAGAAGGAAATCTTCGACCTCTCCAAGATCGACCCGTGGTTCCTACGCCAGCTGCGCGGCATCGTCGACATCGAGCTCGCGCTCAAGGCCGCCGGCAAATCCCTCGGCACCGACCTGCTCCGTCAGGCCAAGGAAGCCGGCTTCGCCGACCGCCAGATCGCCCACGCAACCGGTATCGCCCCGGCCGCCGTCTACTCGACGCGTAACGCCGCCGGCATCAAGACGGTCTTCCGCCTCGTCGACACCTGCGCCGCAGAGTTTGAATCCTTCACGCCGTACTTTTACTCTACCTACGGCGACGAGTCGGAGGTCCGCCCTTCTCCAAAGAAGAAGGTGATGATCCTCGGCGGTGGCCCGAACCGCATCGGTCAGGGCATCGAGTTCGACTACTGCTGCGTCCACGCCTCCTACGCGCTTCGCGCCGCCGGCTACGAGACGGTGATGGTCAACTCCAACCCGGAGACGGTCTCGACCGACTACGATACTTCCGATCGCCTCTACTTCGAGCCGCTCACCCTCGAGGATATCCTTGAGATCTATCGTACCGAGCAGTGCATCGGCGCGATCGTCCAGTTTGGCGGCCAGACCCCGCTCAATCTGGCCGCGGACCTCGAAGCCAATGGCGTCACGGTCGTCGGTACCACGCCCGCGAGCATCGCGCTCGCCGAGGACCGCCAGCAGTTTAAGGACATCCTCATCGAGCTCGGCATTCGCCAGCCGGTCAATAAGACCGCCCTCTCGGCCGAAGAGGCCTACCAGGCCGCTGAAGAAATCGGCTTCCCGGTGCTCCTCCGTCCCTCCTTCGTCCTCGGTGGTCGCGGCATGTTCATCGTCTACGGTATGGACGAGCTGAAGTCCGTCGTCCGCGAAGCCTTCGACGTCGCCCCCGGTAAGCCGGTGTTGCTCGATAAGTTCCTCGAAGATGCCATCGAACTCGACGTCGACGCGATCTCCGACGGCGAGACCACCGTCATCGGCGGCATGCTCGAACACGTCGAACACGCGGGCGTCCACTCTGGTGACGCCGGCATGGTGCTACCTCCGCATACACTCTCGCCGGCCCTCGTCGACGAAGTCCGTCGTATCACCCATTCCCTCGCGAAGCGCCTTAAGGTGATCGGCCTGATGAATATCCAGTTCGCGATCAAGGACGGCATCGTCTTCATGCTCGAGGTCAATCCGCGCGCCTCGCGCACCATTCCGTTTGTGTCGAAGGCCATCGGTGTGCCGCTCGCGAAGCTCGCTTCGCTTTGCATGCTCGGAGCCAAGCTCAAGGATCTCGGCTTCACTCGCGAAATCCGTCCGCCTTACTGGTCCGTCAAGGAATCGGTCTTCCCGTTCAGCCGTTTCCCCGGGGCCCCCGTCGCTCTCTCGCCCGAGATGCGTTCCACCGGCGAAGTCATGGGTTGCGACGACGACCTCGGCATGGCCTACGCGAAGGCGCAGATGGCTGCGCAGCCTGCGCTCCCAGTCGCCGGCAACGCCTTCCTCTCCGTCAAGGATCGCGACAAGGACGGCGCCGTCGCCGTCGCCCGCGACCTGGCCTCGCTCGGCTTTAATATCTATTCCACTAGCGGAACCGCTGCGGCCATCGAGTCCGCCGGCGTCAAGGTCATCAAGCTCGGCAAGATCTCCGAAGGTGCCCGCCCCAACGCGCTCGACCTCCTTAAGAACGGCCAGCTGCAGATGATCGTGAACACCGCCGCCGGCATGCTCCCGCGCAAGGATGAGAACGCCATGCGCTCCGAAGCCGTGCTGCGTGGCGTGTACATGGCCTCCACGATGAACGCGGCCCGTGCGGCCGTCCTTGGCATCCGCTCCCTGCGCGAACACCCCCTCACGGTCAGTTCTTTGCAGGAGCACGCAAAGGTGCTTCCCCCGAAGGCCTGAATCGGCTACGAACCCCATTCCCATGAAATACCCCGTCCTCGCCGCGCTGGCTGTCGCCGTCGCGTCTCTCCATGCCGCCGATGAGGCGAAGCCCGCCGCTGCCGCCGCGGTTCCCACTCCTCCCCCCGCAAAAATCGTGAAACCGCTCACCCCTGATCAGGTCAAACAGGCCTGGACCATGCTTGGCTTCTCCATCGCCAGCCAGTCCCCCATGCCCCAAGTGAACTCGCAGCTCGAGCTCAACGACGAGGAGATCGAACTCTTCCTCGCCGGCGTGCGCCAGGCGATGCGCGGCGACAAGCCGAAGTTCAACCCCGCCGAACTCGGCGAAGGTGCCGACGCGATGTTCCAGGAGCGCGTCAACGCCAAGGCCGGCAAGTGGGGCAAGCAGAACGACGAATTCCTCGCCAAGGTCGACGCCGATAAGTCGGTGACGAAGACCGCTTCGGGCCTCCGCTACAAGATTCTCGCCGCCGGCTCTGATGTGAAGCCGACCGCCGCTTCCACCGTGAAGTGCCGCTACGAAGGCAAGCTCGTCGACGGCAAGGTCTTCGACTCCACCAAGACTCGTAACAACGAGCCGACCGAATTCCCCCTCAGCGGCGTGATTCCGGCTTGGACTGAAGGCGTCCAGCTCATCGGCGTCGGTGGTAAGATCGTCCTCTATTGCCCGGCCGCCATCGCTTACGGCGAGCAGGGTCAGGGCCCGATCCCCGCCAAGTCCGTCCTCGAATTCGAGGTCGAGCTCGTCGAGATTTCGAAGGCTAAGTAAGGACGGTTTTCAATCCTTACCTTGCGGCGCATCGAAAGGTGCGCCGCTTTGCTTTACACTGGGAACAAACCCCCCTCTATGAGGTACTACCCCTCATTCATGCGTCTTGTCCTCACCATGGCATTTCTGGCGGCGGCGTCCCTTCGCGGCGTCGAGCTGGGCGTACCTGCGTCGACGGCCTCCACCCCTGCTCCGGGCGGGCTCCTTTCCTTGGAGAAGGCCATCGACCGGACCTTGCTGCACAACCTGGGCCTGACGGTCACCCGCCTCGACGCCCTCCGCTCCTTGGATGCGGTCGACGTCTCGGAAGCGGTCTTCGACCCGACCTTCGCCTGGACAAACCGCTTGAGCGGGCTCCGCGCCTCTACCGATATTACGGGCGGACTTCCTGCCACGCGCTGGCATGACTCCGACGTCGCCTTGACCCAGAAGTTTTCCTGGGGCGGCACGCTCTCGGTCGGCACCGGCCTGACCCGCACCTGGGCCGATTCCGGAAGTCTTGGCTCTGCTTCGGCCTTCGATCTTGGCACGAACGTTGCCTATACGCAGCCGCTCCTCGCTGGCGGCTGGCGCGCGGTAAATCTTACGGCGCTCATCTCTGCCCGACAGACGGCCTATCGAAACCGCCTCACCTTGCGGGCGGCTTCACTTGACCTCATCCGGGACGCCGAAGTCGCCTATTGGTCCCTTGCCGGTGCCCGCACGCTGGTCTCCTTGCGCGAGACGAGTCTGCGTTCGGCGGATTCGCTCCTCGCGCAGATTCGCGCCAAGCGCTCCCTCGGCGACGCGACGGTGCTCGAAGAGCTACAGGCCGAGGCCGACGTCTCCAGTCAGCGTGTCTCCGTGCTCAACGCTCGCCAGTCTCTCGATAGCGCGGAGATGGGCCTGCGTCGTCTCCTCGGCCAAGGCGATGCCGTCGATGTCGAGCAACCCATACGGGTGGAGGAGATGCCGACGTCCTCCGTGTCGGCCCCGCAGGCTTTCTCTTCTTGGATTCACACGGTCGCCGATTTCGACTTCGGCACCGCCATCCAACTTTCCAACATCACGCAGGCAGAAGCCGGTGTGGCCCAAGCGGAGCAAAACGATCACCCGAGCCTCAATCTTTCCGTGGGCAGCTCGCGCTACGGTTCCGCCGGTGCCGCAGGCACTGGCGTCTCTGGAGGATTCGATTCCTACCGTCAGCTATCTGGCTGGAGTAACTACGCCGAACTAAAACTGAGCTTCCCGCTCGGCTTCCGTGAGTCTGAGGCCAACCTGCGTTCCGCCTACCGTGCCAGACGACAGGCCGAACTCCGCCTCGCCGACGTCCGCCAGAGCCTCGTCTTCACCGCCCGTGCGTCATGGCGTGATCTCGAAGCGGCGCGCGCGCGGGTCGACGCCGCGACGTCCTCTCTCGAGTTGCAGCGTAAGTCTTACGAGGGTGAGCGTGCCCGCTATGACGCCGGCCAGTCCGACGTCCTGCGCGTGCTCCAGGCGCAGGCTGCCCTCGACTCCGCCCAGCTCAATTGGGTGCAGTCCCATCTCGACGCCCGCGCGGCCTCCGCGAAGGTCGCCCGTCTCGACGGCTCCATCCTCTCCCGCCACGGCTTCACGATGGATGCCGTCGAGCAGAAGATTGGCGCCGGCCTCGGCTCCGAAGATCCGCTTCCCCCTCTGACCGTCACCCCATGAAATTTCTCAAGCCCCTCGCCATCCTTGCCGTCATCGGCGGGCTCACCTTCGCCTTCTGGCCCAAGAAGAAGGGTGGCAGTCATCCATCGCTGTCCCCCGCCTTCGAGGCCAAGGTCGAGAAGCGCGACATCCGCGAGACCATCGAGGCCGCGGGCTTCGTCCGCGCCGTGACCTACAGCAGCATCCGAGCAGAAGTCAGCGGCAAGCTGCAGAAGCTCTATGTCCAGACCGGCGATATGGTGAAGAAGGACCAGATCCTCGTCGAGCTCGACCCCGTCCTTGCCAAAGCCGATGAGGATGAGGCCGGCCGTACCCTACAGCTGCAGAAGTTTACGCTCGAGAAGGTCGCCCGCGACCTGCGTCGCTCCGAGGCGCTGCGCGCCAAGGGCTTCGTCTCGGAGCGTGAGATGCTCGACGCCAAGACGGCCTACGAGGTTGCGAAGTTGCAGAGCGAGATTGCCCAGAACCGCCTTGAAAAGGCCTCCGAGAACGTTCGCAAGACGGTCATCCGCGCCCCGCACGACGGCCAGGTCTCCGACTGCACTATCCTCGAGGGCCAGATTGTCATTGGCGCGCAGTCGATTAACAGCGGCACGCTAATCATGACGATCTCCGATACCTCCATCCTGCGCGTCGACGTCAATCTCAACGAGTTCGCCGCCACGCGCGTCGAGATCGGCAAGGACGCAATGGTGACCTTCGATTCCATTCCCAGTCTGCGCAAAACAGGCAAGATCACCTTCATGACCCCGTTCGGTACGGCCGACCTTAAGGTGCCTGACTTACGCGTCTTCCCGACGCAGGTCTCTTTTTCCGCCGGTGACGGCGTCCGTCCCGGCATCAGCGCCAATGTCACCGTGACCGTCGACAGCGTCAAAGGCTGCGTCGCCGTGCCGGTCTCGGCTGTCTTTGTCGACGGCGCCGATCGCCTCGTCTACGTCCGTACCGTCGACGGCGAATGGGATGCCCACAAGGTCAAGTTGGGCCTTAGCGATGCCGGCTGGTCCCAGATAAAGGAGGGTGTCGCCATGGGCGACGTCGTCAGCCTCGTCCGTCCCGCGACCGTCCGCTGAGATGCCCGCGCTCATCGCCATCCGCGGTCTGCGCAAGGCCTACGTCATGGGTGACGAGACCGTCCATGCGCTCGCAGGCGTCGACCTCGATTTCCAGAAGGGCGAGTTCGTCGCGATCCTCGGGCCGTCCGGCTCAGGGAAGTCGACGCTGATGCATATCCTTGGATTCATGGATACGCCGACCGAAGGCAGCATCGTCTTCGACGGCCAAGAAGTCGCCAAGCTCGACCCTGACCTCCGAGCTTGGTATCGTTCCAACCGCGTCGGCTTCGTCTTCCAGTCGTTCAATCTGCTGCCTCGCCTTACGGTTCTTGAGAACGTGGCCTTGCCGTTGCTCTATCGCGAGAACTCCGACCCGGTCGCCAACGCGGCGGCCGCCAAGGTCGCGCTCGAGCGCGTCGGGATGTCGCACCGCTTGGACCACCGCCCGAGCCAGCTCTCCGGCGGCGAACGCCAGCGCGTCGCCATCGCCCGCGCCATCGTGGGCTCGCCCTCCATCATCTTCGCCGACGAGCCGACGGGTAACCTCGACGTGAAGAACGTCGACCGTATCCTCGACCTTCTGGGCTCGCTCATCAAGGAGGGCATCACGGTGGTGCTCGTCACGCACGATCTTTCCGTCGCCGAGCGGTCCCATCGCGTCATCTCGATGCGCGCCGGGCTCGTCCAGGAGGACCGCACCCGATGAAGCTCTTTGACCGTCTACGCCCCGCCGTCGTCAACGGCCTTCGCGAGCTCCAGGCCAATAAGGTCCGTTCGCTTCTCTCGATGTCGGGCATCATCCTCGGCGTGGCCTCGCTCGTCGCGATGGTCACCGTCGTCCAGGGGATGGTCGGCAACTTCCGACAGTTCGTTGATGCCATGGGAGGTATCGAAAAAATCACCGTCACGCGCGAGCAATTGCCAAAGGAACAGGAACACCTCTCCGAGCTTTCGGAAGGTGTCACGATGCGGGACGTCGACCGTATCCGCAAGACGGTGCCGCTGGTGGAGAACATCTCGCCCGAGGCTCGCGTCGGCTACGAACGCCTGATTATCGATGGCCGTGAGACGAGCAGTTACGTCACCGGTGTCACGGCCGACTACCTGCCAGTCGCTAAGCGCTGGATCGACCCCGGCTTCGGTCGGTTTGTTAGCGACCTCGATGTGCTTAACATGAACGATGTCATCGTTCTAGGTTCCGCCGTCGTGCCGGAACTTTTCGGTGCCAACGTCGACCCCGTGGGCAAGGTGATCAAGATCCGCGGCCGCCGCTTCACGGTCATCGGCGTCTTGAACAATATCGAGGGTAGCGGCATGCAGATTCGTTCCGCAAATTCGCGTAGTTCGGGGGGCGCTTGGCGCTGGCGCAATAGCGGCGCCTTCATTCCCGTCTCGACGGCGCAGGCGAAGTTCATCGGCAATGACCGACTGAGCGGCCTCGGCCTTCGTATCGGCGACGCCGAGCGCCTGCATGATGCGGTCGACCAGACCGAGCGTACGATGCTGGCCGGCCACAAGGGCCTCCGCGATTTCGCGATCTCGACCAATGAGCAGACCCTCGAGGATTTCCGCAAGACCGAGGCCGCGTTCAAGCTCTCGCTTGGTGGCGTAGCTGGCATCTCCCTTTTTGTCGGTGGTATCGGCATCATGAACGTGATGCTGGCCTCCATCAACGAACGCATCCGCGAAATCGGCGTCCGTAAGGCGGTCGGGGCGCGCGGCTCCGATCTCTTTCTGCAGTTCCTCGCCGAGGCCGCGGTGATTTCCGTCGTCGGAGGCATCATTGGCTTGGTGGTCTCGATGGGGATTGTGGCGCTGATGAACTATATCCTGATGCAGGCTTTGCCCACGGGGGCCGTCGCTACGCTCGATTGGGTAATCATGTCCCAGGGTCTCGCTTTCTCTGTCGTCGTCGGCCTCGTGGCCGGCGTCTACCCGGCGCTGCGCGCCGCCAACCTCGACCCGATCGAAGCCCTCCGACACGAATGAGATCCCTGCTGCCCGCGTTCCTCGCCGCCCTCACGCTCGCGGCTGACCCTCTGCCCACTTTCGACGTCTTTCCGGGTAAGCCGCCCGGCGAGACGTTGACGATGAAGGAAGGGCAGGACCCGCACGGTACGCGCACGCCGGGCCATCGCGGCAACGTCTTCGCGCCCGAGCTCACGCCTTGGCCCGCCGCGCGCCCAGGTTCGCCCATCATCCTGATCTGCCCCGGCGGCGGCTATAGCGGCCTTGCTGACGGACATGAAGGCGACGAAGTCGCGAAGCGCCTCAACGCCTATGGTTGCGGCGCCGTCATCCTGCGCTACCGCGTCCCGCGTCGCGACCCACTGCGCCCTTGGGTCGTGCCGCTCATCGATGCACGTGCGTCGCTGGAGATCGTCCGGGCCCACGCCAAGGAATGGAACGCCGACCCGACCAAGGTCGGGATTCTAGGTTTCTCTGCCGGAGGTAACCTCGCCGCCCGCGCCGCTTATTCTCCTGCCGATGGCACCGTCCCTCGCCCAGACTTCGCGATGATGATCTACCCGGCTTATCTCTTCGAAAAAGATCAGCCCGATAGCGTCCTTCGTGATGGACCAGACGGTGTGGTTCCGCCGAAGGGCACTAAGCCCGTGCCGGCTTTCTTCGCGCACAGCGCTGACGACCGTATCCCGGCCGAGGGATCGATGGCGCTCGCCGCCAAACTCAAGTCCCTCGGTGGCTCTGCCGAAGTCCACGTCTGGGCCAAGGGCGGCCACGGTTGGGGCGCCACCGATCGTTGCGAAGCCGCGAAGGTCTGGACCGAGACGCTGCGTGCGTGGCTCGTCGACCAGAAGCTACTCGCCCCTCTCTGAACATTCCTATGAAGACCCCGCTCATCGCTTGCCTATTGTCCATGCACCTCGGCGCCGCTTCGCTTCCGCCCGCTCCGGTCTGGGAAGGTACGCCTCCCGCTGAGACCTTGGCCCCCAAGCCAGGCCAGGACCCCAAGGGCATCATCAATAAGAACGGGCATCGTACCGACGTGATGATTCCCGAGTATGTGGCGTATCCCGCCGCCAAGCCCGGCGCTCCGATCGTCATCGTTTGTCCTGGCGGCGGTTACGGTATCCTCGCCGAAGAACATGAAGGCGCCGAAGTGGCCCGCCGCCTCAACGCTTTTGGGTGCGCCGCCGTGGTACTGCGTTACCGCGTTCCGCGCCGAGATAACGACAAGCCGTGGATCGTCCCCGTCATGGATGCGCGTCGCACGATTCTGATTGTCCGCGAGCATGCCAAGGAGTGGAACGCGGATCCGGCCAAGGTCGGTATTCTCGGTTTCTCCGCCGGCGGCAATCTCGCCGCTCGCGTGGCTTATTCGCCAGCCGAAGCCGACGCCGCCCGCCCTGATTTCGCCGTGATGGTCTACCCGGCCTACCTCTTTGAAAAAGATAAGCCGGATAGCACCTTGCGCGACGGCCCGGATGGCGTGATTCCGCCCAAGGGCGCGAAGCCGGTGCCGGCCTTCTTTGCACACAGCGCCGACGACGGTTATCCGGCCGAAGGTTCGATGGCTCTCGCCAAGACGCTCAAGTCGATGGGCGGCTCTACCGAAGTCCATGTGTGGGCCAAGGGCGGCCACGGTTGGGGCGCGTCCGAACGCTGCGAAGCCGCCAAGAAGTGGACGGACCTGCTCGGCGCCTGGATGAAGGACCGCGGACTGCTCGCCCCCTGAGTTCGCCCGTAATCCGGCCAATAAAAAAGCCGCCCAGATGGGCGGCTTTTTTATTGGTTCAAGCTGAGATTAGAACTTGAAGCGGAGACCAGCGAGCGCTTCGAAGCTATTCACCTGGCGGTTGTTTTCGCCGACGACCTGGCTGAAGTCCACGTTGTAGAGCTGGTGGGCGCGGGCGGTCAGGGTCACGTCGACGCTGTCAGTGACGGCGAAGCGGAGGCCAGCGAAGACGTCGGAGGCGAGGGCGGTCGCCTTATAGGTGTTCTTGAGCCAGCCGTAACCGATGCCGGCGCCGATGAAGGGCTTGATGCCGCCAGCGGAGTTGAGCTCGTACGTGTACTCGATGATCGCGGTGCGGGCGGTGGCGTCGACCGGGTCGGTGGTCACGATGTTGCGCGTGCTGAGGTTCAGGCCGAGGTGGCTGTTTTCGGTGAGGTAAGTACCGAAGCCGATACCGATGACCGAGGAGTTGTCGGCGCTGGCTCCGCCGGAGAGCGGGGTGCTGGGCTTGCTGGTGCCGACTTGGACATCCAGGGTATACGCCTGGGCGGCGGCGGCGAGGGAGAGGGCTGCGATAGTGCTGAGGGTTTTCATGGGGAGACGCTAGGCTAGTTGGAGGGAGGGGTCTGTAAAGGCGGAACGATTACTTAGCCTCAACCAGCTCAATGCTAGTGATTTCCACCCGTTCGGTGGGGGTTGAGCCTTCCTGTCCGACGCAGCGGACGTCGGCGATCTTGTTCAGGACTTCCTCTCCGGAGACGAGCTTACCGAAAGCCGTGTATTTGTTATTAAGGAAGGAGGCGTCGCCATGGCAGACGAAGAACTGGCTCCCGGCGCTGTCCGGGTCGCTCGAACGGGCCATGGAGAGCACCCCCTTCACGTGCGCACGGTTATTAAACTCGGCCTTCACCATATAGCCAGGGCCTCCGGTGCCAGGGGCGCCACGGGCACCAATCTTGGAGTTAGGGCAGCCACCCTGAATCATGAAGCCCTTGATGATGCGGTGGAACGCGGTTCCGTTATAGAATTTCTCGCGGGAGAGCTTGAGGAAGTTGTCCACGGTGCGCGGGGCGACGTCGGGCCAGAACTCGACGGTCATGTCGCCGTAGTTGGTGTGGATGATGGCACGAGGGGTGCCGGCGGCGGGGGATTCTTTCATTTGTTCTTTGTTATTGCAGGAGGAAAGGGTGAGGGCGGCCACGACGGCCAAGACGGAGAGCAGGCACAGGCGCAGGTTCTTCATGGGTTTAAGCCAAGACCGCCCGCCCGCCCTCGCAACCCCAAACCTCCGCTTGCCAG
>CANCHK010000017.1 GCA_947377865.1 Opitutia bacterium | reverse complement strand
CCTTCTCGCTATCGAAGAGGTCGGTCTTCGTCTCACCATTACCGTAGTAGCGCACGAGCTTATAGCGGTCAGTGATGATGCCGTAGTGCGGCGCGACGTGGTGCGGCTGAGGGTACTCGTAATAGTGATAGTAAAACTCCTTGCGCCAGTCGGCCGGAGTATCGCCCGCAAGAATCGGCTTGAGGCTGCGCCCCTGCATCTCGGCGGGCACAGGAACGCCGGCCACATCTAGGAAGGTTTCAGCATAGTCGACATTGGAGACGAGCGCCTTGCTGACGGAGCCAGGCTTGGTCACCCCAGGCCAGCGGACGAGAAGCGGAGTACGTACGGATTCCTCGAAGATCCAGCGCTTATCGAACCAACCATGCTCACCGAGGTAGAAGCCCTGGTCGGCGGAGTAGATGACGATGGTGTTCTCGGCGAGGCCTTCGTCCTCCAAATACTTGAGCACACGGCCGACATTGTCGTCCACCGACTTCACGCAGGCGAGATAGTCGTGCATGTAGCGCTGATAGCGCCAGCGGACGAGATCCTTGCCCGTCAGGTTGGCCTTTCGATACTCGGCGTTGCGCGGCTCATAATAAGCATCCCACACACCGGCCTGCTCGGCGTCCAACTGCGGCGGGCGGACGAGCTTCACATCCTTGTCGGTCATGGTTTTCTCCAGTGTCATGTCGTTCTCGCCGACGGCCTTCGCTCGGTTGGCGTAGTCGTCGAAAAGGGACGGCGGCTCGGGATAAACGCGGTCCTTATCGAAACCCAGGTCCTTGATGTTGGGCTCCCATTCACGGTGAGGGGCCTTATGCTGACACATGAGCACAAACGGCTTGGTCTTGTCGCGCTTACTGAGCCAATCAAGGGACAGGTCGGTGATGATGTCGGTGACGTAGCCCTGGGTCTTCACCATACCCTGCGCATTCTTCATCGGCGGGTTATAATAAACGCCCTGCCCCGGCAGCACCTGCCAGAAGTCGAAACCGACCGGATCGCTGATGAGGTGCCACTTGCCGATGATGGCGGTCTGGTAACCGGCCTTCTGCAGGAGCTTCGGGAAGGTGACCTGCGTGCTGTCGAAGACCGAATTCGTATTGTTATAGAATCCGTTCATGTGCGAATACTTGCCGGTCAGAATCACGGCTCGGCTCGGACCACAGATAGAATTGGTGACGAGAGCCCGATCGAAACGCATACCTTCCTTGGCGAGGCGATCGATGTTCGGGGTCTGGTTCAGTTTACGGGCGTCGCCGTAGGCGCTGATAGCCTGATAGGCGTGGTCGTCGGAGAAAATGAACACGATGTTGGGTTGCTTGGCGGGAGCGGCGGATAGCAGGCCGCCGACCAGACAGAGAAGAAGTGCCAGGAGTCGCATGGGGGTTATGAGGATTAATGAAGACCAACCCAGCTCGGTCAATCGACAACCATTCCGATTGAAACCTTCCTCCCGGGAACCTGTCTCCCCCTTTATGCGAACGCTGCTTCTCGCCAGCCTATGCCTGTCCTCCATGGCGTTTGCGGCTCCGAATCCTACGGCCTACCCGACGACCAGCAGCCCCAAGGGTATCCAAGTGCAGATGATACCCGACGCCTTAGAACTCGGCATCCATCACGCCGGTATCAATATCAGCCTCAGCGGCCTGCTGTCCCCAGCGATGGAAGCCAAGCCTGGGCAGCTCACCGCCTCGGCCGACGGCTTCACTTTTGTCATCAACGACAAATACGCCGAGGCCACGGATCGGCAAATCAAGCCCCTGAGCGACCAAGGCATCGTAGTGACGCTCATCGTCATCACTTATCGTTCGCCCAATGAGCGAATCCGCAACCTGACCATTCATCCGAAGGCCGACCCAATCAAAGGTACTACAATGGCCGCCAACACGGTGACCCCAGAGGGCCGCGCCTGCTATAAGGCGCTCACCGAATTCATCGCCCGACGCTGGTCTTCGGCCGACGCCTCGCACGGACGCGTCTGGGGCTGGGTGGTCAGTAACGAAGTAAACTCCCACCACGAATGGCATCAGATGGGTCCGGCGACGGTCGCGGAAGTCGCCACGCAATACGAAGATCAAGTCCGCCTCGCCTGGGAATCCCTTCGCCGTCACTCGGAGCACGCGCGCATCTACCTCTCGATGGAGCACCACTGGAACATGCAAGGCAATAAGGACCCGCTCCAGGCCTGCCCAGGCCGAACCTTGCTCGAACTGTTCGCGAAGCGTGCCCGTGAACGCGGTGACTTCGACTGGAACCTGGCCTTCCACCCCTACCCTTGGAATCTACGCGACCCGCGCACCTGGCTCGACAAGGTGACGTTCGACGACGCCACGCCGAAGGTGACTTTCAAGAACCTCGAAGTGTTGACCAAGAAACTGGCGACCCCGGAACTCCTCTATGCCGGCAAACCACGCCGTCTCAGCTTCACCGAACAAGGCTTCGACGTCAGCAAGCGCTCTGAAGCACTCACCGAACAGGCCGCAGCCTACGCGTATGCATGGGAGAAAGTCTCCCGCCTCAACGGCTCCGTCGACGCGTTCCTCTATCATCGCCAGGTCGACCACGCCAAAGAAGGCGGCCTGCGTTTTGGACTCTGGAGCAACAAACCGGGTACGATCTCGGAACCCGACCAGAAGCGCCCAATCTGGCACTTACTCAAAGCCGCCGATACTCCCGAATGGAAAGCCGCCGCCGAACCTTACCTCAAGACCTGCGGCCTTAAGAGCTGGGATGAACTGAATCCCAAGTAAGAGCGGTTAGCGGCTGGCGGTTAGGATACCCCAAGACCTCGTCGTCCTCGGCGCATCTCACGTCAATTGTTACTTCCATCTGCCATCCGTCATCTGTCATATGTCATCTGTCATCCACTCTTGCCCCTTGGCTACCTTCATCCCCATAACCCCGACATGCACGGCTTCGTCATCGGTCTCGACCTCGGCACTTCAGGTGTCCGTGCGGTAGCCGTCGACGCCTCAGGGAAGATCCTCGGAATAGGGTCGGCGTCATTACCCGCGACAAAGATCACAGGTGCGCGTCGCGAGCAGTCGCCTGAAGATTGGTGGAATGGTTGTCGCACGGCCCTCGACGAACTCAGCCAGAAACTCGACCTTTCCACTGCCCGTGCCATCGCGGTCGACGCGACCTCCGGCACGATCCTACCGGTCGACAACCACAACCGTCCACTCGCCGCGGCCCGCATGTACGACGACGCCGACACGGGCGATCTCGCCGCGAAGATCAAGTCGCTCGCCCCGCGCGAAAGCGCGGCCCACGGCGCTACCTCTCCGGCCGCCCGCGCACTAGAATGGGTAAAGCTGTCCCGTCTACACTGCATCATTCATCAGGCCGACTGGATTAACGGCTGCCTCGGCGCGACGAACTGGCAGACCGACGAGAACAACGCACTCAAAACCGGTTACGACCCAGTCAGTCGCAGCTGGCCGGATTGGCTCCGCGGATTTGGACTCTCTCCCGGCCTCCTCCCCGAAGTCGTTCCAGTGGGCACGCCCATCGGACAGGTCTCCGCGCAGGCGGCAATCGCGCTCGGCATCCCCGAAGGTATCACCATCGCAGCTGGCACGACTGACGGTTGCGCGACCTTCCTCGCCAGCGGCGCGACCGAACCCGGCGAAGCGTCCACGGCGCTTGGCTCCACCATCGTGCTCAAACTCCTGAGCGACCGCCCCATCTTCGCACCCGAACTTGGCATCTACAGCCATCGCATCGGCGATAATTGGCTCGCCGGTGGCGCCTCCAACTGCGGCGGCAAGACGCTGCTGCAGTCCTTCACGCAAGAACAACTCGCTGCTTTAGAGACGTCGCTCAACCCGGCCAAGCCAACCGGCACCGACTACTATCCCCTGCCCTCCATCGGCGAACGCTTCCCGACTTCTGATCCGAAACTCGCGCCGAGGCTCACGCCGCGTCCGTCGTCCGACGCCGAATTCCTGCAAGGCATCTACGAAGCCTTTGCCCGCGTCGAGCAGACGGGCTACGCCAAGCTCCGAGAACTGGGCTGCCCGACCTTACGTAGCGTCCGCCACGCAGGTGGCGGCTCTCGCAGCGCGGCGTGGATGAGCCTGCGCGCGACCGCTCTTGGCGTACCGCATATTCCGGCTTGGAGCGAAGAAGCCGCCGCCGGCGCCGCCCGCCTGGCCTGGCGCTCCCTAGGCCACGAGATTACCTTCGCATGAGCACGCTTTCGCCCATCGCCGGACTTTCCGAAATCGCCGGCCAATACGGCGCCCTGCTCGTCGACCAGTTCGGCACGCTGCACGACGGCACCGTCGCCTACCCGCACGCCGCGGACGCACTGCGCCGCTTCCGTGAAAGCGGCGGTAAGGTCGCCGTGCTTTCTAATTCCGCGAAGTCCGGGGCCGACAATATCGTCCGCCTCACGAAGTTCGGCTTCGGGCCGGAACACTTCGACGCCGTGGTCACATCAGGCGATGCCGCCCAAGCCGCGATCCGTTCCGGCGCTCTCGGTGCAGGCTTCGGTGCCGGCGCGAAGGTCCATATCTCCGGCAAGCCCGGCGACGACTATGGCTTCGACGATCTCGGCTTCGCGCTCACTTGGCCCGACGAAGCGGAAGGCATCATCCTCGCGGCTTGTCAGGAACCCGACCGCAACTGGCGCGAACAGATCCGCGACCTGACCCCGGCAGCCAAACGCGGCGTCACGATTGCCGTCTGCAATCCCGACCTCGAGATGCTCACGCCCAAGGGCGTTCGCCCTTCGGCCGGCGCCATCGCCCTCGAGCTCGAACGCAAAGGCGCCGTGCTCCGCTATTTCGGTAAACCGCACGTCGACATCTACCGCACCGCACTGGCCGCACTCGGCAATCCGCCCCCGATGACGGTCCTGGCGATTGGCGACAGCCCTGAGCACGATATCGCTGGCGCCGCTGGAGCCGGCCTCGACAGCGTATTGCTGCGCACTGGCATCCTCAGCAATATCGACGACGCGTCCCTGCAGGCTCGCCTGCCGAAAGGGGCTCGCCGCGTCTTCAGTCTAGCGGAACTCCGCTGGTAGGCCTCAGGCGCCGCGTTGCGCGGTATTGCCCCGGCCCTTGGGCTTGCCGTCGACGCAATGCAGGCAGGTCTGCTCGTAGACATAGTCGGGGCGCTTCTGATCCTCGACAGTCAGCGGCATCTGGCAATTGAAGCAGATGACTGAACCCGTCTCGTGCAGGTCAGGTCCCACGCCGACGCGCTCGTCGAAGACGAAGCACTCGCCGTCATAATGGGCGCCGCCCACCTCTTCAAAATACTTCAGGATACCGCCGTCGAGCTGCAGTACGTCGGTGTAGCCTTGCATGGCCATGAACGGACCCGCCTTCTCGCAGCGGATGCCACCCGTGCAGAACATCACGACCGGCTGCGTCTTGAGTTCCGCCGGAAGCTTTTCCACCGCCGCTGGGAAATCCCGAAAGTTCCAAATCTGCGGTACGACCGCCCCCTTGAACGTCCCCATGCGGATCTCGTAGTCATTACGCGTGTCGAGGAGCGTCACCGGTCGGCCTTCGTCCAGCCACTGCTTGAGCTGCTTCGCCGAGATCTTGGCGGACGGGCGACGGGCGGGATCCACACCTTCGACACCGAAAGCGATGATCTCCTTCTTAATCTTCACGAGCATGCGTTTGAACGGCTGCTCCGAGCTCGGGCTCTCCTTAGGCTCGACACCAGAAAGCCCCGGCACGGCGCGGATGATCTCCAAGATGACCGCCAGCTGCGCCCTAGTTCCGGCCAGGAAGAAGTTGATGCCCTCGGGCGCGAGGAGAATGGTGCCCTTCAATTGGTTGGCCTTGGCGACGTCCTGAAGGCTCGTGCGCAGTTCCTCCAGCCCATCCAACGGAGCGAACTTATAGCAGGAGAGATTGATGACCTCGGCGGACATGGCGCAACGTGACGGGTAACGGCGACACGAAGGTATGACAATGAATCTTTGCCTTTTGCCCTGCGAGGCCTAGGCCTTGGTCATCTTGGATTCGGGACTCACCATCACGCCCATCGGCTTCATCCGCTCAGGTAAGCCGTTGAAATTTGACGCCCGCCACCAGCCCGACGAAAAGCAGGCCGAGACGAACGTGCTCGAGATGCTGCCCGGCGACAAGTATCAGAAGGCGCTCAAGGACCTCGAAGGCTTCGACCGCATCTGGCTGATCTGGTGGTTCCATCGCAATAAGGACTGGCGCCCCGAAGTCCTGCCCCCGCGGGGACCCTCGAAGAGGCGCGGCGTCTTCGCCACGCGCTCGCCCCATCGCCCTAATCCGATCGGCATCACCCCGGTGCAGCTGATCGAGATCAAGAAAGGCAAACTGATCCTCGGCCCATGCGACCTCGTCGACGGCACGCCGATCTTTGACATCAAGCCGTACATCCCGTCTTACGACTCCTTCCCCGACGCGAAAGCAGGCTGGATAGACGAAGTAGACGCCGCCCTCGACGCCCCGCCGGCCTTCAAAGTCCGCTTCTCGCCGCAGGCCGTCGAACACATGGCCTGGCTGAAGCAGGATTGGTCAGTCGATTTTGAAGCGCGCCTGCTCGAGATCCTCAGCCGCGACCCGAGCCCTCATCGGACCCGTCGTATCCGCAGCCGTCATGGTGACCTTTTCGACATCGGTTGCGGAGCTTGGTTTGCGGTCTTCGAGCTCAAAGGAGAGATAGTTCACGTCCTCCACCTCAAGCCGGCCTTTCCGCTTAAGTTCCTGAAAGACCCCGCCCGCCCGGTCATCCCGGACAAGGACGCGCAGCTCGCTTTCCGTGCACGTTGGCCTCAGTTCGTGGACTGAATTCAGGCAGTCGGTTTAATTGAGTGATTTTAAAGGGTGTCCGATGGCAACAACTTCATCCCGTTGAGGTCGAAAGTCGCCTCGCCAACCTCACAAAACCCTTTTCCAATCCCGACATGCCCCGCTTCCCCACCCTGATGGCACTCTGTGCCCTCATCGCCTTCCAGCCGAGCGCCCACGCCGCCGGCGAAAACCGCAAACTCACGCTCGAAGACGGCGATCGCGTCCTCCTCATCGGCGACGTGCTCATCGAGCGCGAGAGCAACTATGGCTTGCTTGAGACCAAGATGCGTCAGGAGTTCCCGGGTAAAAAGTTCGCCGTGCGCAACCTCGGCTACTCCGGCGACACGCCCCTCGGTGCTTCACGCGCCAGCTTCGATCCGGTCGCCAAAGGCGTCGAACAACTCGAGGAGCAGCTCGCGGTTGTGAAGCCCACCGTGGCGATCATCGGCTATGGCATGGCGGCCTCGCTTGAAGAGCTTACCTATCGAAAGAACGACCCGGCCCTCAATCCGGATCCGGCCCGCTACGGCACCGAACACACGCCTGCCCGGCTCAAGCGCGATGTCGCGCAGTTGATGGATCTCATCACTAAGCACAGTACCGGAGGCAAGGTCCGCTTCGTCATCCTCGGCCCGATCGCCCACGAAGACCTTCGCGGCTCCCGCCCCGGCTTGCCCGACCCTGCCGAGCACAACCAGATGCTTGCGGCCTATGGACGCAGCCTCGCCGAACTCGCCACCGAAAAGAATGTGCCGTTCGTCCAGGCCGAATGGAAATCGCACGGCATCGCCCTAGACCTCGGCACCGACAACGGCATCCACCTCACCGAACGTGGCTACCGCGCGCTCAGCGAAGGCGTCGCCGCCCAGCTAGGCTGGAGCGTGAACAAAGATTCTTGGGACAAGCCCGCCGTCGCTGCTGAAGCCCTGCGCGCCTCGGTCCTCCGCAAGAACTCGCTCTTCTTCCACCGCAGCCGCCCTGCCAACTACACCTATATCTTCGGCTTCCGTAAGCGCGAACAGGGCAACAATGCCGTCGAGATTCCGAAGTTCGACCCGCTGATCGAGAAAGCCGAAGCCGACGCCATCGCCGTCTCCGCCGGCCAGCCGAGCACGCTGCCGCCCGAACCGAAAACCCCGGCGAAACTCGAAGTCCGCACCTCCTTGCCGGCTCCGGAGTTCAAGCTGTCGGATGGCCTCCGCATCTCGCTCTTCGCGGAGAACCCTCTCCTCGAGAAGCCAGTCCACATGAACTGGGACACCTCCGGACGCCTCTGGGTCGCGACCTCCAACACCTACCCACAGGTAAATCCCGAAGACTTAGCCGCGCAGATGGCAGGTAATTCCGCGAAGTTCGGCCCGTCCACGGGCAACGATAAGATTATCCTCCTGGAAGACATCAACCACGACGGCATCGCCGACGTCTCCCGCATCGTCGCCGATCGACTTCTCATTCCTTCTGGCGTCGCTCCCGACAACCTTGGCGGCGTCTACGTCGGCGCGAGCACCGAGTTACTCCACCTCACGAACGCGAACTCGGACGGCGTCCTCGCCGATCGTCGCATCATCCTGAGCGGCTTCGGCACCGAAGACACCCACCACATCGTCCACACGCTCCACTGGGGCATCGATGGCCGTCTCTACTTCCACCAAACGATTTACATCCACTCGCACCTCGAGACCCCCTGGGGCCTCGTGCGCGCCAACTCCGGCGTGGCCTTCGCCTACGACCCGAACACCGAACGCCTCGAAGTCCACTCGAAGGGACTCGTCAACGCCTGGGGCCAGCAGGAAGACGCCGCCGGCCAAACATTCCTGACCTCTGGCGCTGATGGAACCGGGGTGCATTGGGCATTTCCAGGTGCGGCTTTCCCGCCCTCCGAAGGTGCCCGTCGACTCGTCGGCAGCATCAGCCCGGGTTCTTACCCTAAGTTCAGCGGACTCGAACTCATCAACAGCCCGCTCTTCGGTCCTGATTGGCAAGGCAACGCGATCACGTGCGACTTCCGCGCCCATCGCATCGTCCGCTTCGGCTTCAACGACTTTAGCACCGAAGCCGTGCCGAAGTCCGGCTACGTAACCAAAGAGCTGCCCGATGTCGTCCGATCCAGCGACGTCTCCTTCCGCCCGATCACCCCGAAGATGGGACCAGACGGCGCCCTCTACGTCGCCGACTGGACGAACCCGATCATCAACCACGGTGAAGTCGACTTCCGCGACCCGCGCCGCGACAAGGTTAGCGGCCGCATCTGGCGTATCCTGCCCGAGACCGCCAAGCCGCTCACTTGGGGCCCGATCCTCGGCAAACCCACATCAGAACTGCTCACCAACCTGCTCTCTCCTAACCGCTGGACATTCGAACAGTCCCGCCGCGAACTCGCCAAACTGCCGATCGCCGAGCTGCAGGCCGCCCTTAAGGATTGGGCCAAGGATGACGTCACCCGTCGTCACGCCGCCTGGCTCCTCAGCGGACGCACCGCCGACACCGCCCACCTCGCCGAACTCCTGAAGAGCCAAGACCCAGCCAGCCTTCAGGTCGGCCTCCGCGAGCTCGGTAAATCCCTCGGCGCCCGCGGTGAGACGGACATCAGCCTGATCGTCCCCTTCCTCTCGCACGCCAATCCGCGCGTCCAATTGGAAGCCCACCGTGCCCTCGCGCGCGTCCGCACCGCCGAAAGCGCCCGTGCCGTACTCACGCATCTTCCGAAGAACACCGAGGACACGTTCCTCGATTTCGCCGCCTGGACGAGCATCAACGAACTCGCACGCCCGTGGCTTGAAGACGTCGCCGCCCAGCCTTCTAAGGTCGAAGGTCAGGAAGCCGCCCTCGATGCGGTCGTGAAGGCGATCGACCCTGGCATCGCCACGCCTTACGTGCAGCGCCTGTTCGTCGGCCGCAAGATTGACGCCGCCGGCACGGGCCCATGGATCGAGCTCATCGGCAAGGCTGGCACGCCCGACGAAGCCAGCTTACTTTACCAGTCGCTCATCAACGACACGTCGTTGCAGCCTGCGACCCGGCAACGCGTCGCCCGCGCCCTGGCCGAAGCGGGTACCCGCAACATTCGTCCGAACGGCGACCTCGCCGGACTTGGCGCGTTGCTCACCTACCAAACCGAGCCGCAGCTGCTCGTCGAATGCGTCCGTCTCGCCGGCCAGTGGAAACTAGTGCAGTTCGTCCCGAAGATTGGCGACTTCGCCGGCCGCGAAAAGGAAACCGCGCTGCGCCAGACAGCCATCGCCGCGCTCCGCACCATCGGCCAGCAGGCCTCGCTTGCGGCGCTGCGCAGCCTGACCGCGGAAGCCCGCCCCTCCGCAGTCCGTCGCGATGCCCTGCCCGCCCTTGCCGTCCATGCCCCAGGCGAAGCCTACAAGGCTATCCCGTCGGTTTTCGCCCAGATTAAATCACCGGACGAAGCCACGGCCGTATGGTCGAACCTCTTCCAGCTCGGCGGCTTCGCCCAACGCCTCGCCAAGGACTTCCCGAAAGGACTGAGCGCGGACAACCTCGCCGCCGCCCTCAAGGCCGCCCGCTCGCTGGGACGCGGCGGCAACGCGCTGATCAAGACCCTGGAGCCTCTCACCGGTCTCAAGGGGGGACCGCGCAACTACGAAGCCGAGATCGCCACCATCATCAACACAATCAAGCTGGGAGCCGATCCCGCGGATGGCGAAATCCACTACCGTAAGGCTGGCTGCACACTCTGCCACGCCATCGGCGGAGCCGGCGGCAAGCTTGGGCCCGACCTCAGCAGTATCGGCGCCAGCGCCCCACTCGACTACATCATCGAAAGCGTACTGAACCCCGCCGCAAAGGTAAAGGAAGGCTACCACGGCTTCTCATTCAAGATGAAGGATGGCAGCCAGATGGTCGGCATCCCGGCGCGCGAGAACGCAACCGAACTCTTCATCCGTCCCGGACCCGGCGTCGAACTGGCCATCCTCAAGGCCAACATCGTGAGCCGCGAGAATATCGGAAGCATCATGCCCGCCGGCCTCTACGACGGCATCCTTGGTGTCTCCCGCCGCAACTTCTTCGCGTTCCTCGGCGAGATCGGCAAACCCGGCCCGTTCGACGCCAGCAAGGGCAACGTGGCCCGCCTCTGGGTCTTCGATGACCAGCCGCCCGGCGCCCTCGCCAAGTCCGCCGCCGCCATGCCGGTCTACACGCTCGTCAACGGCCAGCTGACCAAGGAGTTCAATCCTGGCCGCCTCTACGCCACGGCGCGCTTCACCGCCGCCGCCGCCACCAAGAAGCCGCTCGTCCTCACGGGCGTGAAGGCCGCTTGGCTCGACGGTAAGTCCATCGACCTCAAGGATGGCGCCTACGCCGCCTCGATTCCCGCCGGCAACCATACGTTGACGGTCGAGGTCGATGGCAACTCGCCTTACCTGAAGGCACAGTGCGACGACGCCAGCTTCTTGGGGGACTGATGTACTGGCTTATCTACATTCAGTGCGGACTTTTACTGCTCACCATTTATGGCGCAGCGCGACGTCGTCATTTTCCTGGGCGAATGGTGCGCTGGCTTATCTACATTCAGTGCGGAATTTCATTTCTCTACATGGGCTGGCGGTCTTTTGAAAGTGATCAACAAACGGAACTGTACCTCAACAAGTCGGCAGAGACTTTTCGCCAACATGCCGCCGTCGACCGCGCCAAAGGTGAAACCGCCAAAGCCGAGAAGCATCTCGCCAACGCCATCAGCGCGCAATCCACCTCCGGCCGCGACAACCGGGCGACGGCCGCGGACCTCCGGCGCGAACTCGCATCACTACGGATGTCAGCCGACGACCTCGTCGGCGCGGAGAAGCTGTACCGCGAAGCGCTCGCCCTGCTCGAGGAATGGCCTCGCGGCTCCGACGCGGCCATCATCAACCTTCGCACGCAGTTGGCCGGCCTCTGCTACCGCCAAGCTCGCCTAGATGAAGCGGCGGACTTCTACCGCTCGGTGCTGTCGCTCGAAGTCGCCACGCTCGGCGAAGGACACCCGGACCCGCTCGGCACGATGAGCATCCTGGGCGGACTCGAACTTAAGCGCGGCAAACCCGCCAAAGCCGAAGCCCTCTTTCGCCGCCAGCTCACCGGCGTCCAGAAGCTCCATGGGGCGGAGAAACGCGAGACCACCACGGTCCTAGACAACCTTGCCGAGACCCTGGATAAGCAGGGACAAGCCGCCGAAGCCACCCGCCTGCGGGAAGAGGCCAAGCGGATCCGCCATAAGCTCTGCGACGAGTGCTAAAGGGGCCCGCCCCCTTGCGCCCGCCCGATCCCTAGGCATAACTCGGGGGAACGCCCTATCGCCGATTGGGAATTATTTTCGTTTGCTCCGACCCACTTGACAGACACCCCTTGACAGCCGTGGCCCGTATTTCCCGCAGATCGATCGATGAGCTCCGCCAACGGGCCGATATCGTCGCGCTTGCCGGGGACTACACCCAGATGAAGCAGCGTGGGCGCGACTGGTGGGGCCTCAGCCCTTTCAAGTCCGAGAAAAGCCCCTCGTTCAAGGTCAACCCCGAGACCGGCCTCTGGTATTGCTTCTCCACCCAGCAAGGCGGCGACGCCTTTAAGTTGGTGATGAACCGCGAAGGCCTCGACTTCCCTGAGTCCATCGAACGCGTCGCCACCCGCTTCGGCTTCAAGCTCGACTACGAGACCGGCGGCGACGGCAAGAACGAGAAATCTTTCCGCGGCCAGCTGCTCGAGATCCATGAACTCGTCACCGACTACTGGCGCCGCTGCTTCCTCGAGGACCCCGTGCACGGCGAATGGATCCGCGACTACTGGACGGAGAAGCGTAAATTCTCCCTCGAGGTCGCCGACGACTTCGGCATCGGCTTCGCGCCCGTCGACGATTCCAAGCTGATCCCGGGACTGCTCGCCAAGGGCTACGCCAAGGAAGCCCTCGCTCAGACCGGGCTGTTCTTCGGCGTCGACCGCGTGCCCGACCCGCTCCGCTGGCGCTGCCGCTTCCGCGGTCGCCTCATCATCCCGATTCGCGACATCCAGGGACGCGTCATCGCCTTTACCGCGCGCACGCTCGACATCACCCCGCAGGACGACCCGTCCCGCGAAGCGAAATACGTCAACTCGCCCGAGACCGAACTGTTCAAAAAATCCCGCACGGTCTTCAACATCGACCGGGCGCGCATGACGCGCAAGGACGCCGACCCGTTCGTGCTCGTCGAAGGCCAGCTCGACGCCATCCGCTGCCACTCGGCTGGCATCCCCGGAGCCATCGCCGCCCAAGGCACTGCCGTCACGGAGGAGCACATGCAGCAGCTCCGTCGCTTCACACAGCGGCTCATCGTCTTCCTTGATTCCGACGCCGCCGGCCAGAAGGCCGCCCTGCGCCTTCTCCCCATCGGCCTTCGCGAAGGTCTCGACATCCGCTTCCTCTCGCTGCCCGGCGGCAAAGATCCGGACGAGTATTTTTCGACGCATGACGCCGCCGGTTGGGCCGGCCTCGTCGCCGGCGCCCGCAGCGCGATGCAGTTCTGCGTCCAGTCCCTCGTCCCCGAAGGCTCGGTGAACCTGCCGCTCACCAGCCGCCTCAGCCTTCTGGAAGCCATCTTCCCCATCGTCGAACAAGCCGGTGCGGAAGAAATCGTCCGCGAAGCCCTCAACGAGGCCGCCCGCCACGCCGGCATCGGCATCCGCGAGATGCACATGGCCTACGAACGCCATCGCGCCCAAAGCCAGGCCCAGCGCCCCGCCGCCCAGCTTGTCGGCCCCAACGACCCCCCCCCACCCCCGGTTGTCAAGGGGGGGGGCTTGACAACGCCGGAGGAGGATTTGATACTTTTCCTCCTGCGGCATGATTCCTACTTTGTCCCCATCGCCCAGTCGCTACCGCTCGAATGGATCGACCAGTCTGGCCGGGGTGGCCAACTCCTGATGGCCCTGCTCAACGAAGCCGCCCATGGCCATTTCGCCGGCCTGCGCGAAGCGATCAACGCCCTCGACGATGAACTGCGCACCGAAGCCGCCCGCCTCTCCGCCGAGACCTACGCGGGCCGCGACGACGAGAAGGACATTCTGCCCCGTGCGAACACGATCCTGAAGTCTTTCCACGGCCGCCACGTTCAGACCCTCATGCGCAGCCTCGACGCCCGCATCGCCTCCACTTCCCGCGACGACGTCGCCACGCTCAACCAGCTCCAGTCCGAGAAAATTGCCCTGCGCAAATCGCACGCAACGCCTCCATCCCTCACCTCTGCCTAATTTCCAAAGATGCCCGACAAGAAGACCAAGAAGACCACCGACAAGCCGGTCAAAGCCTCCAAGCAGGCCAAGCCCGTTGTCAAAGCCGCCGTGCCCGCCAAGGCCGTCAAGGCCACGCCCGCCGCGAAGACGCCCGTCAAGGCCGTCGTCGCCAAGCCAGCGGCGAAAGCCCCTGTGCCGGTGAAGGCTACTCCGGCCGCTAAAGCCGCGACCCCCGCCAAGTCTGCCGCCCCCGCCCCCAAGGCCGTGACCGCGACGAAGCCTGTCGCCAAGGCCGCCGCCCCGGTCAAGCCGATCACCAACCCGGTGGTCAGCCGCGACATCAACGAGAAGGTCCAGCAACTCGTCAGCCTTTCCAAGAAGAACGGTTACGTCACGGTCCAGAACATCAATGAAATCATTCCCGATAGCGCCACCGACCCGGAGCTGATCGAGAACATCATGAACATCCTTGATAATCTTGATATCAAGCTCCTCGACGAAGACGAAGTCGAGACCTACCGCAAGAAGGTCGAGGACTCCGAAGAAGAAGCCGCGCGCACCGTCCCGGCGGACGCCCCTTACGACCCGTTCAACGTGTACCTGAAGCAGATGGGCCACAAGCCGCTGCTCACCCGCGAACAGGAAGTCGAGATTTCCAAGCGCATCGAGGACGCTGAACTTCGTGCTCAGGAATTCCTCTTCTCCTGCTGGCTCACCCTCCCCTACCAGCTCGACCTCGCGCTCAAGGTGCTACGCAAAGAAGAACGTTTCGACAAAGTCGTCATCGACAAGAAGGTCGAGTCGCGCGACGCCTATTACAAGATGCTCCCCAAGGCCACGGAGGAGTGCACGAAGCTCAAGGCGAAGCTCGATAAGGCATGGCAGAAATACCTCGACGAGTCCGATGCCCCCAAGAAAGCCAAGACACGCGAAGCCTACCGTAAGATTGAGCTGACCCCCAAGGAAGGCTGCAAAGACATCCTCCGGAAGTTCTGCTTTAAGATGAAGCTCTTCGAGGAATGGCTCGAGCTCCCCGATATCAAGGGCGACATCGATGACTCCCGCAATCTCGTCGAACCGACAATCATCGCCCGCGGCCCGGTCCGCGCCAAGAAGGCCATCAAGCCAGAAATCTCGGCCACCCGCACCCGCGAGATCGAGCTCCGCTGGCGCCTTACGCCAGCCGAACTGCTCCACCTCTCCCGCAACGTACGTAAGCACCTCGACGAAGCGCAGCGCGCCAAGACCGAGATGGTCGAGCACAACCTCCGCCTCGTCATCTCGATTGCGAAGAAATACCAGAACCGCGGCCTGCTCTTCACCGACCTCATCCAGGAAGGCAACATGGGCCTCGTGAAGGCCGTCGAGAAGTTCGAATACCGCCGCGGCTACAAGTTCTCCACTTACGCCACCTGGTGGATCCGTCAGGCAATCACCCGCTCCATCGCCGACCAGGCCCGCACCATCCGCATCCCGGTCCACATGATCGAGACGCTCAATAAGGTGATGCAGGTCCAGAAGCAACTCACCCAGGAACTCGGCCATGAGCCGACCGCCGAGGAAGTCGCCAACGAGATGAACATGGCGATCGATCGCGTGCAGCAGATCATGAAGATGGCCCAGCAGCCGATCTCGCTCCAGTCGCCCGTTGGCGACGGCGAAGACACCTCGCTCGGCGATTTCATCGAAGACAAGTCCGCGGAGAACCCCTCCGACACGGCCTCCACCCGCCTCCTGCGCGAGAAGATTGACTTCGTACTGCGCTCCCTTGCCGAACGCGAAAAGGAAGTCCTCATCCTCCGCTTCGGTCTCCTCGATGGCGTCCAGCGCACGCTCGAAGAAGTCGGCCGCCACTTCAAGGTTACCCGCGAACGCATCCGTCAGATCGAAGCCAAGGCGCTCCGCAAGATGCGCCACCCGACGCGCATGCGTCAGTTACAGGGCATGTTTGAAGGCGAGCTCGACACCTCCGGTCCAGGCTTCGACCAGTTCATCTCGGAAGAAGACAAGGCCGAGCAGACCCCGGGCCCGCTTTCTCCGGGCGGACTCCCTGGTGGTCTCCCGCCTAACTCCGCCCTGGCCGCCTTCATCGGCAAGCCGCCCGAAGGTCCCGGCACTTCCAGCCGCGAGTGAACCGCTTCCGCCCAGTCTGTCTGCTGCTCGCGCTGCTGACAGGCTGCGTCGCGACCCAGCCCAAGCCCGCCGCCGAGGAGACGAATCCGTTCGCACTTCCGGCCGGCTCGCCTCGCAATGTGCGGATTGGCTTCGTCCAAGGCTACCCCTTGAGCAGCCTGTCCGTGCCAGTACTGCTCCTGCCCGGCACATTGGTGCAGGACAGGATGGTTGTGGTCTCCCGCGACCCACGACTCAACCCAACGGCAATCCTCGAGATCACCAGCGTGCGCGCCCACATCGCCGTAGCCCGCATCGTCCGCGGGCAGCCTCAGCCCAAGGACGAAGTCGTGCTTCCATCGACCGACCTCAGCGAACGCTCCCAAGAACTGCCGCCCTGAGCGCTGGCTCTTGACCTCGGCGGGGCGGATGCCCACGGTGCACCTTCCATGGCAAAGACCCAGGCAGGCATCGTCGGACTTCCCAACGTGGGCAAGTCGACCCTCTTCAACGCCCTTACGCGCTCGCGCAAGGCCGAGGCGGCCAACTACCCCTTCTGCACCATCGAGCCCAACGTCGGCGTGGTCCTCGTGCCTGACGACCGCATGCAGAAGCTCCAACAGATCGCCGGCACCAAGGTCGTCATCCCCGCCACGATCGACATCGTCGATATCGCAGGCCTCGTCGCTGGCGCCTCCAAGGGCGAAGGCAAGGGCAACGACTTCCTCTCCAACATCCGCGAGTGCGACGCGATCATCCACGTGGTCCGCTGCTTCGATAACGACGACATTGTCCACAGCATGGGCAAGGTCGACCCCATCCGGGACATCGAGGTCATCGAAACCGAACTCATCCTCGCCGACATCCAGTCCGCCGAACAGCAGCTCGACCGCAACCAGAAGAAGGTCCGCAGTCAGGATAAGGACGCCATCGCCAACGTCGAGCTACTCGCCCGCTTGGTCAAGCACCTCAACGAGAACCAGCCGGCCTCGTCGCTTGACGTCTCCGACGACGAACGCTCCCGCCTGAAGACCTACAACCTGCTCTCCTCGAAGAAGGTGCTCTTCGCGTGCAATGTCGCCGAAGCCGATCTCGCCGACCCTTCCAAGAACCCGCATGTCGCCAATGTCGCCGCCCTCATCGGCAAACGCCACGGATGCGAGCACGTCGTGATCTGCGCCCAGGTCGAAGCCGAGCTTTGCGACCTCTCTCCGGCCGAAGCCACGGAGTTCCTGCAGTCTCTTGGCGTCACCGACTCCGGCGTCTCCTCGCTCATCCGCGGAGCCTACCACCTGCTCGGTCTGGCTACCTACTTCACTGCCGGCGAAAAGGAAGTCCGCGCCTGGACCTTCCGCAGCGGCATGACCGCCCCGCAGTGCGCCGCGGTCATCCACACCGATTTCGAGAAAGGTTTCGTGAAGGCAGAAATCGTCTCCTACGAGGATCTCGTGAAGAACGGTTCCGTGGCCGCCGCCCGCGACGCCGGTCGCTACCGCCTCGAAGGCAAGTCGTACCTCTTCAAGGACGGTGACGTCGCCCTCTTCCGCTTCACCGACTAAGGTTCGGGCGCAGGCCAAACACCCCCACCCCCTCTAAAAGGACGCCAAAAAGCGTCCTTTCTTTTTGCCTTGGCCGATTAGCCCGCAACCATGGGCTCCGGACCTTGTCCTACCCCCATGCCCCGCCGCCTCCTCGTCCTAGCCATCCTTCTGATGGCTGCCCTCGCCACCGCCGCTGACTCCCGTCCGAACATCGTCCTGGTGATCGGCGAAGACATGGGTCCTGACACCGGTGCTTACGGCTGCAAGGACGCCATCACCCCGAACATGGACCGCCTCGCCAAGGAAGGCGCGCTGTTCACGCGCAGCTTCACCCACACCGGCGTCTGCGCCCCTTCCCGCAGCGGCATGGTCACGGGACAATACCCGCTCAAGTACGGCGCACAGAACATGCGCTCGAAGGTCGTCAACCCGCCGCACCCGTTCACTGAGAAACTCCGCGCTTCCGGCTACCACGTGATGTGGCCGGGCAAGACGGACTTCCAAGGCGTCTCCGAAAAAGAGTTGGCCGATGACAAGAAGCTCTGGGTCAATTACTCGAGGCAACCGCTCGGCAAGCTGACCGATAAGCCCAAGGAACCTTTCTTCGCCTACATCAACGACACCGTCAGCCACGAAAGCCAGGTCCGTGCCTCAGATGAGGAACACGCCCAGAACACCGTCGCTCTCCAGCCCTCCGATCGTCGCGACCCGGCCAAGGTCGAACTCCCTCCTTTCTATCCGGACACCCCGGCCGTCCGCCGCGAGGTCGCCCACTACCACGAACTCGTCACGGCCGTCGATTACACCCTCGGACGCGTGCTCGACTGGCTCAAGGCCCACGACCTCGAGAAGAACACCATCGTGATCGTGACTGGTGATCACGGCCGCGGCATGCCCCGCTTCAAGCGCTCGCCGAAGGATACCGGCACCCGCGTCCCCCTGATCGTCCGCTGGCCTGGCCAGATCGCCCCCGGTACGGTCCGCGAAGACTTCGCTAGCTGGATCGACTTCGCCCCGACGGCCCTGACTCTCGCCGGTGTACCCGTCCCCGCCGAGTTCGACGGCCATTGCTTCCTCCCCACGGCCGCCAACCCGCCTAAATACGTCTACTCCTTCCGTGACTTCATGGACGAAAGCTTCGACAAGGTCCGCTCCGTCCGCGACGCCCGCTACCGCTACGTCCGTAACCTCGCCCCCGGCGTCGACGAAGCCGGCAAGAACGCCTACCAAGAAGTCGGTCAGACGATGAAAGAACTCCGCCGCGTCCAAGCCGAAGGCAAGCTGACCCCCGTCCAAGCCCTCTACTTCAATCCCAACCGCGCCCAGGAAGAACTCTACGACACCCAGAGCGATCCCTGGGAAGTGAAGAACATCGCGAGCGATCCGGCCAACGCCGCCAAGCTGGCAGAACTGCGCGCGGAGTGCGACGCCTGGCTCGCCCGCTGCGGCCCCATCGCGGACCTGCATGCCGACGAACTCGTTAAACGCGGCATCATCCTGCCGCGCGACGAGAAATACGCCGAGCGTCTTAAGAACGGCTCGACCGCCGGCGACGAAGTCGTTGCCGCGAAGAAAAAAGGCAAGAAAGCCGCCAACAAATAATTTTAAATCACCATGCGTCCTCTCTTCCTCCTCTCCGCCACGCTCCTCGCATTTGGATGCAAACCTGCCCCGCAGGTCGCCCGCTACGAGGTAAAATCCGAAGCCACTCCCGCATCGGCCGCGCCCGTCGCCCAAGCGCCCGCCACCGCTGCGGCCGCGCCTGCCCCAATGGTCGCCCCCGCCTCAATGAAGGCCGAAGCTGCCTCCTTCGACGCCCCGAAGTGGGCTGCGCTTCCCGCCGGCTGGTCCGTCGGCCCCGAAAACTCCATGCGTAAGGCCACCTGGATCGTTTCCGGCCCGAACGGTAGCACTGCCGAGATCGCCGTCACGGTCTTCCCCGGCAGCGTCGGCGGTCTGGCCGCCAATGTGAACCGCTGGCGCGGTCAGGTCGGACTCCCACCTTCCGGCCCCGATGAAATCGCCGCTTCCGCCCAAGCCGGCAAGGTCGGCGGCATCGACAGCCAACGCTTCGTGATGACTTCCGCGGACGGCAAGACCTCGCTCGACGCGTTCATGACGCCCAAGGACGGTGCGACTTGGTTCTTCAAGATGAAAGGCGATGCCGCCGCCGTCGAAGCCAACGCCGCCGCCTTCGCCGCGTTCCTCTCCGCCTCCAAGCTCCCGTGAACAACGAAGAATTTCGGAAGAAAGCCGATAGCGGCCGTCGCCTCATAGACACGTTGGCGTCGCTCAAGTTGACGGTCTTCCTGTTGGTGCTCTCGATGGTCCTCGTGCTCCTCGGCACACTGGAGCAGGTCCACTGGGGAGTCTGGCATGTCCAGAAGGTCTACTTCAGCTCCTGGCTCTGCTTCTACCCGATGGATCCCACAGCGGCCTTACGTATCCCACTGCCGGCTGGCTTTACCATCGGCGCCCTACTCATCGTCAACCTGGCCTTTGCGCACTTCCGGCACTTCAAGGCAACCTCCGCCAAGATCGGCATCACGATGATCCACGCGGGCCTGCTCCTATTGCTCGCCGGCGGCTTCATCACCGCGGTCTATCAGGAAGAATCCGCGATGATCATCCCGGAAGGCGAGAAGCGGAATTACTCCGAAGCCTTCCGCGACTTCGAGATCGCGCTCGTCGAGAAATCCACCGCCAACGATGTCGTCGTCGCCATTTCAGATTCCTTGCTGCGAGACATCGCCAACAAGAAGGCGCCGTCCTCCGTCGAGCTCTCGGGCACGCCCTACACCCTCGTCGTCCAGACCTACCACCCGAACGCGATGCTCCGCGCCAAGTCGCAGATGCCCGACGGCCTGGCCCTCAAAGCCACCCAAGGCATTGGTGCCCGCACCGAGCTGGCCTATAAGCCGCTCCCTGAAAGCTACGACGACAACCGTCCCAACGCCCCCACGGCGATCGTGGAACTGAAGACCAAGGACAAGTCCCTCGGCACCTGGGCCCTCAACCTGAACCTCACCGAATCCTTCGACGCGCAGACGTTCGAAGAGGCCGGCAAGACCTACGAGCTGTCGCTGCGTCGTACGCGCCACTACGTGCCCTTCACGGTGCAGCTGGATAAGTTCACCCACGAGAAGTACCCTGGAACTGAGACGCCGCGGCGCTTCGCCAGCGACGTGACGATCAAGGAAGGCGCGAGCTCGTTCGGCTATAACATCTCGATGAACCAGCCGCTCCGCCACGCTGGCCTGACCTTCTTCCAATCCAGCTTCGGCAACACCAAGGACGGCAAGAGCCTCAGCGTCCTCCAGGTTGTCCGTAACCCCGGCTGGCTCCTGCCTTACATCTCCGTGTCGATCATGTCCCTCGGCCTGGTCTGGCATTTTGGGTTCTCGCTGCTGCGCTTCCTCCGCGGTCGCGCCACCAAGGCTGCCGCCGTACTGACCCTCGGCTTACTGACCGCAACGGCCGATGCAGCCGAAGCCGGCTGGAACACCCGAGAGTTCGGCGAGATTCCCGTGCAGAGCGGCGGACGCATCATCCCGATTGAGACCCTCGCTACAGGCTCATTGCTCCAGATGCGCTCGCGCACCTCGATCAGCCTGACGAAAATCGAGCGCGTCGCCTTCGGCCAGCGTCCATCGACCTGGACCAATGAACAACGCGAAGAGATCGCCAAAGAACTCCCCACGCTCACGATTGAGCTCCAAGCGTTGCTCGAAAAACGCCCAGTCCGCCTCACCGGTGGTGCCATCGGCTCCGTCGACTGGCTCATCGAAGTCTCCTTCCGTGCGCCGATCGCCCGCCACCTGCCGACCTTCCGCGTCGAACACCCCAACGTGCTCAAACGCGTCGGCGGCAACCCCGAGAAGAGCCTATACGTCAGCTGGGACGGTATCCTAAAGAACAGCGCCGAACTCAGTAAGGCGGCCGAACAAGCCCGCGGACGTGCTCAGGCCGACCGCGATTCCGAGGACCGCGCCCTACTCCAACTAGAAAGCGCCGCCCGCCAGTACGCAACGCTGAGCATGACATTCATCCCCGGCGACCTGCCTGCCGACGTCACCCCGCGCCGCGAGTACGGAGCATGGATCGCGGCACTGAATCGTGCGCTCACTGAGATGAACGCGAGCACCACTGGCAAGGCCTTCGACCCCGAACTCCAGAAGACCGTCCGCACGTTCGTGGAGCGCTACCAGGACTTCGAACGCGAAGGCGCCATCGGCCTGATGCCACCCAAGGAAGAAGCCTCGCTCGCTCGCTGGGATAACCTCGGTGCCTCCCTCCTTGGTGTCATCAAGGACCAGAAGGCCCATCGCGCCGGTCTGGCCGAAGACGGCATTATCACCCGCTACGCCGACTTCTCAATGGCTTGGCGCGAAGGCAAGGATGACGATTGCTCCCGCCTGAGTTCTGCCATCGCAGCTTCACTCAAAGGACCTTGGTCCGCGAAGGCCGAGTCTGAAGCCTGGTTCGGCCGCATGCAGCCCTTCTATTGGCTGCTCATCGCCTACGCCATCACCGTCCTCATGGTCTTCGCTTCCTGGCTGACCTCCTCAGAGAATCTGCGCGCCTGGGCCTACCGCCTGCTGGTGGGCTGCTTCGTACTGCATACGCTGGCGCTCGGTTACCGCATGTGGCTGCACGGTCGTCCGCCCGTCACCAACTTGTATTCGTCTGGCATCTTCGTCGCCTGGGGCTCCGTCGCCCTCGGCATCTTGATCGAACGCGTCTGGAAGAACGGCATTGGTGCCGCCGCCACTGGCATTTGTGGCTTCGTCTCGTTGATTGTGGCGCATAACCTCGGCCTCTCTGGCGAAGACAACCTCGAGAGCGTAAGGGCTGTGCTCGACTCGAATTTCTGGCTGTCGACGCATGTCACCACCGTGACGCTCGGCTATTCTGCCACGTTCGTCGCCGGGCTACTCGGCGCCCTCCACCTCGCCCTGCGCGCCTTCAAGAAGGATTATCACTGGGGTGATAGCGTCGCCCGCGCCGCCTACGCCATCCTCGCCTTCGCCGTTCTCGCCAGCTTCATCGGCACGATGCTTGGCGGCATCTGGGCCGACCAGAGCTGGGGACGATTCTGGGGCTGGGACCCCAAGGAAAACGGCGCCATCCTAATCGTGCTCTGGTGTGCAATCTGCCTGCACGCCCGCTGGGGCGGACTCGTCCGTCGCGAAGGGCTCATGCAGCTCCTCGTCTTCGGCAACATGGTCACGGCCTGGTCCTGGTTCGGGACCAACCTCCTCGGGGTCGGCCTGCACAGCTACGGCTTCACCGAATCCGGTTTCTTCTGGTTGATGCTCTTCTGGGCCTCCCAGCTCGCGCTCATCGCCCTCGGATGGCTGCCTGACCGCTCGAAGAGCGCCCTCAAGACCGCATGACCGAAGCCGCTGGCCCGATCTGGTTCTGCATCAAGGCCAAGCCTCGCCAAGAGGCCGTGGCGGTGCACAACCTGCGTGCCATCGGCATCGGCGACCTGGTCTTCCCGCGCTTGCGCCGTACGCGCCGCGGCCATGAGAAGAACAAGATCGTGGTCGAACCGCTCTTTCCGGGCTACGTCTTCGCGCGCTTCGACCCGACGGAGTTCCAGTCCACGATTCGCAGCACCCGCGGCGTACTGCACCTAGTCAGCCGCGAAGGCAAACCCGTCGACGTCGAGCAGGCGGTGATCGATGAACTCAACGCGCTTGGCCCTGAAGCGATACTGTCGATGCTCGACGAGGAACTAAAGGTCGGCACCAAGGCCCGCGTCATCCGCGGCATCTTCACCGGCTCCGAAGGAGAAGTCATCCGACTTGCTACGCCGCAGAAACGCGTGGCCCTCCTGCTTTCTATTCTCGGCTCCGACCAACCCGTCGAACTCCCGCTTGACGACGTTGAAAGCCTCCCTGACGAAGCCTAAATAATCTACCCCCATCCCTACCCCTACCCCTTTTCAGCCATGATCCTCGACCAGCTCTCCGCTTCCGCCGCCTACGAATCCCTCCACCCGCTCTTCCCCAAAGCGTTCGCCTACCTCCGGTCCTTCGACCTGAAGACCGAGGACGGAAAATATGAACTTCAGGGCGACGACCTCGTGGCCATCGTCCAGCGCTATCGGACAGCTCCAACCGCCGACAAACTCTGGGAAGCCCACCAGATTTACGGAGATATCCAGGTAGTCTACCAGGGACTCGAATATTGCGGCCACGCAGACCAGAAGACACTTACGGTGACGATGCCCTATATCGCCGAGAAGGACGTCGAGAAATACGCCGCCCCGACCACACCCACCGCCTTGCTCACCCTCGGACGCGGCAACTTTGCGATCTTCCACCCGCAGGACGGGCACCAGCCGGGCGTGCAGATCGGGGCCTCGAGCGAGATCGTCAAGGTAGTCATCAAGTTCCGTCTGAAGACCTGATCGGATTGAAACTTCGGCGGCTTTACGGTGTCCTATGGTCAACCCCATGAGATACCTAGCCACCATTTTCTTAGCCCTCACCTGCGTACTCGGCACCGCCCAGGAAGTGACCCGGACTTCCGATGTCATCTACACCAAGCATGACGGCGTGGCGCTGACGATGGACGTCTTCACGCCCGCCAAGCCCAACGGCGCCGCAGTCATCAAGATTATCAGCGGCGGATGGAACTCCAATCACAACGGCATCAACGATGGCGGATGGACGAATTACGGCTTCACGACGTTCGTCGTCGTGCATGGCACGCAACCCCGCTTCCATATTGACGAAATCGTCGGCGACCTCCAGCGCTCGGTCCGCTTCATCCGCGCCAACGCCTCGAAGTTCGGCATCGACCCGAATAAGATCGGCGTCACCGGCGGAAGCGCCGGCGGCCACCTTAGCCTCATGCTCGGCACCCGTGTCATCCCAGCCAACCCCAAGGCTAAGGATCCCGTCGATCGCGTGAGTTCCGAAGTCAACGCCGTTGCCTGCTACTATCCCCCAGTCGACTTTCTCAGCTGGTCCAAGGAAGGTGACAGCAAGGACGGCATCGGCCCCCTGACCACCCGTGCTCCGGCTTTTGGCACGATCGTCACCACGGCCGAAGGTCGCGACCACGCCGGCCACGAACTCTCCCCGCTCTTCTGGATTAGCGCCCAGACCCCGCCAACCTACATCGTCCAAGGCGATGCCGACCCTCTCGTGCCTGACTCCCAGGCCCGCCGCTACCTCGCTCGCGCCAAGGAAGTCGGCTCTAAGGCCGAAGTCCTGATCCGCCTCGGCGGTGGCCACGGAGGCTGGATCGAAGTGGCCGACGACAACGTCCGCATGGCTGAATGGTTCAGCCTGCATCTCCTCGGCCAGCAGCCGTCCAAGCCCTTCAATTTCGACATCTCGTCTCTGCCGAGCACGCCTGCGCCGAAGAAGGCTGCGAAGAAGTAAGCAGGCCGAGGGGACGATTTACGCTGGCGGGAAGGCCGTGCCGTTTCCATAAAGACGGCATGGCTTCTCCTTGCCGACTGATCCTCGCCCTCGATGTAGAGACCAAGGAAGAAGCCTTGGCGCTCGCCCGTCCGCTCGCCGGCAATCTCGCTTGGGTGAAGCTCGGCCTCCAGCTCTTCACGCGCCACGGCCCGGGTATCGTCGATGAATTCCACGCCTTGGGCTTCAAGGTCTTCCTCGACCTGAAGTTCCACGACATCCCGAATACGGTTTCGTCCGCCATCAAGAGCCTCAAGGGCCGCCCCTGCTCTCTCCTCACCATCCATGCCTGCGGTGGTCCAGAGATGATTGCCCGTGCCGCCGAAGCCGCGAAAGCCACCCTGCCCGACTGCACTGTACTCGGCGTCACCGTACTGACCTCGATGGACCTGGCCCAGCTTTCCGCCACCGGCGTCGCGCGCACGCCCGAGGAACAAGTCCGCCTGCTCGGTCGCATGGCCATCGATTCCGGCATCGGTGGACTCGTCTGTTCCCCGCTCGAACTACCAATCCTACGCAAGGACCTCGGCGCCGGCCCGACGCTCGTGACTCCTGGCATCCGCTATCCCGATGCCGCTGGTGACGACCAGAATCGCGTGATGACGCCGGCGCAGGCCGCCGCAGCAGGCGCCAGCTTCATCGTGGTCGGGCGTCCCATCCTGAAAGCCAAGGACCCTGCGGCTGAAACGCTCCGCATCCGCCGTGACATCGGCGAGATCGCATGAGCGCGGAAACCGACATCCTGATCCTCCTCGCCGCGGGTTCCGCGCGGCGCATGCAAGCAGTCGTCGACGACAAGATCACCGCGCTCCTCGCCGGCAAACCGGTCTTCGTCCATTCGCTGCAATCCTTCCTGAGCACGGGCCTCATCGCCCGCGTGGTCATCACCTATCGCGACGAGGCCCAGCTCGCCAAGCTGAAGGCCCAGCTCGCCGGCCATCTGCCTTCGATCACCACGGTCGAGTTCGTTCCCGGCGGGGAATCCCGTCAGGATTCCGTCCTCGCCGCGCTCAACGCCTGCGAAGGCCACCCAGGCTTCGTGCACATCCATGACGGCGCCCGCCCGCTCGTCTCACCCGAAGCCATCCGCAAGGTACGTGAAAAGGCCAAGGAGACCGGTGCCGCCATCCTCGCAGGTCGTGCGGCCGACACGGTCAAAATCGCAAAAGCGGATTCGGCCTCCGTCGACACTTCGCCCGATCGCGGGCTGGTCTGGACCGCTGAGACACCTCAGGTCTTCCGTACCTCGATTGTCCTCAAGGCCTATCGCAAGGTCGCCGAACTGCAGCGTAAGGTCACCGACGACAGCTCCGCCGTGGAATTCGTCGGTCAGGATGTCTCCTTGGTAGAGAACCCTTCGGTAAACCTGAAGCTCACTCGTCCGGCGGATTTCGTGCTAGCGGAAGCGATCCTGAAGACGCGCTGAGCGCTCAGTAACCAGCCTGACGGAGCGCGGCGTCCAGCTTGGTCTGGAAGTCAGTGATGTCCTGCGGCGTCGGACGATATCCAGGCGTACGTGCAGCCATCCCGGGGCGGCCCTGATGATCGATATACCAATCGGCCTTCTCGCCATCGGAGAAAGTGACATGTCCGCTGACCATGGCATGCGGTTGGGCGATGGTATCGACCTCGACGGTCACGACGCCGGCGCCTTGGGCGGTCGGAGCGACCGGAGCTTCGGCCGCAGCAGGCGCAGCTTCCACGGCGTCCTCCTCGGGCTTCTTAGGCTCTTCCTTCTCGATCAAGGCAAGGTTCAGATCGTCCACGAGGAAACGGACGTCCATATAGGTCATCGAGACCTCGAGCTGAGAGGAAAGGCGCTCCTGAATCTGCGAAAGCGTGGCACCTTCCGCCACCCAGGCGGAAACCTTGGAAATCTGTTCGGGAGTCAGTCGGGCCATAGGCCGCTAAAGTGTGGGAGGCTTCGCCAATTTTCAAGCGTCTCGTCGCTTATTCGTTGGAAAAAACGTCCCCGCCCGCCAAGTTAACCCCATGCAGTCCGAGATCAGTTGGCAAAAGCAGGGAGCGTTCACCGACATCGTGTACGAGAAGGCCGATGGTATCGCCCGCGTGACCATCAACCGCCCCTCTCGGCGCAACGCCTTCACCCCGGACACGGTCGCGGAAATGCTGAAGGCTTTCTCGGACGCGCGTGACGACGCCACGATCGGCGTGGTGCTCCTCCGTGGCGCCAACCCGCAGGCCGACGGCAAGTTCGCCTTCTGCGCAGGCGGCGACCAGAAGATCCGCGGCGACAAAAAAGGCGGCTACATGGGCAAGGACGGCGTCCCTCGCCTCAACGTCCTCGACCTACAACGCCTCATCCGCTCGATGCCCAAGGTCGTCATCGCCCTCGTCGCCGGCTTCGCCATCGGCGGCGGGCACGTACTCCACGTCATCTGTGACCTTACCATCGCCGCCGACAACGCGGTCTTCGGCCAGACCGGCCCGACGGTCGGCAGTTTCGACGGTGGCTTCGGCGCTTCCTACCTCGCCCGCATCGTCGGCCAGAAGAAGGCCCGCGAGATCTGGTATCTCTGCCGCCAGTACGACGCCAAGCAGGCACTCGAGATGGGCTTGGTCAATACGGTCGTCCCTTACGACCAGCTCGATGCCGAAGGCGTGAAATGGGCCCAGGAAATCCTCACGAAGAGCCCACTCGCCATCCGCTGCCTGAAGTCGGCCTTCAATGCCGAACTCGACGGCCAGGCTGGGATTCAGGAACTTTCCGGCAACGCCACTTTGCTTTATTATCTTTCGGAAGAGGGCGACGAAGGTCGCGCCGCTTGGAACGAGAAGCGTCCTCCCAATTTCCGAAAATTCCCTTGGCTCCCGTAAATCCGATCCGCGTCACCGAGCGCGCTCAAAAGCTCGCGACCGAGATCCTCCTACCGGGCGACATCGCCGTGGACGGAACTGCCGGCAAAGGGCGCGACACGGCCTGCCTGGCCCAAGCCGTTGGCCCCACGGGCCAAGTGCACGCCTTCGATATCCAGCCGGAAGCCATCGCCTCCACGCGCAACCTACTGGAAGTCGCCGGCCTGCTAAGCCGCGTCTCGCTGCATCTACGTAGCCATGCGGAACTTGCCGAAGTCCTTACGGCCGAACAACGCGGTAAGATTGGTGTAGCCATCTTTAATCTTGGCTACCTGCCCGGCGGCGACGCATCCATCATCACGCAACCAGCCTCTACCGACCGTGCATTGCGCGACGCCTTCGCCCATCTTCGTCCGGGCGGCCGTCTCATCTGCGTCGCCTACACTGGACACCCTGGCGGCCCTGAAGAATCCGATATCGTGCTTTCCTTCGCGGAGCAGCAGGCGAAGGCGGGCCTACACGTCGAGAAAATCGGCTATTACCCCACCCCGGGGAAGCCTTGGATTCTCGTGGTAAACAAGCCGTCGGTTTGAAGTCGCGGGCTTTCCTTGCAACCTATTCGGGATGACGGCCAAACGACGCATCATCCTGACCGGCGCCACCGGCCTCATCGGTTCGTCTTTATCCCGGCGGCTGACCTCACTCGGCTACGAAGTATTAGCCTTCCGCTCCCGCCACGATGGGCCCAGCGGCATGAACCATCTTACGGGCCACATTGATTGTGAATCCCTCGAAGGCGCCCATGCCGTCATCCACCTCGCTGGCGAATCCATTGCCCAACGCTGGACCGAAGCGGCCAAGGAACGAATCATGGCCAGCCGGCGCGACGGCACCCGCCTGCTTGCGCGTACCTTGGCCAAACTGAAGCATAAGCCTGAAGTCTTCATCTCCATGTCCGGGGTCAATCGCTACGGGATACATCGAAAGGAGATCCTCGACGAAACCTCCGCTATCTCCACTGAAGGTTTTCTCCCCCAAGTGACCGAAGCATGGGAAAACGCGACCCTAGCGGCCAGCGAGGGAGGGATCCGTACGGTCTTGCTCCGTACTTCCCTCGTCCTTTCCGCCTCAGGTGGCGGTCTACGCAAAATGCTGCCCGCCTTTCGGCTCGGACTCGGCGGCCCAATCGGCGGAGGCCAACAGCACTTGAGCTGGATTGGACTTCCGGACCTCGTCGAACTGATCGTCTGGGCGATGGAAAACCCAGCCGTCAGCGGCCCGCTTAATGCCGTCGCGCCCCAGGCCGTCCACCAAGCGGAATTCGCCCGCACCCTAGGCTCCGTCCTCCATCGTCCCAGTTTCCTGCCAACGCCAGCCTGGGCCCTCTCCCTGCTGTTCGGACAGATGGGCCGAGAAACCGTACTCGGAGACCTAGCCGCCCGGCCCGCAGTCGCTCTGGCCGGAGGATTCCGCTTTGCGAAGCCCGACCTCGCCTCGGCCCTACGTCAGGCTATCGGGGTATGATTTTGAGTTGAAGGACGCTAGGTGCACGGAGATTGTCCGCTTATGGTTCGCGCTGTCTTCGTCTTCACGGTCCTGCTGATCGCCGGTTGCGACGATGGTTCACGCGCCGACTCCCGCACCCTCGACGTCGACGATCCGGAATTCCGTCAGGGGCAGACGTTCCACAAGCAAGGCGAGATCCGCAAGGCACTTGAATGCTACCTCAAGGTAATCGACAATCGAAAGGGGGCGGCAGAATCGCACCTCGAAGCCGGTCGCATGTACCTCGAGCTACAGGATCCGCTGCCGGCGATTTACCACTTTAATCAGTATATACGGATGAAGCCTGCCTCGGAGCAGTCCAACATCGTCCGCCAGATGATCAAGACCGCTGAAAAGCAGTTCATGCAGCAGCTACCAGGCAGACCGATGGAGCCCGACGCACTGGGAGGTTCCGACCTCAATGCCCGTCTCCGCAATCTGCAACTCGAGAACGAAAAGCTGAAGCGCGAACTGGCCGATTACAATCGCACCCAGAAAGGCCTCATCCTCCCAGCAAAGACAACCAGCGAAAAGCCCACCACGGATAAGACTCCACCCGGCGATGATAAGCCCGCCCGCTTCCGCCAGTACACGGTCGCCAAGGGCGATAGCCTTTCGAGCATCGCCCGCAAGACCTACGGCGACGCCAATCCGGCCCGCATTTCCGCCATCTTCAACGCGAACCGCGACAAGATGACGTCGATTAACAGCCTGCCTAAAATCGGCACGGTGATCCTTCTTCCGGAATAAGCTATGCGCCTGACGCGCATCCGGGCCGCAGATTTCCGCAACCTAACCTTCGCGGACGTCACCACGGACGCCCCACGCGTCTTCTTGCTCGGCGATAACGGACAAGGAAAAACCAATCTCCTCGAAGCCGCGGCCCTCGTCTCATCCTTTCGATCGTTCCGCACGAATGACATCGCTCCGCTAGTCCGCTCGGGGTGTACGGAAGCCCGCCTACGACTAGATGTTCGACTCTCGGACGAAGAGAACGCTGAGATTGAGATCCGCTTGGCGAAAGGCTCGCGCAAGGCTTTACTCAATGGCACGCCGGTGGCCTCCGTCGCCCAGCACCTCGGGCAGTTCCCAACGATCGTCTTCTGTTCCGACGACTTGCGCCTCGTCCGTGGCTCACCCTCGAACCGACGCCGCTGGCTCGATGCCGCAATCGGCGGCACCGACGCCGCCTACCTCACGGCAGTCCGCGACTACGGTCGGGCGCTCGACGGACGTAACGCCTTGCTGAAAGCCACCGTCCGCTCCGACGAGGAACTGCGCGCCTTCGAAAAGGCGATGCTCGCGCCCGCTCAACTGATGGCTACGACCCGCGCGCGTATCCTGCCTGAACTCGCAGCCACTTTGCGCGAAGCCTGCGGCCGTGCCGGCTTCCCCGATCAAGGCGCCGACCTGGTCTACCAACCCGACGTCGCAGCCGAGCAGCTTGTCGAGATCTGGGCGAAGACACGAGTCGCCGACCTCGCCTCGGGGACGACATTACGCGGTCCTCAGCGCGATGACTTCGGGATGCTCTTCGCCGGCAAGGAAGCCTGCGACTACGCCTCCGAAGGCCAACAGCGCCTCCTTGTCCTGGCACTCTGCCTCGCCCGCCTACAGCGCGATACCCTCCTCGCCCCCACGCCGCCGGTCATCCTGGCCGACGATGTCCTGGGCGAACTCGACGATATCCGTCGTCGGGCCTTCTGGAATGAAGTTGGCGAAAAACATCAGGTTATCGCTACTGGCACCGTTCCGCCACCGTCCGGGGAGTGGCTGACCTACCGGGTGTCCGGGGGCAGCTACCTTCAGACCTGATTTTGGCGTTGTTTTATAGGAAATTGAGCCCTTGGATGGGGCCATGTCGGACTTCCTTCTCTACGCCTCCGTGGTGGCTCTCTTCCTTGTCTGTATCCTCGTGGTCCTCGTGATCCTGATGCAGCGCCCCAGCGCCAACGCAGGTATGGGATCGGCCCTCGGGGGCGGTGCCGCTGAGACCGTCTTTGGCGGTGAATCCGCCAACGTGCTCTCGAAGATGACCACGACCCTGACGGTCATCCTCTTTATCCTGAGCTTTAGTCTTTATCTGGGCTTCGTCGCCCGCGAAAAGCCGGTCACCAAGGCCCTCGACGCTAAGTCTACCGCCCCCGTCGCCGCTCCGGCTGCCCCAGCCACCGCTGCCCCGGTCGCCCCTGCCGCCGCCACCCCTGCCGTCCCAGCCTCTGCTGCCGCCAAACCCCAGTCCACCCCGGCTCCGGCCGCGACGACTCCGGCGAAGCCCGCTGCTCCGGCTCCGGCCAAGTAAGCCTGAGTGAGTAACCGACTGCTCAGCCTGTCCGTCCGCTGGGTAGCGTGTCTCATCGCACTTGGTTGCCTTGCGCAATCCCGGGTCCCTTCCGCGCCTGACCTAGATCAGCTGACGCCCGAACAAGGCCAGGCCTTTCTCGCTAGCTTCCGTCACTCCCGACTCAACGGCGACCTCTGCCTGCGCTTCGAGATCGTCCACAAGCCACGCAAAGGTGAATCGCTCGCCCCCGTCCAAGGCACGCTCTGGGCCTCCACCCAAGGTGAAACCCAATTGCTCCGCGGCGAGATCAAGGACGCCCTAGGCAAGCCGGCCTTGTCCTTTATCACCGTCAAGTCCGCCCAAGGAAGCCGCGTCTGGATCTCCCGCCGCGGCGACATCGCCCAGGAACTCGACGACAAGACGTCGCTATTCCCGCTGGCGGACGGTCTTATCCTCTCGCCCTTCGACCTCCAGCTACCGTTCACGCACTGGCCCGCCACGGCCTATCTGACCACGGAGAAACGCCGCCGCCCGGTGCATACCTTCGACGCGCTCAACCAGATTGGCCATGAACCCGCCAAGGTGAACTTCGCCATCGATCGCACCTACGGCGTCTTGGTTCAGGCGAGCTGCTTCGATATGAACGGTAAGAAGACCCGCACGACGCAGGTCGAAGAATTCTCCAAAATCGACGACCAATGGATGCTCGCCGCCTGCAGCGTGCTCGACGAGACCACCCGCGACGCCGACCTGCTCCGCATCACCGAAGCCGCTCTCGGCGGGAACTTCACCCCGCAGACCTTCGAGCCCGCCACGCTCGCCCACCCCGCCGCCCAGTCGGCCAACTTCAAGAGACTGTGAAGACCAAGGTCACCGCCGCCCAGGTCGCGCGCTTCTGCGACCTCCTTACCAACCGCAAGAACATCGCCGACTTCGAAGGCTCCCGCAACGGCCTCCAGCACAAGGGCGCGCGCCCGGTACGCAAGGTCGGCGCGGCCGTGGACGCCGGTGCTCAGGTCTTCGCCGAAGCCGCCCGGCGCGGCGTCGATTTCCTGATTGTGCACCACGGGATGTACTGGCGCCCGGTCTCGCCCGAACGCGCAGTCCGCGCCCTGCGTAAAGCCGCGCTGAAGAAGTCTGGGCTTTCGCTCTATTCCAGCCACCTACCGCTCGACGCGCATCCGGCCATCGGCAACAACGCGCTCATTGCCCAAGATCTCGGCCTCAAGGTCGTCGATTGGTTCGTGGACTACGAAGGCCTGCCCATCGCCTGCATCTGCCAGGGTATCTCGCGCGCTACGCTGCGCCAACGCCTCAAGGCATCCTACCCGCAGACCTATAAGGGCATCGAGTTCGGCTCCGCGAAGCCGAAGAAAATCGCGATCCTCAGCGGCAGTGGACGCAGCGCCCTGGAGCACCTCAAGGCCGAAGGGTGCGATACGCTCATCACCGGCGAGCTGCGCGAAGAACATTTCAACGAAGCCCATGAGCAGGGTTGGAACCTCTATCCCTGCGGACACTACGCCACCGAGACCTGGGGCGTGAAGGCGCTCGCCACCGCGGTGGCCGCAGAGTTCGGCGTGAAGTGGGAATTCATCCCCACGGGCAACCCCCTCTGATGACGCGCGGACGGCTAGCCCCGACCCCGACCGGCTATCTACACGTCGGCCACGCCCGTACTTTCGCCCTCGCCGCCGCTCGTGCTGCCAGTGGTACGCTGATCTATCGGACCGAAGACCTCGACGCCGGACGCTGCCGCCCCGAATTCGCCGCGGCGGCGATCGAAGACCTCCGCTGGCTCGGACTCAAGTGGACGGAAGGTCCGGATGTCGGCGGCCCGCACGCACCCTACGTACAGTCCCTGCGCCTGCCATGGTTCCGTGAGGTCTGGTCGCTACTCCAGGTCACCGGCACGATCTACCCCTGTGATAAGTCCCGCAAGGACGTCGAACGCAGCCTGACTGCCCCGCATGCCGAAGACGACGCCGAGCCGATCTTCCCGCCCGCCCTCCGACCTCCGCTCGGCGCCGGCCGCGAAGCACGCGAGCCTGGTCCGACCAACTGGCGCTTCCGCGTCCCAGACGGCGAGACCATCACCTTCATCGACGCTCTCCAAGGCCCACAGGCGTTCGTCGCTGGACGTGACTTCGGCGACTTCCTCGTGTGGCGTAAGGACGGCTTCCCCGCCTACGAACTCGCCGTCGTCGCCGACGACCACGCCATGGGCATCACGGAAGTCGTGCGCGGTGCCGACCTCCTGCTTTCGACGGCTCGTCAGATACTCCTATATCGTGCTCTTGGCTGGACGCAGCCCACTTGGGCGCACGCTCCACTCGTCGTCGATGCGGACGGTAAGCGGCTCGCCAAGCGGACCGCCGGCCTCTCGATCCGCGAACTGCGCCAAAAAGGAAAGACGCCGGAGGCAGTCCTCACGGCGTCCTTGGACCAGCTGCTACGCTGACGGCTTACGCGCCCTTCTTCGGGTCGACGGAAGCCTTGGGGGCGGCGTTCGTGCCTGTGCTCACCTTCTGGCGATAGGCACGGAAACTCTTGGTCATGTTCTCGTCACCCGCGACGGCCGCAAGGGCGTCATCGAGATACTTGAGGGCCTGCGTCTTGGCGGTCGGATCAATCTGCAGAAGGATGCGGGCCTTGTTGTAATAGAAGACCCCCTCGCGCGTGCCGGAAGCATCTTCATACATCTCGGTCAACGCGGCCTCCGCGGCCTTGAAATCCTTGGCCTTGATCGCGGCGTCGATCTTCTGTCCGAGTTCGCGATTCTTCGCGCTGCGGGCGGAGGCGGCGTCCTGCTCCTTGCCCAGGGCGGCCTTGCCTTCCGGGGTGTTCTTGAACGAAGCGAGCTTATCGAGATACTCCTTGGCGGTCTGGCCGCCGAAGCCGACGGTCTTGCCGAAGACGTCGCCGCTCTTCGCGTCGATCAGGAGAACGGTCGGAAAACCCGTGATGCCGAACTTCTGCTGCCATTCGCGGTTCTTGGCCTTCAGTTCCGGGGCCTGGGGTTTGGTCCGCGGATAATCCAGCTCGACCAGGACATACCGGGACGCGACGGCGGCGAAGGCGGCGGATTCGAAGACGTTCTTATGAAGCGCCTTGCAGGGCGGACACCAGTCGCTGCCCGTGAAATCGACGAGCACCGGCTTGTTTTCCTTCACGCCCTTGGCCTTCGCGGCATCGAGGTCGGTGAGCCAGACGGGCTCGACCGCAGCGGCGGCGCAAGCGATGAGGAGAGCGAGTACGGAGACGAATGAGCTCATATTACTTCTTGGAAGGCGCGGCCTTGCCCTTTTTCGAGACGGGAGCACCCAGTCTGGGAAGATAGGCGTCCGGGCCGGAATCCGGCGCGTAACCTGCGGCGCGATTCAGCACCTTACCGCCGGCGGTCATGATCAGGACCGTCGGAAACCCGCTCACGGCGAACTTCTTGGAAGCAGCCTGGTTCCTGGCCTTCTCGGCCGCAGGCTGTTCTTTCTTATGAGGGAAGTCGAGTTCCACGAGGACATAGTCCTTGGCGAACTTCTCGAACTCGGGCGAATCGAAGACTTCCTTGTGGAGCTTGATGCAATAGCCGCACCAGTCGCTGCCCGTGAAATCCACGAGGAGCTTCTTGTTCTCCTTGGTGGCGACCTTCTTGGCTTCGTCGAGGTCGGTGAGCCAGGTAAGTTCGGCCCGCGCGGTGACGGTCGCGAGCAACAGCAGGATCAGGATGAGTTTCTTCATATGGGAATTATTTCTTGTCCTTGTCGGCGGACTGGGCGGCGGCGACCTGGGCGCGGAACTGCTTCAGTTCACCGGTAAGGTCGGCGGGATTGTCCGCGATGACTTCGTCGAGCACCTTGAGCACGGCGGCATGGTCGCCGGGCTTGCAGGCCTGCACGCTGCCGATGCGGGCATTAGCGGAAAGGGTCACCTTGGCGGCACCGGTGACGGCCTTGTCCTTGATGAACTTGGCGATGGCGGCCTCGGCGGCGGCGAGGTCCTTCTTCTCCAGATGCGGAGTGATGAGCTTTTCGAGTTCTTCGCCATAACCGCGCACCAGGCCTTCGTCCTTCTTGGTCTGGGCGAACTTGGCCTTCCCTTCGGAGGTATTGGATTTCAGGAGTTCCGCGAGATGGGCAAGATACTTGACCGGGCCGCCGTCCTGGTAGCCGGTCTGGGCGAAGGGTTCGCCATCGGCATCGAGCAACATGATGGTCGGGAAACCTTCGATGGCGAACTTCTCAGCGAGGGCCTTGTTCTTGGCCTTCTCCTCGGGGCTCTGCTTCTTCTTCTGGGGATAATCGAGTTCGACGAGGACGAAGTCCTTGGTAGCGGCGGCGAATTCCTTCTGGTCGAAGACTTCCTTTTTCAGACGGATGCACCAGCCGCACCAGTCGCTGCCGGTGAAGTCGACCAGGATCGCCTTCTTCTCGGCCTTGGCGACCTTGATGCCTTCATCGAGGTCGGTGAGCCAGCCATCGGCGGCGGAAAGGGAGAGGACGCTCAGGCACAGAGCGACGGCGACGAGGAAACGGCGGGGCATCCCTTAAGGAAACTCGGCCCCAGCAACGAGGCAACCTGGAATCAGCCAACCCTGCGTTGCAAATATGAAGTTTATACCTCACTTAAGCCCTCATGGCCGGTACCCGCATCCTCCTCGTCGACAACGGTTCCTACGAACCCGCGGCAACGTTAGCCCTGCGCGGACTGGCCCAGGAAGTCGGCAAACTCATCGGCCAAGAAGTCCTGCCGGTCTCGACGATGCACTCGACCAAGATCGACCCTGCCCTCCTCGACGGCGTCCCGGCGGTCATCTTCGAAGGCGCCGTCCAGCAGGCCAAAGCCGAAGGTATCGACGAACTCGTCGTTCTCCCCCTCTTCATCGGCCCCAGCCGCGCGATCACGGAATACCTCCCCAAGGTCTTCAACGATGCCCAACCGGGCAAGATGAAGCTCAGCATCCGCGAACCGCTCTTCGGACCGGAGCTGCAGAGCATGCTCGTCGACAACCTCAAGTCGACTGGCTGGACCAAGGGCAGCGGCACGGTGCTACTCTGCGACCACGGCTCGCCCATCCGCGAAGTCACGGTCTGCCGTAACTCGCTCGCCAACCAGCTACGAAATCAACTCGGCCTTGAGGATGGCGAGCTTATCGGCTGCTCAATGGAACGGCGCGAGGGACCGGAATATGCCTTCAACGAACCATTGCTCCAAAATGCTCTCGGCCTGACGAAACTCAAAGGGGATACCGTCATCCTGATGCTCTTCCTCCTCCCCGGCCGGCATGCCGGCACCGACGGCGACGTTGCGACGATCGCCAAAGAGCATGCGCCGTCGGATATCCGCTGGAAAATCAGCCCCCTGCTAGGAACCCACCCGCTGCTACCCCAAGTCCTGGCGGCACGCTATTCCGATAAACGGTCGGAATTATCCGACAAGCAAGAGGCCATCGGGCTTGGGCTCCTCGCGTTATACCTGCCCATAACCTTAGGATACATTCTACCCACGAGCATCGGTCTGAGCTCGGCGGGGCAGACCTTGGTGAGCGTTTTCGCAGGCATCATCCTTTGGGCCATCGTCTTCTTCTATTTCCGTTCAAAGCGCCGGAAATAACCGATCTCAGGCGAACGCCGCGATGCGGCCCATCAGGCCGGCATGACGGGGCGGAGCGACGACCGCGCCGACGACCGCGATGAGCGGCGTGGGCAGGACGGAGACGTCGACCTTGCCTGAGGCCAGGTCGTTCAGCGTCGTGAGCACGTCTGACGTGCCCTCCTGAGAAACTTTCGAGAGCAGACGGATCGGGAGGTCGGCCTTGGCACCGGCGGCGATGAGCTTCGTCGCGACGGACGGCAGCGCCTTCGCACCCATGTAGAGACAGAGCGTGGCGCCGGTCTCGATGTGCGCCTTCCAGTTCTGATCGCTGCCATCGGCGCAGTGGCCGGTAAGGAACGTGACGGAAGCGGCCTTGCCGCGATGCGTCAGCGGGAACGCGGCGTCGGCACCGGCCGCGGTCGCGGCGGTGACGCCCGGGACGACTTCGAAAGGAATGCCGTGGGCGGCGAGATGATCCATCTCTTCGCCGAGACGACCGAAGATTCCCGGATCGCCGCCCTTGAGGCGGACGATCAACCCGCCTTGACGTGCTTCGCGTACGATCACGGCGTTGATCTCATCCTGGGTCATCGAGTGTACCCCGCAGCGCTTACCGACCGGCACGATCTTCGTCGTCGCCGGAATCTCCTCCAAAAGAGCGTCCCCTGGGAGGGCGTCATGGATGACGACATCCGCCTGCTTAAGCAGACGCAGGCCCCTCACGGTGATCAGGTCCGGGGCTCCGGGTCCTGCACCGACGAAGGCCACCCGGCCGATGTCGCAATTTACCATTTATTTAAACTTGACCCTATTGATGTAATCATAAGTCATCTTATCAAGTATTAAATCATGGACCCTATCTCCGGCAAGCCCCTGGCTAAGAACGAACTCCTGAAGGCCGATAAGCCCGACCTTTCGGGTAATATCCGCGAAACCCTCGCCAACCCGGAAGCCGACCGCTTCACCGGGGATGACGAGCAGTTCATCAAGTTCCACGGCATCTACCAGCAGGATGACCGCGACAAGCGCAAGACGGGCAAGGAATACTCCGTCATGGTGCGCACGCGCCAGACCGGTGGCATCGTCCCGGCCGCCCAGTACCTCGTCTACGACGAGCTCTCCGGTCGCTTCGCCAACGGCACCCTGCGCATCACCTCCCGCCAGACCTTCCAGTTCCATGGCGTGCTGCAGAAAGGCATCGGCCCGCTGATCAAGTCGATCAACGACGCGCTCTCCTCCACCCTCGCCACCTGCGGCGACGTGAACCGTAACGTCACCGCTCCGTCCAACCCGCCCGTCGACGACATCGCCGTGCAGGTCGACGAAGACGCGTTCGCGATCACCCGCGCCCTACTCCCTCGCACCACCGCCTATCACTCCATCTGGGTGGACGGCGTGCAGGTTGATCTCGGTCTCGGCGAGAAGATCGCCAAGGCTCGTGCTTCCGTCGACCAGGCCAACCCGTACATGCCGCCGCCCGCTGACACGGATGAATCCGGCGCGCCCTCCGATCCGCTCTACGGCAAGACCTACCTCCCGCGCAAGTTCAAGACCGGCTTCGCCATCCCTCCGAACAACGACACCGACATCTTCACCAACGACATGGGCTTCGTGGCCATCGTCGAGCACGGCAAGCTCATCGGTTACAACCTGCTCGTCGGCGGCGGCCTCGGCACCTCCCACGGCAACAAGGCCACCTACCCTCGCCTCGCCGACGTCATCGGGTTCATCACCCGCGAACAGGTCATCGCCGTCGGCTCCGCCGTCGTCGCCATCCACCGCGATTGGGGTGATCGCACCGACCGCAAGCACGCCCGCATCAAGTACGTCCTCCAAGAAAAGGGCGTCGAATGGTTCCGCGCCGAACTCGGCAAGCGCCTCGGCGCCCCACTCCCGGCGGCCAAGCCCTTCCTCTTCCGCGGCCAGGGCGACGCCTTCGGCTGGTTCAAGCAGCTCGACGGCAACTGGTTCCTCGGCCTCTTCGTCGAGACCGGCCGCGTCAAGGACGCAGACAGCTATAAGCTGAAGACCGCGCTCCGCACGATCGCCGAGAAGTTCGGCCCGACCTTCCGCCTCACGGCCACGCAGAACCTCATCCTCTCCGACATCAAGGAAGCCGACAAGGCCGCCATCGAGAAGGTGCTGCATGACCATGGTTGCGGCATCGTCTTCAACCCCGGCCTGATCAAGGGACGCGGCATGGCCTGCCCGGCTCTCCCGACCTGCGGTCTCGCCCTCGCCGAATCCGAACGCGTCTTCCCGAAGTTCCTCGCGAAGCTCGAAGAAGGCCAGGCCGCCGCGGGTATCGCCAACGAAGAACTCGTCGTGCGCATGACCGGCTGCCCCAATGGTTGCGCCCGTCCTTACAACGCCGAGATCGGCCTCGTGGGCAAAGCCCCGGGCAAGTACAACATCATGCTCGGCGGTAACCGCGAGGGCACCCGCCTCGCTCGCCTCTGGAAGGAAGCCGCCCTCGCCGACGAAATCCCGGTGCTCATCGGCGAACTCTTCAAGCAATACGCCAAGGAACGCACGACCGGTCAGGCCTTTGGTGATTGGGTCGACCAGGCCCCTGTCTGGCCCGCCGCTCCCGCCGCCTAAGTCAGTCGATGGCCGACCTCGACCCAGCCCGCATCCCGGATCTCGACGCCCGTCTCTCGACGCTGGCGCCGGTGGACCGTCTGCGCTGGGCCTACGAGACCTTCGGCGCCCGCGCCGGTATCGGCACAAGTTTCCAGCCCGCCGGCGTCGTCATCCTGCACCTCGCCAAAACCGCGGGCATCCCGATCCAGGCCTTTACGCTGAACACCGGCCTGCTCTTCCCTGAGACGCTGGAATTCAAGGCGAAGCTCGAAGCCCACCTCGGCATCAAGGTCGAGGAAGTGCACCCTGCACAGACCGTCGAACAGCAGGCTGCCCAACACGGCGCCGAACTCTGGAAGCGCGACCCCGAGAAGTGCTGCGAACTCCGCAAGGTCGATTCGCTCGGCAAGAAACTCTTCGACCTCGATCTCTGGATCACCGGCATGCGCCGCGATCAGAGCGCCGAGCGTTCCGTGACGCCGCTCCTCTCGCTCGCGGCCCGGCCCGACAACTCCGATGTCTGGAAGCTCAACCCGCTTGTCGACTGGAGTCGCGACCAAGTCTGGGCCTACCTCAAGGAGCACGGACTGCCTCACAACGTCCTGCACGACCGCGGCTACCGCTCCATCGGTTGCTTCCCCTGCACCCTGCCCACCTCCGGCGGCGACGAACGCGGCGGCCGCTGGCCCGGCTTCGATAAGAAGGAATGCGGCCTCCACACGCGCACCAAGAAGTAAGCCATACACTTCCAGCCCTCTGGTCCTCCCTTTCAAACCACCTGTCTTCTAAGTCACAATGTCCCGCAACGCCCAAAACGACCACCTCACGCGCCTCGAACAGACGTCGATCCACGTCTTCCGCGAAGCCTTCGCCAACTTCCGCTCCGTCTGCATGCCCTGGTCCATGGGCAAGGACTCCAACGTCCTCATCTGGCTCGCTCGCAAGGCGTTCTGCGGCAAGATCCCCTTCCCGCTCCTGCACATCGACACGACCTACGAATTCCCGGAGATGTATGAGTTCCGCGAGAAGGCCAAGGTCATCCACGGCATCGACCTGATCGTCCGCGTCAACGAGGACGCCATCCGTCGCGGCATCGGTTACGCCACGCACGACCCCGTGACCGTCACGCACGAACTCAAGACCGTCCCGTTCAAGGCTGCGATCGACGAGTTCAAGTGGGACGCGCTCGTCACCGGCATCCGGCGCGACGAAGACCCGACCCGCGCCAAGGAGCGCTGGTTCTCCCCTCGCTCCG
>CANCHK010000016.1 GCA_947377865.1 Opitutia bacterium | reverse complement strand
GACTACTCCGTCCAGCCGCCCAAGTATAACCACACCCTGGGCGACGTGTTCGAAAAGCTTTCCCCTGAAGACATCGCCCTGCGCGAAGTCATCGAAGGTCGTATCTCCTGGGAGTTCCGTCCTGAGGATCGTCTGCCTGCCTAAGGCAGCCTCCTGCCACAGCCGGCTTGCCGGCGAGTAGCCCTTTCGTCATCCGATGGCCGCCCGCCGAGAGCATGTTCTACCTGAGGTTAATAACCCGAAGGCGGGACGTGACTATTTCATCGGCCCGACCTTCGAGGCCGGGATCGTCCTGCGCGGCACCGAGGTGAAGTCCCTCCGCGCCGGCCGAGCCAACATCGCCGACGCGTTTATTAAGATCAGCCCGAAGGGCGTGATGCTCTACCACGCGCACATCGCGGAGTACGATTTCGGTAATCTCAACAACCACGCCTCCTACCGCACGCGCCAACTGCTGCTGAAGGAGGCGGAGATCGAGAAGATCGCCGCGGAGATCCAGTCCGGCGGCCACGCGATTATTCCCCTGAAAATCTACTTCAAGCATGGCCTAGCGAAGTGCCTCCTTGCCGTGGGTAAGGGCAAGAAGATGCATGACAAGCGTCAGGATATCAAGGAACGCGAAGCCAAGCGCGAGATCTCGCGCGCGATGAGCCGACGGAAGTGAAGCCGCCGCTCCATCTCGTCCTGCTCCGCCCGGAGATCCCGCCTAACACGGGTAATGTCGGTCGCATGTGCGCCGTCACCGGTTGCGTGCTGCACCTCGTTCACCCGCTTGGCTTCAAAATCGATGACGCCAAGCTCCGCCGGGCGGGTATGGATTACTGGCACGAGCTCGACGTCCGTCATCACGACAACTGGGAAGCCTTCCTCGCCTCCCCCGGCCGCCCTGAGCGTCTCTGGCTCTTCACCACCAAGACGACGCGCGGCCTCTGGGATGCGCAGTTCCAGGAAGGCGACGGACTTGTCTTCGGCAACGAAGGCTCCGGCACGCCCGATGAGATCCACGCGTGGTTCGGTCCGGACCGCGAAGTGAAGATCCCGCACTTCAACGACAAGACCCGCTCGCTCAACCTCTCGACCGCCTGCGGAATCGCTACCTACGAGGCACTGAGGCAGATTAAGCGGGTTGGGCAGTAGGCACTCCTCGGCTTACTTCCTGCACCAGATTTTTACGTCATCCACGACTGCGTTGCGCGGCACGGACAAGCGAAGCATCTGCTTGGTCGGGTGCGCGATGCCGGGGGACTTAAGGTTCCCGACGTCTTTCCCGTCCACGGCGGCCGAAATTTCATCGCCTACGATTTTGACGGTCAATTCGTGCCACTTGCCGATCTCGATTGGACAAGAGAAGGACTTTTCTTTTTCCTTAAGGGCGGCGGTCTGTTCTTTCGTCAAGGTCTTGGCGAGGCGGGCTTCCTGGATCTTCAGGTCCATGTTGCCGGTCTTGAGGTCGGCCAGGGTTACGCCCTTGGCTCCGAAGGTGGCTTTGAAGAGATGGCCGGCGTGCACGGTCTTGCATTCCATGTCAGCGAAATCGAGGCCGAGGCTGTCCTTCGCGTCTTCGAGCATGAAGCGCATGGCGACGGCACCGTCGGTGAAGACGGCAGGGTGGGTGACGGAGACGGCGTGGTTGGCCTCTTTATGGATATAAATATACATCGCTCCGTCGCGGAGGTCGACCTGCTTGTTGTTCTTGGCGCGACCGGCGCTGTTCGTGCCCCAGCCGTTCCCGGGCTCATCCTTCGTTTCCTGCGATTCGGCGCGCTGAAAATCGTCAGAGAAGATGAGCTTGCCGGAGTCTTCGGCCGGCAGGGTGATGGCGGTCAGGCAGAACAGGGCGAGGAGACGGGGCATGGCGATGAGTTAACTCAGGTTGACGGCGCTATAAAGTCTTATGTTTCAGATTCGACTGTCTGGATGATGGCTCGGAGTTCGCCCGCTTGCTTTTACGTGGAACCTGTTAAGTTCGTTGGCATGAGTCGACTTGACCTCGTCCGTGCCCGCATCGCGCCCGCCCGCCAGCGGCTACTCGCGCATCCGCTTTACGCGAGGATGGCCTCGCTCGACGACGTCCGCGTGTTCATGCGTTCGCATGTCTTTGCGGTCTGGGATTTCATGTCGCTGCTGAAGCGCCTGCAGCGCGACCTCACCTGCGTGACCGTCCCTTGGGTGCCGCTCGGCGATGCCGAAGTCCGCTTCCTGATCAATGAAATTGTCTGTGGCGAGGAGTCCGACGTTGATCCGCGTGGCGGTCGCATCGCTCACTTCGATCTCTACCTGCGCGCCATGCACGAGGCCGGCGCCGATACCTCAGCGGTCGATAAGGCCCTCTCCTCGGTTCGGTCGGGCGGCTCGACCGCCGCCGCTCTCGTTTCCGCTGGTGTCTCGTCCGGTGCCGCCGCCTTCTCCGGCTCGACCTTCGCCCTGGCGACGAACGGTAAGTCGCACGAAGTGGCCGCAGCCTTCACCTTTGGTCGAGAAGACCTGATTCCCGACATGTTCACCGAACTGGTCACGCGACTCAGCCGCGAATACCCGGGCAAGCTCGACACCTTCCGCTATTACCTCGAACGACACATCGAGGTCGATGGCGGCCACCACGGAGTCATCTCGCTTCGCATGGTCGAGCTGCTTTGCGGCGATGACGATCGTAAGTGGGCCGAAGCCGCCGAGGCTTCCGTCGCCGCCATCGAGTCGCGCATCGCCCTTTGGGATGCGATCTCGGTGGAGCTCGCCTGAGTCGGCCTTACTTCTGCGCTGCCGGGCGGTGGCGCTGCACGATGTCGTGGAAGTCGCCGAGGTTGTAAGGTCCGACGAGCGGCTTCGAGAAATCGGCTTCGTAGACGACGATGCTGCCGCTTTCCTTCGCTTGGGCTAAGACTTTGCCGGCGGGATCAATAACTGCAGAGACCATCCATTCGCTCTTCGGGTCGCTGAAGGTGCTACTTACGACGTAGATGCGGTTCTCGCAGGCGCGGGCGCGGGCGAGCAGAGGGTCGCAGCCCCAGACCGGCCAAGCGATGACTTCGGCTCCATTGGCGGTTAGGGCCCGGGCGACTTCGGGATAGAAGCCGTCGTAGCAGATCATTAATCCGACCTTACCGAACTTCGTTTCGAAGACCGGGTAGTCGGCACCGGGCGCGACGCCTTTCTCGACTTCGCCGTGCGGCAGGCAGACCTTACGGTACTTTCCGAGTAGCTTACCTTCCGAGCTCAGCAGCACCGCGGTGTTATAGACGAGGTGGCCTTCGCGCTCGTAGAGGCTGAGGGCTATATGAATCCCGTTCGCCTTGGCGATGCCGCCAAAGTATTCGGTGGTCGGGCCGGGAATCGCCTCCGCGCATTCGGCCGGCGACAGTTTCGTGCGCACGTAGGGTACGGTCTCGCCGAGGACGATGAGGTCGGCCTTTTGCTTGGCGGCCTCGGCAATCATCGGGGCATATTCTTCGCAGTTCTGTCGCGGCGACTTACCGGTCGGCATGTATTGGACTGTCGCGAGGCGGACCATGCGGGACAACGGGGCCGAGGACTTCTCAAAGGTGATGTCGCTCCACTCGACGCGACCTTTAGGGGCGTGCTGGAGATGGAGTTCGATGGTCGCCTGCGTGGCCTTGGGCGGCACTTGATAGATGCCAGCAACAATGGAGCGGCCTTGGGCGTCAAAGGGTCCGTCGTGCGGGTGCTCGGGCTCAGCCGTCGCACCCGGCGTTGCCGAGACGACGTGCTTTCCTTTGGCGTCGGTCCAGACGATACGCGCCAATCCGCTGTGGCGCGGATTCTCGACGCTGGTGGTCATGCGCATGGCGCTGAACTTCATGAAATCTCCACCTTGCACGACGAAGGTCTGCTGATACCAGCCGTCGAGTCCTTCACGGGCGTCGTGCGAGATGACCAAGGCATCTCCGCTGCGCGAGAACGCCGGGCGGATCTCGTCCCGTGGGCTTTGCTCGGTCCAGACGCCAGTGGGCGCAGCGAAGGCCCCCAGCGTCAAGGCAAGCAAGGCTGGCAGGGAAAGGGCGGGGCGGCTCATGGGTCTATCCAATCCGACCCCCGCCAGAGGGCAACGGCTTATCAGGCTCAGGGCTGCCTGACGCGCATGTTGCGGTATTCGACCTTCATCGGCGGGCCGACGTGCACCTGGACGCCAATCTTGCCTTCGGGGTGGCGAGCGGCGGGTTCGTCATCGATGACCACGCTCATGACATGGCCGTTGAGGATGTGTACCTGTGTGCCGCCTCGGACGATGAGATGGTATTCGTTCCAGTCGCCGTTGCGGATGAAGGCCGCGAGCTCTTTCGGGTCGCCGACCGAACCGATGACTTCGGCTTTCTGTCCGGGACGCACGCGCGTGATCTGTCCGCGGAGCGCGTTGAACGTGCGACCGCGTTCTTCGTAGTTCTGTCCGGTGTACTTGTTCTGGCCATCGATATCCGCCTGCGGGCCGGTCAACGCGAAAGGCAACCCGTCGACGTAGGTGCTGCGATAGTTAATGCCGCTGTTACCGCGTTCCGTGATGCGGTACTCCGCCTTGAGCTCGAAGTCGCCTGGCAAGGCACCGTCCCAGATGATGAAAGTGTTGTTCTTCACGATGGTCTCAGGCGTGATCTCGCCGACGATTATGCCGCCTTCGCAGCGCCAATACTTCGGGTCGCCGGTCCAACCTTTGAGCGTCTGGCCGTCGAACATCGGCTTCCAACCGAGGGTCTCTTCAGCGGAAGGCACTGGCATGGTCTGCTTGGGCTTGGGCGGGCCGACTTCGGCGGCCCCAAGGCTCAGGCAGGCGATTAGAAGGCAGGGCAGGGCTTTCATGGGGGGCATGGTTGATTAAAGTGGAATCCCATAGGGGTCGCTCCTAAAAGTGTGCCACCCCTCCCTATGGCCGAAACTAATCGTCCTCTCGCTAACCGTATCCTCTACGGATTGCTCTTCGGCGTCCTTGCCGGCCTCCTCACCCTCGCCGTCGGCCACTATTCGCCGTCGTCCCTCGTGTTCATGCGCAAGGTCGCGACGAATGTCTTCGATCCGTTCGGTCAGGTCTTCCTGCGTCTCCTCTTCTTCGTGGTGATCCCGCTGGTGTTCGCCTCGCTCGCTGCCGGCGTCGCCCAGCTCGGCCGCTTGGATCGCCTCGGGCCGCTCGCCGGCCGTACGTTCGCCCTATTCTTCCTCAACATGGCCATCGCCGTAGGCCTTGGCCTATTGATGATGAATGTCCTTCGTCCCGGCGATCATCTGGATCCCGCGGCGAAGACGATGTTGATGCAGGAATTCGGTGGCGCCGCCCAGAAGCACGTCGCCACCTCCGCGGCCACCCCGTCCGTCGATCTCGCCGGGTTGGTCGAGATGTTCATGCCTAAGAATCTCTTCGGAGCCGTCGTCGGCCACACCAATGGCACGATCGGCGATGTCCTTCCGCTGATCCTCTTTGCGTTGCTCGTCGGTGTCGTTGGTACGCAGTTGCCCGAAGCGAAACGGCAACAGCTGCTGGGCGCGCTCGACCTGGTCGCCGAGCTCATGACCGGCATCGTGCAGATCGCCCTGAAGCTCGCCCCTTATGCCGTGCCGTTGATGATCTACAGCGTCATCGTCAAGATCGGCCTGAATATCCTGATCGCCCTCGGCGTCTTCGCCCTCGGTTGCCTCGCGGTCATGTTGTTCCATCTCTTCGGTACCATGTCGCTCTGGCTCCGTCTCTGGACCGATCGTAAACCGCTGGAGTTCTTTCGCGATATCCGCGGCGTGCTGATCACCGCCTTCTCGACGAGTTCAAGCAACGCGACCCTACCGGCTGCGTTGGAGTGCTCCAAGAACACGCTCGGCCTCAAGCCGAGCGTGGCCGGCTTCGTGCTTCCGCTTGGCACGACCATGAACATGAGCGGCACGGCCTTGTATGAGGGTTGCGTGGTGCTCTTCGTCGCGCAGGTCTTCGGCGTCGACCTCACGATCGCCCAGCAACTGACACTGTTGTTCCTATCCGTGCTCAGCGCCGTCGCCGTCGCGGGTATCCCCGGTGGCTCCCTGCCGCTCATCGCTGGCCTGCTAGTCACCTTTGGCATTCCGCCGGAAGGCATCGGTATCGTGCTCGGCGTCGATCGGATTCTGGACATGGCCCGCTCGATGACGAACGTCGGCTCAGACCTCGTCACCACGGTCGTCGTCGATGCGCACGAGCGCAAGGCCGACGTGGCCTGAGCGACATGCGAGCCCTCTTCGTCGCTTTACTGTTTCCCTGCCTTGGCATGGTCCATGCGGCCGAGGCGCCCGATGACTTGGTGAAGCGTGCGCTAGCCGAAACGGCGACTCCGGTCAGGCCTTTTGTGGCCGGCGGTCAGCCGGCGTGGAATGGCCATGCGGTGCAGTTTCTCTTCGCTCCCGCTTTTGATCTGCCGGAAGTCGCGGGTGCGGTACGTTACCGATTCACGTTGAAGGATTCGGCCGGACGCGAGCACGTTTTTTTCGGCCCTAAGCCGACGGTGCCGCTTACGCCTATCTGGACCGCCGTGGCGATCGGGCCGGCGTCCTTGGTCGTCCAAGGTGTGGATACCGCTGACGTGGTCATCGGTGGACCTTCGAGTCGTAGATTCCATCGCGCGGCCTCCTTCGCCTCTCCGGTTGCTAGTGAGGTCGATCCCGCGGGTCCCGCCCGGGCGCTCGCCGCCTTGGTCCACTCTCCGGATCTGCGCTGCTGGTTCGGCTCCGGTCAGCCTGAGCCGCAGTTCATCCTTTATCGCTATCCCTCGAAGATCGTCGGTGCCGCCGCTTCCGCCTTGGCGACCTACGCGGCCCAGCAACCTGCGCCCGCGGACGCCACCGAGGCGCTGGTTGCCGCCCGGCGCGCGGCCGATTACCTCCTGTCGATGTCTTTCCCGGATGATGCCGTCTGGGCGGGTCATCCGCCGACTTACCATCCCACGCTGTACCGTGATCGGCTCAAGGGCCACATGTCGGCCGGCAACTACCTGACGAATTGCGGCGCCGAAACGGGCCGCTATCTGCTCGATGTCCATGCGGCGACGAAGGATCGCCGTTATCTCGATGCGGCCGTCCGCATCGCAGCCACTTACGAGAAGACCCAGCTACCCGAAGGGAGTTGGTCGCTCTTCGTCAATCCCCGGGACGGCAAGCCCGCCTCGCCCAACGTGCTCGTGCCGACCGGCGTCGTCGGCTTCCTCGATCAGCTCGAAGTCGTCACCGGCGAGCCGCGTTTCGCGCCGGTGCGCACCCGCGCCCTCGCGTGGATCATGGCCAATCCTGTGCGGAACTGGAACTGGCAGGGCCAGTTCGAGGATGTCCGGCCTCTGCCTGCGTATGAGAACATGACGAAGCACGAGGCCTGTGATTTCGCGCTCCACCTGTTCGAGCAGAAGGAGCGGAAGCCGGAGGAGCTGGCGTTGGCCTTGGAGCTTCTTCGTTACGCCGAAGATCAGTTCGTGATCTGGGCTCAGCCTCCTAAGGATACGCCCGTCAGCCAGAGCGCTGATGGCGCCGCCGGCGGCAAGGCCAGGAAATGGCTGCTGCCTTGCGTCCTCGAGCAGTATCGGTGCTACGCCCCGGTCTGCGCCAGTTCCGCCAAGCTCATCCGTACCTATCTCGCCGCGTGGCGTGCGACCGGTGACCGCCTGCATCTCGAGAAGGCCAGGGCGCTGGGCGCCACCTTGGCGCAGACGCAGTCACATGTGAAGGCACCCGGACGTTACCAGACGTGGGTCATGCTTCCGCCCGGGGCGATGTGGTTCAATTGCGAGCTGATGGCCGTCCGTGCCATGCAGGAACTCGCGGCCACCCGTTAAGCATCCTAGAACCTGCGCAGCAGGATGACGCCGGCGATGGCGATCGCGCCGCCGAGCCAGAGCCGCCATGAGGGGCGCTGGCCTTCGACGGCCCATTGCATCACGAGGCCGATGAGCGGCGTGAGCGCGACGACGCTGAGCACGAGCGCAGCGGGGTGTCGCGTCAGGGCCCACTGATAGCAGGCCACGCCGAGCGCCGGACCGGAGATGCCGTTCATGAGCATCCACCAGGGAGCGGAGGCGGAGGCATAAGGCCGGCGCACCTTCGCGAGCAGGCCGTCCTTGCGCGAAGCCCAGAGCAGGAAGAGCAGGACGATGGGGACGCCGCCGAGCAGGCGCACGAAAGCCTGCGCGAAGCCGTCGGGAATCGTCTGGCCGGCCGCCTCGCACGCATGGACGGTCATCGGGGTGCTGACCGCGCCGCAAGCCTGGCCGAGGGCCGAGAGCACGCCGAGCCACACGCCGGTCCTTCTTTCCGCTGGGTCGCCTTCGGCGGGCGCGCCGAGCGCGACGGCGACGCCGATCAGGATGACCAGCGCAGCCACCATCTGCGCGCCGCTGGGAGCATGTCCGAGCGCCTCATATTCGAGGATCAGCGCGAAAGGCGCCGCAAGGCACTGGGTGAGCAGCATCGTCAGGCCGACGCCGATGCGGGGCAATGCATGGAAGAGGGCGATGTCGCCGATGCCGAGTCCGAGCACGCCTCCGAGAATCAGCCAGCCCCAACCGGCGCAGAACGGATGCCGGCCGCTGAACGCGACAAAGAGTCCGACGACGACGATCGCGACCACGAGGCGGCCGAGATTCGCGAGGTCGGGTCCGTGGTGCGCGGAGCTGCGACGGGCGCAGGTCACCGACCAGGCGTAGAAGAAGGCGGCTCCGAGGGCGTATTCCATCAGTCGAATTTCTCGATTACGGCCACGCCGACGGCGTCGGCCCGCATGCGGCCTTCGCCGGTCAGGCGAAAGTTCGTTCCGGCGAGCTCCATGAGGCCTTCCTCGACGAGGTCCGCGAACAGGTCGAGGACGCCTTGCGGCAGGGGCGTCTCGAAGCGCGCGGCGAGCGCGAAGGGGTCGACACCGGCGTTGAGGCGCAGCCCGAAGACGAGCGCGTCGCAGAGCAGGTCCGCGGGGCTCAGGTCCTTGACCTGCTCGAGCACGGGCTGGCCGGCTTCGATGCCCTTGATCCACTGGTCGAGATTCGAGGGATTTGTCCAGCGGCGTTCTCCCCACTGCGATGACGCGGAAGGACCGTAGCCAATCCACGCACCCATCTCCCAAGTGATCAGGTTGTGCCGGCAGGCGTGGCCGGCGCGGGCGAAGTTCGAGGTCTCATACTGGGCGTAGCCAGCATCTTCGAGGGTTTCCCAGGTGCGTCGATAGAGGTGCGCCTCGAGTTCGCGGTCGATCTTCACCTTGCCCTGCGAGAGTTTCACGAACATCGCGGTGTCTTCCTCGAAGGTCAGGCAGTACGTGGAAAGATGGTCAGGCTTGAGCGACATCGCCCGATGCAGGTCGTCGGTCCAGCGCTTTTCGTCCTGCCCGGGGATCGCGAAGATCAGGTCCAGGTTGCGCGAAGCAAAGCCGGCGGCCTCGATGAGTTCCCACGCTTCCATAATTTGCTTAGGCGAGTGACGGCGGCCGAGCGCGTCGAGCGTAGCGTCATCGAAGCTTTGCACGCCCATCGAGACGCGCGTGACGCCGATCTCCTTCAGTGCGGCGAGTTTGTCGGCGCGCACTGACGAAGGCGCGAGCTCGACCGACCATTCGCTCGGGCGGCCGGCGGCCTTGGTCATGGCCTTGCCGAGTCGCAATAGGTCTTCCGCCGGCAGTAGGCCGGGCGTGCCGCCGCCCCAGAAGGCGGTTTCGACGCGACCAGGCGGGTGGAGTTCCATCTCCCGTTCAATCGCGGAGAGGTAGCGGTCGATCTCGCTGCGCTTGGGTTGCTCCTGGTAGAATGAACAGAAGTCGCAGGACGACGCGCAGAACGGGACGTGCAGGTAGAGGGCCGTCGCGGACTGGACGGACGTGGACATCACTCGAGTCCGAGCTGCTTGCGGCCGGCTTCGGAGATCATCCGCGGATTCCAGACCGGGTCCCAGACGATCTCGACTTCGGCGGACTCGACACCGGGCAGGGCCTCCATCTTCGATTTCGCGTCGGCGGCGATGACGGGACCCATGCCGCAACCTTGCGCGGTCAGCGTCATCTTGGCGGCGACCCTCTGTCCGCCGCGCTCGCCGGGCGAGAGTTCGAGGTGATAGATGAGGCCGAGGTCTACGATGTTCACCGGGATCTCTGGGTCGAAGCAGCCCTTGAGTGCTTCCCAGAGGGCTTCCTGGTTCACGGGGCCGCTGATGACCGTCTCGTCCTTCTTGCCGTATTGGCTGACGGCGTCCGGACCAAGGGCTTCGATGTCGGCCGGGGCGATGCGGAAGAGGCCCATCGGAGTGCGGACCGTGACCGAGCCGCCGAGGGCCTGTGTGACCGTGACTTCCGTGCCGGCTTCCAGCACCACGACATCCCCGGCGGGGATTAGGGTCGCGGCGCAGTCGCGGAGGAGCTTGTGGGCGGAGGACATGCAGAGAAAACAGGCGGTTCGGGCAGGGGACGCAAGCGTGGGGTGTGCCGCCGATGTGCTTTTGACGGTGGTCAGGTTGCAAGATGGGATGACGTGCAGGGTTGTGGGCGGCCAGAGGTCGTCTAACTTCTCCGCAACCCCACCTTCCCATGCGCTGCTTCCTGGCCCTGTTCCTCGCCCTGACCGTCCAAGCTGCTCCGGTTTCCCTGTTCGACGGGAAGACCCTTGCCGGCTGGGAGGGCGACGCCGCTTGGTGGCGCGTCGAGGCCGGCGAGATCCGCGGCGGCTCCCTCAAGGAGAAGGTGCCGAAGAACTTCTTCCTCGCGACCGAGAAATCCTATCAGAATTTCGATCTGCGCGTCAAACTACGGCTGACCGGAACAGGTTTCGTGAACAGTGGCATCCAGATGCGCAGCGTGCGCGTCCCGAACAGCTCGGAGATGAGTGGCTATCAGGTCGACTACGGCAAAGGTTGGTATGGCAAGCTCTACGACGAGAGCCGACGTAATAAGGTCGTCGCCGAGTCGAAGGACGCTGCCGCCGTGCTTGCCGCGGTTAAGGAGGGCGAATGGAACGAATACCGTATCCTCGCCGAAGGGAATCGTATCCGCAGCTGGGTCAATGGCGTTCCGGCCTTGGATTATGTCGAGGCCGAGGAGAACATCGCGGCTGACGGTAAGATTGGAATCCAGATTCACGCCGGAGGTATGGCCGAGGTTCAGGCCAAGGATATCACGATCGAAGAACTACCGCCGACGCCGGGCGCGCTGACCTGGGATAAGGTGAAGCCGACGGAAAAGAAGGCCGAGCCGACCAAGGCCGCCGCTCCGGCAAAGAAGGACACAAGCTACAACAACGTGCAGGGCGTTCGACGTTCCGCCGAAGACCAGCAGAAGTTATTCAAGCTCCCGGAGGGCTTCGAAATCGAGCTCTTCGCCAAGGAGTCCGCCGACTTTGGCAAGTTCATCATGCTGATCTTCGACCAGCAGGGCAGGGCGTGGTCCAGTACCGCGCTGGAATACCCGGTCGACGCCAACGAAAACCCTGTCGCCGCCGAGGCGCTCTATAAGTCCAAGGCCCGCGACAAGGTCATCGTCTTCGACCAGCCGTTTTCCTCCGGACTGCATCAGCCGCGCACCTACGCCGATGGCCTCGCGATTCCTGAAGGCGTCCTGCCTTACAAGGATGGCGCCATCGTGCAGCACGGACACGACGTGGTCTTTCTTCGTGACACCGCTGGTACTGGCAAGGCGGACAAGCGCGAGGTCCTCTTGACGGGCTTCGGGGTGCAGGATTCGCACCTCTTTCCGCACCAGTTCACCCGCGCTCCGTTCGGCTGGATGTGGCTCGCGCAAGGGGCCTTCAATAAGGGTACGGTTATTACCACGAAAGGCGATCAAGTCGATTTCCCTAGCACGCGTATGGCTCGCTTCCGTCCCGACGGCAGCTTCTTCGAGCCCACCAGTGTCGGCCCCTGCAACATCTGGGGCCTCGTGCTCACCGGCGAAGGGGAATGTTTCATCCAGGAGGCCAACGATTTCGGCTACCCGGTGATGCCGTTCCATGAATACGCGCTCTACCCTGGTTGCGCGGATCGTCTGGCGAAGTCCTACCAGCCGCCTTTTCCAATCCAGGCACCCGAGTTCAAGATGGGCGGCACCGGCCTCAGCGGTTTGGCGCTCTCTGATGTCAGCGTCTGGCCGAAGGGCTACGACGGCGTGATGTATGTCGCCAACCCAATCACCTCGAAGGTCAACGCGATCCGTCAGTATCGCGAAGGTTCCGGCTATCGCCTCGAGCACCTTGATGACTTCGTCAGCTGCGATGACCCGTTCTTCCGTCCAATCGCGATGACGATGGGTCCGGACGGCTGTCTCTACGTCATCGACTGGTATAATAAGATCATCAGCCATAATGAGGTCGCCCGCAACCACCCTGACCGCGACAAGCAGTCCGGCCGCATCTGGCGCATCAAGCCGAAGGGCTTCGTTCCGCAGGTTGTGCCGGATTACACCAAGCTCTCCTCCTCTGATCTCGTCGCCCGCCTAGGCTCCAAGGTGACCGCTGATGCTCACCTCGCCTGGCAGACGTTGGCCGATCGCCGCGACACCGACGAAGCGACGACCCGCGCGCTGACTATCATCGCGGACGACGCTTCCGCTTCGCCCGCCCGCCGCATCCAAGCCCTCTGGGTCCTCGCCGAGCACGGTCACAAGATCGGACCTCTGGCAATGCGTCTCCTCGCCGATCCAAATCGCAACGTCCGCCGAGAAGCCGTGAACGCCCTGCGCCATTTCGGAGTATGGTCGCCCCATTTCGAGGCGCTCGCCGCGCTCTCCGCCGATGCCGACGCCGAGGTCCGCGCCGCCGCCATCAAGGCCCTCGGAGAAGCTTCCGCGAAGCACCCCGCCGCGCTCGGCGTGCTGATGCGCTTCGCCGGACCTTCCCTCGAAGGTCCCGTCGCCCCGGATCGCCGCGGCAAGCCGATCAAGGTTGGCGTCGCTTATGAGCGTGATTTCGAGCGCTTCCTTATCCGCATGTATCTCGAGCGTCAGCCCGAGGCCGTGGCGACGTTCCTGGCTTCGCCGGAAGCCAAGTCGCTACCCGCCGAAGGACGCATGTTCGCTGCGCTTGCGCTCGACCCGAAGGTCGGCGCACCTCTCATTGCCGAACTGGTCGGTCAGCTGAACCGCGCTCCTGGACCAGACGAGCTCTTCGCCGTCGCCAAGACCCTAGACCAGCCGGCCAGTGTCGCCGTGCTGCGCAAGCTCCTGGCCGACGCCTCCGTCCGCAGCCGTGTCGTGGAGCTCCTGCTCGTCACTCGTACTGACCTCGATCCGGCCAAGGTCGGCCCCGTCGTCGCCGAGGCTGCCAAGGCCTTGCTCACTCAGGGCGTCGCCGAACGCGCCCAGGCCGCCCAGCTTATTGGTGGCTTTCAGCTCCTCTCTCTCGAGGATGACCTGCTTGCCTTACTCTCCCTCGAGGATTCCCGTCGCGATGCGCTGGCCGGACTTCAGCAACTGCGTACGACCAAGCCCGAAGCTATCGCCTTACTTGTCGGCAAGTCGTCGTCGGAGGTGTCGAGCCTTGCCCTGCGCGCCTTGGTTGCTTCCCGTTCGGCGCAGGCTTCCGCACTCGCGATGAAGCTCTACCCGACGCTTTCCGTGAATGACCGGAAGGTCGTCCTCGACGGTATCAGCGGTACCAAGGCCGGCGCCAAGGCCATCGCCTCCGGCCTGGCTGACAAGTCTGTCGCGCTCGCCGACATCGAAATTCCCGTCGCCGAGAAACTCGCCATCGCCCTGGGTGACAGTCCCGAGCTCGCAAATGTGTCCGCCCAACTTGGGGGCGTGTTCCGCAGCGTGTTGACCCTGGATGGCTCCAATGACGCTGTCGCCAAGTCCGGCCTCGTACTCAAAGGCGCCTTTACCGTGGAGACGTGGGTGCGCCTGGACGGCAAGGTCGATAACAACGACAGCATCCTCGGCGCCCCGGGCGTGCTGGACCTTAATTTCGCGGGCGGCGTCTTCCGTGCCTACATGGGCGGCACAATCCGCGATGCGGTCGTCTCCGCGAAGCCAATCTCACCTGGCATTTGGACTCATGTCGCCCTGACGCGTGACGCTGCCGGCATCTTGCGCACCTACCAGGATGGTGAGCTGACCGGCACTGCGAAGTCAGCCCAAGCCCACGACCTTCGGGGACTGACAATCGGGTGGTCGACGCCGTCGGGTGGAACTCAGGGCGCTTTCGCTGAATACCGCATCTGGAACATTGAGCGCAAGCCAGCGGAAGTCCGCACGAACATGACCCGGACCTTCGCCGGCGAAAAACTCCCGGAGTCGCTCGTCTTTGCTTCGGCCAGCGGCGATACCGCTTGGGATAAGCTCGGCAAGGGCGCCAAGATCCTGCGTACCACGGATGCGCCGCCGCTCCTCAATGGCGAGCAGTTCGCTGCCCTCGAGAAGAAGACCGCCCGCTACACTGCGCTCGCGTCGAAGACCGGCGACCCTACCAAGGGCAAGGCCGTCGTCGCGCTCTGCCAGTCCTGTCACATGATCAACGGCCAGGGCGGCCTCATCGGCCCTAATCTTTCGGGCGCCGGCGCAATGGGTATGGAAGCCGTCATCCGTAATATCATCGACCCGAACGCTGCAATTGAGGCCGCTTATCGCATCTTCCAGGTCAAGCTCAAGGCCGGCGAGGTCATCGAGGCGTTCTACGTCTCAGAGGACGCGACGGCCTACGTGCTTCGTCAGCCCGGTGGCGCCGATCGTCGCGTGCCGAAGGCCGAAGTGGCGTCGGCCAAATACCTGCGTCGATCGCTCATGCCGGAAGGCTTGCTCGACGGCTTCACGGACGAACAGGTCACGGACCTTTTCGCTTACCTCAAGACGCTCAAATAAGCCCCGCCTGAGCCCCTGCGCCTTCTTCGCTTGCCGAGGGGGCGTAGGGGCTTACGGCTTGAGGCATGTCCGTCTGGTTCAATCCTGCCCGTGAAATCGACGCCCTGCTGCGCAAGGCGGCGGCTTCCGTCCCCGGCCTCGAAGCCGACTTCAATCCGGAGCTGAAGCCCTCAGATCCCCGCCATGCCGATTTCCAGGCCAACGGCATCCTCGCCGCCGCCAAGAAGGCCAAGGCCAATCCGCGTGCCCTCGCCACCGCGCTCGTCGAAGCGGTGCGCACCCAAGGCGGGCTCGATGACAAGATTGTTCAAATGGAGGTCGCCGGACCGGGCTTCATTAATTTCAAGCTCACGCCCGCCGCCCTCGGTGCCTGGCTCCGCGAGTATCGCGACGAATCCAAGTGGCGCGCTGGCGCGGCCCGCCTGATGGGCGGACGCAAGGTCGTCATCGATTACCCGTCGCCCAACACCGCCAAGCAGATGCACGTCGGCCACCTGCGCCCGATCGTCATCGGCGAGGCCGTCGCCCGCCTCATCGAGTTCTGCGGCGCCGACCTCGTCCGTGACAACCATATCGGTGACTGGGGCACGAACTTCGGTATCCTCATTCTTGCGATTCGTCGCGCCGGTTTCCAGTTGGACGCCAAGAGCCCGAATGCGCTCGAAGACCTCGAACGCCTTTACAAGGAAGGTAGCGTCGCCACCAAGGCCGACCCCGCGCTCATGGACGCCGCCCGCGCCGAACTCGCGAAGCTTCAATCTGGCGACCCTGCGAACACCGCTCTCTGGAAGGAGATTGTCGAGGTCTCTAATGTCGCCTGCCAGCGCATCTACGACCAGTTCGGCCTCAAGACCGACGTCATCCTCGGTGAGTCCTTCTATCGCGACAAGGTCGACCAGGTCTACGCCGAGCTGGCGAAGTACAAACTGGCTGAGGAGAGCGAAGGCGCGCTCGTAGTCTGGCATGACGAAGAGCCGCGCTTCTCGCGCGACGCCGAGACCAAGATGCCGTTCATCGTGCGTAAGAAGGATGGTTCGTCCAACTACGCCTCCACCGATCTCGCCACGCTGCTTTACCGCACCGAGCACTTCAAGGCCGACGAGATTGTTTACGTCACCGACGGCCGTCAGCAGGACCACTTCCATCAGCTCTTCGTGACCGGCGATAAGTGGTTCAAGGCTTCCGGCCGTAAGCTCCCGCGTCTCCGTCACGTCTGGTTCGGCACGATCCTCGGCGAGGACGGTAAGGCTATTAAGACCAAGTCTGGCGACCCTGTTCGCCTGCAGGCGCTCATTGATGAGGCGACGCAGCGCGCCTTCGACGCCGTCACGAGCAAGAGCCCGGAACTCCCGGAAGCGGAGCGTCGAGAAATCGGAAAAGCCATCGGCGTCGCCGCCATGCGTTACGCAGACCTGTCGTCGAACCGCACGATGGATTACACCTTTTCGTGGGACAAGTTGCTGGCCTTCGAAGGCAACACCGCGCCGTACCTCATGTACGCCGTCGTCCGCGTCCGTTCGATCTTCCGCAAGAGCGGCCTGGTCCTGGGGCAGGGCGAAGAAGGGGCGACCGACCCGGAAACCCCGGCCGAGATTGCGCTCGCCCGCAAGCTCCTGGCGTTCACCGCCGCGCTCGACCAGGCACTTGAAGAACTCCGTCCGCACCACCTGTGCACTTACCTGCATGAGCTCGCCGCCGCCTACGGTACTTTCTACGCCGCGGACAGCGTTATTGTCGACGACCCCGCCGTGAAGGCCCGTCGTCTCATGCTTTGCTCGCGCACCTGCGCCGTCATGGAAACCGGCCTACGTCTCCTCGGCATAGAGCCCGTGGAGCGGATGTGAGTAGCGAGGGGGATAGTTGGCACGTTGGCAAGTGGACACGGGGTGATGCAGTCGCCTTGCACCTTAGTTTATAATTCCTTATAGACCTCAGGCGGTGGCTCGATAGAAAAGCCTCAACCCCATGGAGACCCCTGCCCCTAAGTCCGAACGCCTGCTCTCGCTCGATGCCCTGCGTGGCTTCGACCTTTTCTGGATTGTCGGCGGACATGCGATCTTCGCCGCTTTCTTCAAGCTCACCGAGTGGGGTTGGTTGGGCGCAATCGATGCCCAGCTCAAGCATGTCGACTGGAATGGCTTCCAGGCCTACGACCTCATCTTCCCGCTTTTTCTTTTCATGGCTGGGGTCTCGACCCCTTACTCGCTGACCCGCCGCCTAACGGAAGGTGCGCGTGCCGAAGTCTGCCGCAAGATCGTCCAGCGTGGCCTGATCCTTGTCCTGCTCGGCATTATCTATAACAACGGCCTCCAGTGGAAGGGGCTCGAGAATATGCGCTTCGGCAGCGTACTCGGCCGCATCGGCCTCGCAGGTATGTTCGCCCAACTCATCTTCGCTTTCAATTTCGAGACCCCGAAGCGCCTCTGGTACTGGTTGGCCGGCATCCTGCTCGGCTATTGGGCGGTGATGTCTTTCGGCCATGCCCCTGGTTTCGCCGCCGGCGACCTTTCGATGGAAGGCAACTTCGCCAGCACCATCGATCGCCTGCTCATGCCAGGCAAGCTGCACAAGAAGATCCACGACCCCGAAGGCCTGCTTGCGATGATTCCCGCCATCGGCAACGCCTTGCTCGGTATCCTGGCCGGCCTTTGGCTACGACGCTCCTCGGAGGAAATCTCTGGCAATCGCAAGGCCGCCGGACTGGCGGTCGCCGGCCTCGCACTGCTTGCCGTCGGCGGACTCTGGAGCTTCGTCTTTCCCTTGAACAAGAATCTCTGGACCAGCTCGTTTGTTCTGTGGACCTGCGGTTGGGGCAGTCTGTTGCTGGCCTTCTTCTATTGGACGATCGACGTGCGCGGCTGGCTGCGCGGTTTCGGGGCCTTCTTCGCCGTTATCGGCATGAACTCCGTGCTGATTTACCTCTCTGGAAAGTTCATCAATTACGAATACACCGCGAACGCCTTATTCGGTGGCCTGGCCAAGGCAGTGCCGGCCGGCATCGGACCGCTTATCCTCGCCGTCGGCTTCTTCGCTGTCGAATGGATGCTCTTCTGGTTCCTCAAGCGCCAGAAGCTTTTCCTCAAGGTGTAATCCGCATCATGGTGTTAGGTAGGGTCAGCACTGCGTGCTGACCTAGTTTGATGCGAGGGGGGATAGGTGGGCTATGTCGTGACGCGGTCCCGACCCTACCCAAGGCAGGGCTTGTCTTCCCTTCGCGCGTGAGGACGCTGTCTGCATGGACGAACCAGCGCTGAAAATCACCCGGGGCGACATCGTCGCCCGAGGTCTCCTTTGCCATTGTCCCAACTGCGGTAAGCGCGGGATGCTGGCCTCGTGGTTCCGCCTGAATAAGGCGTGCCTGTCCTGCGGTATGGATCTCGCCCGCTCGGCCGGCATCTATTCCGGGACGACTTCGATCGGCTACGTTGCCTCCATCGTCTTCGTCATCGTCCCTGTATGCTTCCTTGTGGCCTTCAAGGTGCTGTCCGTGACAGCCGGTGTCTTGCTCGGCATCTTCGGCTCCTTCGGCTTCATCGTGCTGGTCTACCCCGTCATGCTCTGCTGGATGGTGATGGCCTATCACGTGGCCTTGCCGACAGAGCTACCCGCCAACGGCGGCCGCGAAGGACGTGACGAGTGACCGCATCGTGCCTTGACTTACATCTTCATATCTAGATAAGAGGATACTTAGATGTCCCGCCAGCAGCTCATCGATGCGCTCCGCAGTCCCGTGCGACCCACGGTTTCCGTGGAGTTCTTTCCGCCAAAGGACGCGGAGGGAGGGGCGCGCATGCTCAAGGTCGCCGCGACGCTTAAGCCGCTGGGGATCGATTTCGCTTCCCTGACATACGGTGCCGGGGGCACTTCCCGCGATACGACGATTACCTACGGGGCAGAGCTCGTGAAGATGGGCATTCCCCTGATCGGCCACCTGACCTGTGTCGGGCATTCTCGCGCCGAACTCTCGGGCATCATCGCGGAATACGATCGAGCTGGTTTCTCGGGTATCCTCGCGTTGCGTGGCGATCCGCCCAAGGGGCAGAAGGATTTCGTCGCCCATCCGGAGGGCTTCGCCCAAGCGCAGGGGCTCGTCCGGCAAATCGCCGCGGAGCAGCCTGCTCGTTTCGCAATCGGCGTCGCCGGCTTCCCTGAGCGCCATCCGGACGCCGTCGACGACCTATCCGACATCCGTTTCCTTGCGGGCAAGGTCGCGGCTGGAGCGGATTTCGTGACCACGCAGCTCTTCCTCGATAACGAGGACTACTTTCGTTTCGTCGCGCGGGCTCGTGCCGCTGGCGTCGTGGTGCCGATCCTGCCAGGCATCATGCCCGTCCTCTCCTTGAAGCAGGCCCGGAACTTCTGCGGCTTCTGCAAGGCCCGCATTCCGGAAGCCTTGGTCCGAGAGCTCGAGGCGTGCGGGCCGGACGAGGAGGCCCAGCGCAAGGTTGGCGTCTCTTGGGCCGTACGTCAGGTGCGGGGTCTGGTTGCTCGCGGTGCGCCCGGTTACCACGTGTATATCCTCAACAAGGCCGAGTCGGCCGTGGATCTTTTCGCGGCACTCCGCGGTTGAGAGGCGTATAGGTTTGCCGTAAGCTCGGTGGCCGGGTGTCATTACGGCATGGGTAGCGCCTCGATTCCCAAAGGCTGGCAGCGCGGATTCTGGAGCCTTATGGCGACCCAGTTCCAGACAGCCTTCAGTGATAACGCCCTAAAGAACCTTATCATCCTGCTCGTGCTAGGAAGTGCCATGCCGCTTGAGGAGCGGAATACATATGTCAGCTTGGCTGGCGCGCTGTTCGCCGCGCCGTTCATCCTCTTCTCAATGCTCGGCGGCTGGTTGGCCGACCGTTTCAGTAAGCAGCGGGTGATATCTTCCATCAAGGTGGCCGAGATCGGCATCATGCTCTTCGCCGCCGTCGCCTTGGCCGTCGGCGATATTCGCCTCGAGCTTGCGGCGGTTTTCCTGATGGGTTGTCATAGCGCGATTTTCGCGCCTTCGAAGTACGGCATCCTGCCGGAGCTGCTGCCGCACGAGCGGCTCTCATGGGGTAACGGCATCCTCGAACTTTTGACGTTCCTTGGTATTATTTTTGGTATCGCAGCTTCTGGCTTCCTTGCCGAGACGTTTGCGGGGGGGCAGGGGCGTTCGGGTCTACTGCTTGCATTGCTTGCTTTGTTCGGATGGTGGCTGAGTCGGCGCGTCACACCCGTGCCGGCTGCAAACCCAACCTGCGAGAGGCGGATTAACCCCGTGACCGACCTTTGGGCGCGACTTAGGCTGATGAAGCAGGATCGTGATCTTTGGCGGGCTAGCTGGGGTAACGCGGGCTTCTTCTTTGTGGCGGCCTTAGTGCAGATGAACCTGATGATCTACGCACAGGATGTGCTCCACCTTGGTAAGTCGCAGAACGCCACCCTCAACCTCGCGCTCGCCTTGGGTATCGGGTTCGGCAGCGTTGCTGCTGGTTACTCTTCGAGAGGGCGTATCGAATACCGGCTCGTCGCGGTCGGCGCCGTGGGTCTGTCGCTCTGTTCTGTCCCGATGGGTATATCTGGCGTAGGCTTTACGACCTTCGTATTTTGTCTGATTGGCCTCGGTTTCTCCGCCGGCCTCTTTATCGTGCCAATTGCGGCCGTGCTGCAGCACCGTCCGGCACCGGAAGACAAAGGGGCCGTTCAGGGGGCTGCAAATGTTCTGAGCTTTGTCGGTATCTTGGCCGCCTCGGGCGTGCAGTGGATCTCCTTTCAGACGCTCAACCTCTCCCCGGGGCAGGTATTCTGGGTCTGCGGGGCGTGCGCCCTGCTGTGCGGCGCCTATTCAGCGATTTCCCGGGGCAGGTTCATCAAGGCCGAGTAGGTCGGACCGCTTCTTAATCTTGGATTAAGGGCGGTTTGTGTAGAATATAGGACCAGTTCCCGATGCGCATCCTTATCGTAGAAGACGAAGCCCCTTTGCGTAACGGCCTCCTGAAGCTGCTCCGCGAGGAAGGCTACGCCGCCGACGCTGCCGCCAACGGCGAGGAAGGCCTTCATAAGGCGATGGAGTGCGATTACGACGCCATCGTGCTCGACTACCTTATGCCGGTGATGGACGGACGTGAAATGCTCCGCCGCCTCCGCCACACCAAACGTACGCCCGTCATGATGCTCACGGCCCGCAATTCGGTCGACGATAGGGTCGCCGGCTTGGACCTCGGTGCCGACGATTACGTCTCGAAGCCTTTCGTCCAGCAGGAGTTGCTCGCCCGTCTTCGTGCACTGGTGCGTCGCAATCACAGCTCCGCTGCGGCGGTGATCTCCTTGGGGGGGGTCGTCATCGACACGACCGCGCGGCGCGTAACCAAAGACGGGAAGGATGAGCCTGTCACCGGGCGTGAATACGGCCTCCTGGAATACCTCGCCCATCGCCGCGGTGCCGTGGTGCCGCGGGCCGAACTTTATGAGCACCTCTTCGATGAGAATGAGGACACGCTTTCCAACCTGCTAGAGGTGCACGTTTGCAATCTGCGCCGCAAGTTGGGCGCGGAGCTCATCAAGACGCGCCGTGGATTGGGCTACGTCATCGAGGCGGCCCCGAAGGCGCCCTGAGGTCATGATCTTCCATTCCATCCGCTGGCGCATCCTGGCCTGGAACTTCGGCCTGCTCGCCGCCACCGCCTCGGTGCTGCTCGTTGCTTTCTATCGCCACGAGAAGCAGGCGCGGCTGCAGGAGATGGATTTGCGGCTCCGTCAGGAGATGACCCGTGGTATGGGTGCTGTCAGTGAGGTCGTGCCAGGGGTCGGCGGTCCGCGTAGTCCGGCGCCAGCTGTGCGTGCGAACGGCAAGGCCGCGCCGCGCGGAGATAGTCCGGAGCAGCGGGCCACCAAAGCTAAGCAGGCCTTGACGGAGATTATCGGTACCGGTGTCTGGGTTCAGGTCGTCGACCTTCAGGCCAAATCCCTTTACCGTTCGGCCAACGCGCCGACCGACCCATCCGTGGTCGCCCAGGCATTGGCTGATCTTGAGGTGCCGCCCGACGATGGTCCCGCTCGCCCGCAGGACCTGATGGTAACCTTGACCGGTCATCGCGCACTCCTGCACCGCCCTCCTGGTCGCAACCTTGTCATCTTCGGAGTTGCGACGGCACAGCTGGATGCATCCCTTGCCTCGCTCGCTCGGAGTCTACTGCTCGCTGGCCTTGCCGTCGTCTTCGTCGGCTGCGGTATCGGCTGGATTCTAGCTGGTCGTTCGCTCAGGCCCATCGACCGCATCGCGGCCGACGCCGAGGGTGTCGCCGCGGGCGATTTCGGCCGAAAGATCGACGTCGAGGATACCGAGAGCGAGTTGGGTCGTCTCGCCGTGGTTCTCAACGATACGTTCGGCAAGATGAACGCTGCCCGCGAGCACATGGCTCAGTTTACCGCCGATGCCTCCCATGAGCTGCGCACGCCGCTCACGGTAATCCTTTCCGACAGCCAAGGCGCCTTGCGGCAGGAGCGCACTCCCGAGGAATACCGCGCCACGCTCGAGACTATCAAGCAGTCAGCTCTCCGCATGAAATCGATTTCCGACGCCTTGCTTGAGCTCGCTCAGGGCGATGCCGGCCGGCCCGTCGTGCAGGATGCCTGCGACCTTGCTGACCTCGCTGACGAATCCGTGGCCTTGCTTGGCCGCGTCGCCCGCGAGCACGGCGCCAAGCTCGTCCCGCAACTCGAAGGCGCGCCCGTCATGGGCGACGCCGGCCGCCTAGGCCGGGTCATCCTCAACCTCTCCATCAACGCCATCCTGCATAACGAAGCGGGGGTGACCGTCACCGTGACGACCGGCGTGCACGAAGGCTTCTCGGAGCTACGCGTGGCCGATGATGGCCGTGGCATTGCACCGGAGAACCTGGATCGTATCTTCGAGCGCTTCCGCCGGATCGACGCCTCGCGCTCCCGGCATACCGGCGGCGCTGGACTCGGCCTCGCGATCGTCAAGCAGACCGTCGAAGCCCATGGTGGCACGATTGCCGTGACCAGCGAGGTTGGCAAAGGCACCGTCTTTGTCGTTCGCCTGCCGAAGGCCTAATTAAATCGTCGCGAGTACGCGCTGCTTGATCTCCGCGATGGACATCGCGTTGAGTAGGACGGGGGACAGGCGGTTCTCGTTGATTAGCGGGAGTTCCGTGAGGCGTTCGCTGAGGACGAGGTTTCGATTCGCGGCGACCTCATCGACGCGGTCGACCGGCGTGAAGCGCGGGGTCGACTTGAGCACCTCGGGGTGCTCGCGAATGAGTTCTCCGATGGCCAAGACGACCTGAGTGAAGCGGTCGAGCTCATCCTTCGTGTAGGATTCGGTCGGCTCGATCATCAGCCCGAAGACTTCCGGGAAGGCGACGGTCGGGGCGTGGAAGCCGAAATCAAGGAACAGCTTGCCGACGCGGGCGATGATGCTCGCACGCGGAATGCCGGACACCTCGATGCGTTTAAAATCCTCCTCTGCGAGCGTGAGGATGAATTCATGCATACGGGGCACGCCATCGGCGGCCGCAGGGAGGGAGGGGAAAGCTTTGCCGAGGGTGGCGAACAGGTAGCGGCTGGAGAGTACAGACATCGCCGCCATGCGGCGCACGCCATCCTTGCCGAGGCGCTGCAGGTAGGTGTAGACGCGCACCTTGTGGGCGAAGTTGCCCCAGTGGCGATGGAACGAGCCGATGCTGTGCTTCGGTTTGACCGGCACGTAGACGTCGCCCTGTTTCGCAATTTGAAATCCAGGCAGGAAATCCACGAGACGTTCGGAGACGGCCACGATGCCGTCGCCAGGACCGCCGCCGCCATGCGGCACGGTCCAGGTCTTATGCAGGTTGTTGTGCACCGCATCGACGCCCAGGGCGCCGAGGTTCACCCAGCCCGCGATGGCGTTCATGTTGGCGCCGTCCATGTAGACGAGGCCGCCGATGCGGTGGATCTCTGAGGCCATCTTCTGGAAGTCGGTCTCGAAGACGCCGGAGGTGTTCGGATTGGTCACCATCATGCCGGCGATACGCGGGCCGAACTCGGCGATTTTCGCGGCGAAGTCGGCCTGGTCGACACGCCCGTCAGGGGCGGACTTCAGGATCACGATGCCCGAGGGCGAGCCGTCGGGGTTGCGCTTGGTCGCATATCCGGCGGTGGTGGCCGTGGCGAAGTTCGTGCCGTGCGCCGTCGACGGGATCAGGATGATATCGCGGTGCTGGCCGTGGTGGCGGTGGTAGGCCTGAAAGAGTTTGAGGCCGACGAGCTCACCTTGGGCGCCAGCGACGGGCTGGGTGGTCAGGCCGGCGAGTCCGGTGATCTTTCGAAACCACTCCTGCGTCTGCCAGAGGAGTTCGAGCGAGCCCTGCGCGTCTTCGGCCGGAGCCTGCGGGTGCAGGCCGGTGAAGCCCGGCAGACCGGCGGCCCAGTCGTTGATGTGCGGGTTATACTTCATCGTGCACGAACCGAGAGGGAAGCAGCCCGTGTCCGGCGATACGTTCAATTCACCGAGCTTCGAGTAGTAAGCCTTCAGTTCGGCGAGTGGGAAGGAGGGCAGGCCGACGGCGCCTTGACGGAGCAGCTTGGCCGGAATCTCGGCGAGCGTCTTCGTGCCGGCGGACTTGCCGTAGAGGCCTTCGAAGAAGGAGATCAGTCTGTCGGTGTCGGCAGTGCTCTGAAGGTCACTGAAGGAGATCTTCAGCAACGAGCATTTGCAGGGTGTGCGGCCCGTGATGTCCACGCCCACGTGCAGGCCGGCGGCGCGGCCCTTGGCGATGACGGCCGCGGCAGGCTCGGGCAGCATCAGGCTGAACTCGTTCCAGAAGGCCTGGTTGGCGTAGCAGACCTTGAGTCCAGGGACATTATGCAGTCGCGCGGCGGCGCGGTGTGCCTGGTCGCGACCGGCGACGCAGCTGGCAGTCATGCCGGCTTCGCCGCGGGCGAGGATGGAGGCGCCGGCGATCGTGGCGATGAACGCTTGGTTGGAGCAAATGTTGGACGTGGCCTTGTCCTTGCGGATGTGCTGCTCGCGGGTGGACATCACCATCACGATGCAATCGCGGCCGGCGTTGTCCTTAGCCTTGCCGACGAAGCGTCCGGGGGTCTCGCGGACTTCGTTCTTCTTGTCGGCGTTGTGGCGGACGGCGAAGATGCCGAGGCCGGGGCCGCCGAAGTTGGCGCCAATGGCGAGGTGTTGGCCTTCGCCGACGAGGATGTCAGCGCCGCTACGACCGTATTGGGCGGGAGCCTTCAGGCCGCCGGTGGCGAGGAGCATCGGGTCGATGACCGCGACGGACTTCACGCCCGCGTCGGCGCAAGCGTCGGTGAGCGCGTCGACGTCCTCGAGGAGGCCGAGGGCGTTGACCTGCGGGAAGATGACGGCGGCGAGCTGCTTGCCGAGGCGCGCGGAGGCCGCGGCGATGCTGGCGGCGGTCAGGCGGCCGGTATCTTCGTCCGGCGCGAGGAATTCCAACTTCACCGACGTGTCGGCAACGTGTGTGCGGAGGACTTCGAGGTCGGTCGGTAGCAGGTTGGCGGCGACGAGCACCGTGTTGGCCTCGGCGTCGCCCATGCGGACGGCGCAGACGGCGGCCTCGAAGAGCGCGCTCGCGCGATCGTAGAGCGAGGAGTTCACCGCTTCAAAGCCGGTGAGCTGGGCGAGGGTAGACTGGTAGATCCAGTGGGTGATCAGTGTGCCCTGAGAGCGCTCAGGCTGGTAAGGCGTGTAAGAAGTCGTCAGGTTACGGATCGAGCAGACGTGGCCGACCATCTCGTTGGTACGGTAGACCTGCAGGCCGTCGCCGAGGAACGGAGTCTTCACGGAATTCTTCTTCGAGAGGGACTCCATGCGGTCCGCGAGGGCCTGGTATTCGAGTTCCTCGGGGAGATCCTGCGTGCCGGGGAACTTCACCGCGGCGTCGATGTGGGAGTACATGTCCGCGAAATCCTTGGAGCCGATTGTGGCGAACATCGCGCGGATGTCGGCCTCGGTCGCCGGGATGTAATGTCGGGCGAGTTCGCGGGAAATCTTGGACGGATCGTAGGGCAGTTGAGCCATGGAAGTGGGATTGGTTTTGAAGGAGTAAACGGGTCTCGCAACCGCCCACCAAGAGCGGGTGGGGGTATAAGAGAATCACGGTTTCGGCATAAGGTTTGGCAACCCATTCGAGGCCTTGTGAATAAGTCATAGGCCCGTGGTGCGTTGCCATCTTCCGGGTGCCTCCCATCGTCGGGCCATGACCAAGCAGGAACGTGCCGATTACGTGGGCAAGGAGCTGGCGAAGCTCTACCCGACGACGCCGATTCCTTTGGACCATACGGACGCCTTCACGCTGCTGGTCGCGGTGGTGCTTTCGGCCCAATGCACCGACAAGAAGGTCAACGAGATCACCCCGGCGCTATTCGCCGAGGCGGGGACTCCGGCCAAGATGGCCGCGATGAGCGAGGCAAGGGTGCTGACTTTGATCCGCCAGCTGGGGCTCGCTCCGCAGAAATCCAAGGCCCTCGTCGGCTTGGGTAAGATGCTCATGGCGAAACATGGTGGCCAGGTGCCCTGCACGTTCGAGGAACTCGAGGAGCTTCCCGGCGTCGGGCATAAGACCGCTTCCGTCGTCATGGCGCAGGCGTTCGGCGTGCCGGCTTTCCCGGTGGATACCCATATTCATCGTCTTGCCAAGCGATGGAAACTCAGCCCGGGCAAGTCCGTCGAGCAGGTCGAGAAAGACCTCAAGCGACTCTTCCCGGAGGCCAGTTGGAATAAACTTCACCTCCGCATTATCTTCTACGGGCGGGAATACTGCACCGCGCGGGGCTGCGATGGCAAGACATGCGGGATTTGCGCGGCGCTACGCGCAGCGTAGATGACTGAATCGATGACAGATGACGGATGACTGAATCGATGACAGATGACGGATGGCTGAATCGATGATGGTATGAAGATATAAGACTGCGGACGCCGTTCGCCTGCATCGTCTGTCTTCATCGATTCAGACCTCTGTCATCTGAACTCGACTCAGCACTCGATTCTTACTTCACCAGCGCCTCATGCTTCGCCCGGAATTCGTCAGTCCAGGAGGCGGGCTGGTGCGTCGTGCCATCCATGCGGCAGACAGTTCGACTAGCTTTGGCGTGCAGGAGGGAGAAATCGGCGCTACGGAATTCGAAGTCGACCGTCAGGCCGGCTGCGCGGACCTTGCGGACACTGAGGATGAGCTTCACGTCGCATTCAGGCCGGATCGGCGCGTGGTAGTGCAGGTCGATGTCACGGACGACGACGTAGACGTCAGGAGCAATCGACGGATCCAAGGTATCCTTGCCCATCATTGCCACGAACATCGCCTTTTGGGCGCGCTCCATCAGCAGCACATAATGCGAATGATGCAGGATGCCGAGTCCGTCGGTTTGGTCGAACCAGGTCTTCATCGTGACGACGAAGGTCTTGTCGGGCTGGAGTCCGTCGGCGGGCATGGTAAAAGGGATGAGATGAAAACGTTCCTGCGCAAGCGTAGGCGTTACTTCGTGCGCAGGGTTGCGGCCAGGCGGTCGAGTTCGGTCCAGGTTTCGACGGCAGGCTTGAGGCCGAGATCGCGACGGGCGGCGGAGACATCGAACCAATGGTCCTTAGCCAGCTCGACCGCGACGAAGCGGGTCATGGGCGGTTCGCCCTTGAGGCGGAAGAGCGTCCAGACGCCTTCGAGGAGAGCGCCGAGCCAGTAGGCGGAGCGCTGGCTGATGCGGCGCGTGACAGGTTTTTCGCCGGCGCCCACGAGCAGGCGATTGATGAACTCCCAGAGTTTCACCGGTTCGCCTTGCGAGAGGAAGTAGGCCTTGCCGTTGGCGCGGCCGGCGAGAAGCGCATCCAGTGCGCCGAGGTGCGCCTCAGCCGCCGTGTCGACGTGCGTGACGTCGACACGGTTCTGGCCGTCGCCGACGATGCGCAGCTTGCCGGCGCGGGCGCGGGCGAGGACGCGCGGGAAAAGATGATTGTCGCCGGGACCCCAGATCAGGTGCGGACGCAGCGCGCAGACCTTGAGCTTGTCCGAAGCGGCCTTGAGGGCGACTTCCTCGGCAATGGCCTTCGTTTCGGCGTACGCGCAGAGCCAGTTGTCGCCGTAGGGCAGGGATTCGTCGGCGCCGCGGAAGGCCTCGCCATTGAAGACTACGCTCGGTGTGCTGGTATAGACTAGGGCCCGGACGCCATGGACCTTGCAGGCTTCGACGACGTTCAAAGTGCCGTCGATATTGATGCGCAGGTATTCTTCCCAAGGGCCCCAGACGCCGGCCTTGGCGGCCACATGGAAGACGTAGTCACAGTCTTTGACCGCCAAATCGACCGTCGCGCGGTCGGCGATATCACCACGGATGAAGTCGACCTTGCCGGCAATTTCGCCGGTCAGCGGCGTGCGGCCCAGCACGCGGACGCGATAACTACGGGCCAGGCAGCGTCGCACGATGGTCTGGCCGAGGAAGCCGGCACCGCCGGTGACGAGGACGAGGGGCGAGTTCATCAGGCAAGGCGGCTGGTCCATTCCTTGGCCAGTTGGAGACGGTGAATCTTGGCGTTATGGCGGACGTCGACGGGCAAAGCTCGTTGGAAGACTATCTGTCTTATGCGCCCAGCCTGCGGGTTGATTTGGGCAATCTCGCGCAGCTCGGCGACGAAGCGGGCTCGGGCGTCTTCGGTTTCTGGGAAATTTCCGGCACGCGGCTCCACGACAAGCGCAGGTCTCTGGTGAGGCGCGGAGCCGAGGCCGATCAGAGCACAACGGAAGACCTTCGGGTGCTGGCGGAAAGCGGGCTCGACGGATTCCGTCGGGAGGTCGCCGTCCCCGGCCCGGATTTTTTCCACCCGTCGGCCGAAGAAGAAAAGGCGGCCTGAAGCATCCAGCGACCCCAGGTCGCCCATGCGATGCCAGACGCGGCCTCCATCGGTGATCTTCGCGAGTCGCGTAGCTTCCGGCAGGCCATCGTATTCTCGGGTCACGCTCGGCCCTGTCGCGATGATCTCGCCGATTTCGCAGGGAGCGCACGCGATGGTGTCGGAGAGCTTCGCAATCGGACCGTCGGTCTCGCGGATGACGCGGATCTCGACGCCGCTGACAGGGCGGCCGACGCAGGTACCGTGGCCGCGGAGAGCCGATTGGCGGGCCTCGCCGAGGAGTTCGTCGGCGGCGATTGTCGTCACCGGCAGGCACTCCGTCGCGCCGTAAGGCGTGTGTGTCACGCAGTGCGGGGCGATGAGGCGGAGCTTGGCCAAGAGTTCGCCGGAGACGGGTGCGCCGGCGATGAGTAAGCGGCGGAGGTCGGTCAGTTTGATTCCGTGGGAATTGCAGTGATCCGCGACCTTACTCCAGATGGCTGGGGAGCCGAAGGAGCAGGTGACTTTCTCCGAAACCAGGGCGGCTACGAGTGGAGCCGGGTCGGCGGCAAGTGGTCGGGATGGGTCGAGGAGCGGCGTGACGGTCGTCGTACCGAAGGCCGGATTAAAAAGTGCGAAGAGGGGCAGCATTGCCATGTCGGTCTCGCCGGGGCAGATGCAGTAGGTCGATCGGATCAGCTCGATCTGCGCATCAAACATTCCGTGGGTGTAGCAGACGCCTTTGGGTGTGCCGGTCGAACCCGAGGTGAAGAGGATGGCCGCGAGAGTGTCGGGGGCGACGTTCGCGATAGGGCGGGGTTCAGGAGAGGCCGCGGTCATTGCTTCGCGCCAGGCCTTATTGTCGACCGTCACGCGATGGCGAATCGTGCGGAAGGCCGCGAGCGGCAGGTGGCTGAGTAGTGAGGCCGAGCGGACGCCGACGAGGGCCTTTGGGCGCGACCGGGTGACGCAATCAAGAAAAGTTAACCATCCCATGCCCGGGTCGATGGCGACCGGCACCGCACCCAATTTGAGCAGGCCGAACATCCCCACGATCAGATTATGTCCAGGGCGTACCGCGAGCAGGACGCGGTCACCGGCGGCTAGGCCGGACCGGGCGAAATGTTCGGCCGCGGCATCACTCGCTTGGTCGAGCTCGCGGAAGGTGCGGACCTCATGCATGACTTTACCGTCCCCGCTGACTTGGATCGGCGACTTTGTCGCGACGCCGTCCGGATGCTCGGCTGCCGCGGTCCGAAGATGGCGGGCGACATTGCTTCCGGGGTCATTCATGGCCTACAAATGAAGAAGCCCCGAATTCGGGGCTTCTGCAAGGGCTACTTGTGGGATTAATAGTCGGTCAGGGTGACGGCGCCCCAAAGCAGGGTGATGCGGTCTCCTGAGGTCGCGCGGTGACCGTAGAGTTCCCTCATGTTGAGGCCGATGGTCGGCTTCTCGTTCGGAGCGTAGGAGCCGGACTCGACCTTGATGATGCCAAGGAAGTTATGGGCGGGCTCCATGGAGACATTCTTGCCGTGGTTAGGCGTGTCGTAAGTGGTGCAACCGACGAGGGCGGCGGAAGCGATCAAGGTAGCAAGGGCGAGCTGCTTCATAGTGGGGTGAGTTAGGATGATTGGAAGGGGGGTGGGGGCTGACAAGTCAGAACCATTCACGATGCGGCCCAGCCTCGCCAAAGCGCGATTAATTCTGGACCTCGGAAGAACCAAATCGCCCCGGCGATAGCCATGCTGGGGACAAACGGCACCACTCCGGCGTATTCCTCCCCCTTGATTTTAGCCTGAATCAGGCCTGGAAGGGCGGTAATCACACCGATGATCGACCCCCCGAAGAGACAAAAAACAGCACCCTGCCAGCCGCAGTAGGCTCCGACCCCAGCGCAAAGGATGATATCGGCTTCGCCCATGGCCTCCCGACCGGCCATGACCGTGCCGATGGTCCGAATCCACCAGACCAAGGCTGTGCCCGCGGCGATTCCGAGAAGTGCGTCCATCAGGGCACGGAAGCGGTTGACGGCTTCTAGTGAGTGCAAGGTCTCGCCGTGAATCGAAGGCACGAGCATCGCGAGGATGATGCCGGATCCGACCAACGCAAAGTTCGGCGCATCGGGCACCATCATGTCATCGAGGTCACAGCCGGCGAGGAGCACGAGCAATGGCAGGTAGACGCAGGCGACCGCGGCTTTCGCTGGAGGAAGGAAAGACCAGGCCGCCACGAAGAGTAGGGCGGTGGCGAGTTCGATGAGCGGGTAGCGTACCGAGATACTCGCACCGCAGCACTTCGCGCGCCCGCGCAGGAACAGCCAGCCGAAGAGCGGGATGTTATACCAGAAGGGAATCGGCTGGCCGCAGGCGCAGTGCGACCCCGGCGTGACGATCGACTCCCCTTTGGGCAGGCGATGGATACAGACGTTGAGGAAGCTGCCGACGCAGGCGCCGAAGGCTCCAGTGCTGAGGGCGGCCAGGCTTGGGTGGAGCTTGGCGAAGTTCTGCAGGTCGACAATCGTCATGGTCAAAGGGCGGTTTCGCCGAGCGCGTCGCGCATCGGGGCGTCCGGAGGAAGGATGCCGTTCCAAAGGCGAAAGGCGAGCGCTCCCTGCCAGCGGAGCATCGAACGGCCGTCGCAGCAGGCGATGCTGCGGTCACGGGCGTCCAGGAGTAGTCGCGAGGGTTCGCTGCCGTAGGTGGTGTCGAAGATGAATTGTCCGGGGGCGAGTAGTGTAGCGGGGAAGGGCGAGGCGTCGGCCGGATTGAGGCCGAGCGTCGTGCAGTTCACGATGACGGCGTCAGGTGAGGACTTGATCTCGGAGAGACCGGCGGCTTGGGCCCTGGGGTCGGTGAGCGCGGCGGCGAGGTGGGCCGCCTTCCCCGCGTCGCGGTTATGCAGGCGCAGTGATAAGCAGCCATCGTCGAGGCAGGTTGCGGCGACCGCGCGGGCGGCGCCGCCGGAGCCGAGCAGAATTACCGGGCGGCCCTTGGTCGTGCGGCCGGTACGTTCGCGCAGCGCTTCGAGGAAGCCTTGGCCGTCGGTGGTGTGGCCGGCCCAGCCAGACGCAGTGCGCACGAGTGTATTGACGGATTCGGCCCGACGGGCCTCGGGTGAAAGGGATTCGACGAGCGTAAGCGCCTGAATCTTGTGAGGTACCGTGAGGTTCACGCCGGCGAACCCTTTGGCATGCAGGAGTAAGAGGGCTTCCGGTAGTTCTGCTGAGGTGATGTGCAGGCGATGGTAGCGCACGCCGGCGAGGCGCGGGTTCGTGCCGACGAGCTTCGCGAGTGCAGCGTTATGCATCGCTGGGCTGAGCGAATGAGCGATGGGATCGCCGAGCACACCAAGCTGGCTGGGTGCGAAGTCGGTCGCCCGTAGGGATGCCAGTGTAATGGTTTCAGGCGCGCTCATCGGTCTTTTCTAAGGCGTGGACAAAAGTCAGGAACAGGCGGCTGCTGCGGTCGTCGCCTTGGGCTTCGAATTGCGAGACCAGGTTACGGCAGCAGCGCGCAAGCGTCTGGTGTGTGGTCACTGGTAATAGAAAGGCTTCGTCCGCGGGCAGTTGGTTGTCGAGCAGCAGGAGTTGGACTTCCGCGCGGGTGCGGAAGGCGCCCCCTTCGTAGCAATCGATGTAGAGCGGCTCTCGTCCACGGAAGATGCCAACCATGAATCTTCCGGGCAGGCCGACGGGCTCGACGGGCAGGCCGAGCCTGCGGGCCACGAGGAGGAAAATCAGACAGAGCGAAATCGGGATGCCGCGTCGGCTGCGGATGACATGCGAAAGAAGGGAGGAGGACGGGACGGCGAAGCTTTCCTGGGCGCCACGGTAGCCTTCTTCGCCGAAGATTACACGGCAGAGCAGGCGGCACTTCCCACGGACGTCGAGCGGTTCGGCGATGAGTTCGCGGGTACGCTCGGCAATCCGGTCCAGTTCCGTGGAGTAGGCGTCGTCGGCTAAGGATGGCTCGGTGGCCCGTTCGAGTAGGAGACAGGCTTCCTCTAGGTCGCAGTGCGGGTCACGGATGTGGGCGAGGAAGGAGTGAGTGGCGGTCTCGGGAGTGCGTAGGTCGGCCAGCAAGACCCGGGCATGGGTCGCGAGGTTCTCGTCTTTCGTTAGGCCTTCGAGCCAAAGGACTCCCGGTAGTCCAGCGGCCTTGATCCTGCTGAGCACGGCGAGGCGGACGACCGGGGAGGGGTCATCGAGTAAGCGCTCCAAGCTCGCCAGCTCCGCTACATGCGTCATGCGGCTTTTCTACCGATGGCGAGAGGGTTACGGCAACAAGGGAGTCCGGCGGGCCGAGTCTTTTAGGGGTTGACGGACTGGCGGGAAGGAAAGCGACAACTCGTCGCCCAAGGGACGCATTGTCGCTGGGATGTCTCGCTTTGCCTTCGATAGGCTTCGGTTTGAGGCCTGAATCCGCCCTGCGGCTTGGAACGATTGGTGCATCTATGAAGGCATGTCCTCCCCCTACGGCAACCTTACCGAAAAGACCTCCGAAGCCCTCCAGCAGGCGCAGAGCGAGGCGATGCAGCGCCGCAATCCTTCGCTGGAGCCGGCGCACATCCTCCACGGCCTCCTGACCCAGGAGGGCGGCGTGACCTCCTCGCTCTTCCGTCGCGCCGGCAAGGACGAGGCGGCGCTCGCGTCCGCTGTCGCCGGCCAGCTGGCGCGTCTTCCTAAGCTCGCCCAGTCCACGGGACAGCCCGGTCTATCGTCGGAGACACATGCGCTCCTGCTCAAGGCCAAGGACGAAGCCGAATCCATGAAGGATGATTTCGTGTCGGCCGAGCATGTTTTGCTCGCCCTCGCTGAGACACCTTCGCTCCGTCCCGCTTTCGCTGCCGTCGCCTTCGATCGTAAGGCAATCCTCGCCGCGCTCCAGGCCGTGCGCGGATCTCAGCGCGTCACCTCGGCTAACCCCGAGGCTACCTACGAGGCTCTTGCCAAGTATGGCCAGGACCTGACCGCGCTTGCCCGCACCGGGAAGATGGACCCTGTCATTGGTCGCGATGAGGAGATCCGTCGTGTCATCCGCATTCTTTCCCGCCGCACAAAGAATAACCCTGTGCTCATCGGTGAACCCGGCGTCGGTAAGACCGCCGTCGTCGAAGGTCTCGCCCAGCGCATCGTCAATGGAGACGTGCCGGAAAGCCTACGCGACAAGACGCTCTTCTCCCTGGACATGGGTGCTCTCGTGGCTGGGGCCAAGTATCGCGGTGAGTTCGAGGAACGCCTCAAGGCCGTTCTTAATGAGATTAAGTCTGCCGAGGGCGGCATCCTTCTCTTCATCGACGAGATGCACACGCTCGTCGGCGCTGGTAAGGCCGACGGCGCGATGGACGCTGCCAATCTCCTCAAGCCCATGCTGGCCCGCGGCGAGCTGCATTGCATCGGCACCACTACGCTGAAGGAATTTCGCGAACACGTGGAGAAGGATCCGGCGCTCGAGCGTCGCTTCCAGCAGGTCCTGGTCGAGCCCCCGAGCGTGCCTGATACGGTGTCGATCCTCCGCGGCCTCAAGGAAAGATTCGAAGTCCACCATGGCGTGCGCATCGAAGATGCCGCGCTCGTCGAGGCCGCCACGCTTTCCGACCGTTACATCACCGCCCGCTTCTTGCCGGACAAGGCCATCGACCTCATCGACGAGGCCTGCGCCCAGATCCGCACGGAGATTGACAGCGTGCCTTCCGAACTCGACGCCTTGAATCGCCGTGTGCTCCAGCTCGAGGTCGAGGAATCCGCCCTCAAGAACGAGAAGGACGATGCCTCCAAGGTTCGCCTCGGCGTGCTCCGCAAGGAACTCGGCGCTGGGCGCGAGGAGCAGACCGCTTTCCGTGCCCGCTGGACGGCGGACAAGGAAGCGGTCACGAAGGTCCGTGCCTCCCGTGCTCAGCTCGAGGACGCCAAGGCCGCGATGGTCAAGGCCGAGCGCGCCGGCAAGCTGGAGGAAGTCGCTAAGCTCCGCTACGGCACCATTCCCGACCTTGAGAAGGAGGTCGCCAAACTCGAGGGCACCGCAAAGTCGGCAACCGGCCTCTTCCGTGAGACCGTCACGCCCGAAGAAATCGCCGAAGTGGTTGCGCGCTGGACTGGCGTGCCCGTGAGCAAGCTGCTCGAAGGCGAGCGCCAGAAGATTCTGCGCCTGGCTGACAACCTTAAGGCCCGCGTGGTCGGGCAAGAAGAGGCTGTGCGCGTCGTTGCCGAAGCGGTGCAGCGTTCGCGCGCTGGCGTCCAGGATCCGCGTCGTCCCGTGGGCTCGTTCCTCTTCCTCGGCCCCACCGGTGTCGGCAAGACCGAGCTCGCCAAGGCGCTGGCGACCGAACTCTTCGACAGCGAGAAGTCGATGATCCGTATCGATATGTCGGAATACATGGAGAAGCATGCCGTGTCCCGTCTCGTCGGCGCGCCTCCCGGCTACGTCGGACACGAGGAAGGCGGCCAGCTAACCGAGGCCCTCCGTCGCCATCCTTACGCCGTCGTGCTTCTCGATGAAGTCGAGAAGGCGCATCCGGAAGTATTCAATATCCTGCTCCAGGTCTTGGACGACGGTCGCCTGACCGATTCGCAGGGTCGCACCGTAGATTGCCGGAATGCGATCTTCATCATGACTTCGAATATCGGCAGCCGGCATATCGCCGAGCATGCTGGCTTCGGACTCACGGACAGCGTCCGCGAATCCGTTATGGCGGACCTCCGCGCCCACTTCCGTCCGGAGTTCCTGAACCGCATTGATGACATCGCGCTGTTCCAGCCGCTCGGGCACGAGCAGGTCGCCGCCATCGCGGGCATTATGCTCCGCGGCCTCAACGAGCGTCTTGCGGTCAAGCGCATCCGCCTCGACTTCGACAAGACCGCCTTGGCCCTCATCGCCGAGAAGGGCTTCGATCCTGTCTATGGCGCGCGCCCCCTGCGTCGCTACCTACAGCGTGAAGTTGAGACCTCGCTCGCCCAAGCCATGCTGGCAGGCGAAATCCCCGAAGGCAGCCTCGTCCGCGTCAAGCGGGCGAAGGACAGCCTCGGCTTCGAGGTCAAGCCCGGCGGGTTTTCGGATTGAAGGAAGCCGTAGCCCGAGGGAGTCTGGGGCCATGACCGCTACGCGCATCCGCTGCGGGGTGGCCGGCACGGGTTCGCTCGGCCAGCACCACGCCCGCATCTACTCGACCCTACCCGGCGCCGAACTCGCTGGTATCTTTGAACCGAACGACGCCCGTGCGGCCGAGATTTGCGCCAAGCATAACTGCCATCGCTTCGCCACCCTCGACGAGATGGCCGCCGGTTGCGACGCCGTGAGCGTCGTCGTCCCGACCAACCATCACGCCGCCGTGGCGTTGCCGCTGCTCGCCAAGGGTGTGCATCTCCTGATCGAGAAGCCCATCTGCGTCACCCTTGAGGAGGCCGCCCAGATCCTGGATGCTGCCGCCAAGGCCGATCGCATCGTCCAGGTGGGTCATATCGAACATTATAACCCCGTGATGTCATACCTCGAGAAGGCCGTCACCGACGCGCGCTACATCACCGCCGAGCGGCTGGCGCCTTTCACCCCACGTGGTACCGAGGTCGGCGTGGTGCTCGACCTGATGATTCATGATATCGGTATCGTCCTGCAGCTTGCTAACTCGCCGGTCGAGCGCATCGATGCCGTTGGGGTCTCGGTCGTGACCAAGACCGAGGACATCGCCAACGCCCGCATCGCCTTCAAGAACGGTTGCGTCGCCAACCTGAGCGCCAGCCGCGTCTCGCTAAAGAAGAACCGTGAGATCCGCGTCTTTCAGACCGGCGGCTACCTCTCCATCGACTTCATGGGCCAGAAGGGACACACCGTGCGCGTCGACCCGACCGCCGAGGGTGGCTTCGCCAAGGAAGAGATTCCGATTGAGAAGGGAGAGCCTCTCGCCATCGAGCTCGCTTCGTTCACCGCTTGCGTCCGCGAACGTAAGAGCCCGAAGGTCAGCGGTGAGCTCGGCCGGACTGCCTTGCAAGTTGCCATCCAAATCACCGAACAGATCCGCGCCGGCATGACGCGCAAATGAGTGCCTTCCCGACCATCCCAGCAAGCTTCGACCGACCCCGCGCGGGCGAGGTCGATGTCCTCGTGGTGGCCGGCGAGCATTCGGGCGACCAGCATGCCGCCAAGGTCGTTGCTGAACTACTCCAGGCCCGACCCGGGCTGCGCATCGCCGCGTTCGGCGGGCCCCAGTTGCGCGCCGCCGGCGCTCAGCTGCTCATGGATATGACCACGTTCTCTGCCGTGGGTATCGTGGAAATCCTCTCAGCCTATCCTTTCTATCGTCGGTTGTTCGCCCGCATGGTCTCTTGGACCACGCGGTGGAAGCCTAAAGTCGTGGTGCTTGTCGACTACCCCGGGCTCAATCTCCGCCTCGCGAATGAACTGCGCAAGGCTGGCCTGTCGCGTGCCGGTTTCGGCGAGACCGCCGTCATCCAATACGTTAGCCCGCAGCTCTGGGCTTGGAAACCTAAGCGCCGTTTCACCATGGCGCGCGACCTAGACAGCGTCGGCACGATCTTCCCGTTCGAGCCGGCGGTGTACGCCGACACCAAGCTGGACGCCCGTTTCGTCGGTCACCCGTTCGCGGAGTCCGACCATCAGCACGGCTTGAAGTACGACCCCGATGGTCCGGTGCTGCTGTTGCCGGGCAGCCGACCGAAGCCGGTTCGTAAGATCTTCCCCGCGCTGGTCGAGGCATTCGCGCTCTTCCGTAAGGATCATCCCAAGCGTCGTGCCCTGGTGCTGCATACCGGCGGCGAAGTGCATGCGGAACTCTATCGCCTGCTGGCCGAATACGGCGACCAGGCCAAGGGCATCGACCTGCGCCCGGTCTCCGAAGGCCCGGCCGTCGGTTGCGCCGCGCTCGTCAGTTCCGGCACGATGTCGCTGACCGTCGCGCTCGCGGGAATTCCCGGCGCCGTGGTCTACCGGGCCAATCCGCTCACCTGGATTGTTGGCCGTCGCCTGATTGCTGGCCGCGTCGATAATCTCGGTATCGCGAACATCCTCCTGAAGCGACAGGCGTGGCCTGAATATCTCCAAGGAGCCTGCGAGCCCGCGCCCTTAGCCGCCCGCCTGCGCGAGTGCGTCGAAACCCCGGGCCCCCGTGCGCAGGCCGTGGCGGATGCCGGCGAACTCCTGCGCATGCTATCCGCTCAGTCTGGCTCTACGCCGGCCGAATGGGTCGCCTCCTTTCTGCCCAAGTGAGCACCATGTTGAAGATCGCCGTGCTCGGTTGCGGCTATGTCGGAGCGGAGTTCGCCCGTCAGGCAAGTGCGGCCGGACATGACGTCCTTGGCGTCGTCCGTTCGGAGGCATCGCGCGATAAGCTGCTATCCGAAGGGCTTGCCGCCGAAGCGTTCGATCTCCAGACTGGCGATTGGTCGGCCTTGCCAAAGCATTTCGATGCCGTCGTCTATGCGGCTAGTACGGGCGGCGGTGGGCCCGACGCGTATGCGTTGGCTTACGATGTCGGTGTGAAGCGCGCGCTCGCCTGGGCTCATGAGGTCGGAGCGCAAAGTTTCGTCTTCACCAGTTCTACGGGCGTCTATCGTCAGGATGATGGTGGCGTCGTGGATGAGTCGTCTTCGGTCGGCGGTGCGCCGACGGCGGATGCAATCCTTGGCGGCGAGCGCGCCGTGCTCTCAAGCGGTTTCGCGAAGGCCCGCGTGCTGCGCTTCGGCGGATTGTATGGACCAGGCCGCCATCATCTCGTCGATCAGCTGCGGCGCGGCGACAACGTCATCGGTGGGCGTGTGGATCACTTCATTAACTACCTGCATCGCGATGATGCCGCGTCGTCGATCCTCGCGTCAATCGTCGGCGGGCCGGTTGGTGCGCGTGTCTACAATGTCGGTGACGGGAATCCCGTGACAAAGGAAGCGCTTGCGAAGTGGATCGCCGCACGGCTTGGCGTGACGGCCCCAGTGTTCGATCCGTCGGCTCCAGCAGGCCCGAGGGTGGCAAAAGGTGGCCGGACCCAGCCGAATCGCATCGTGGCAATCGGCTTGATTAGGGCTGAATTATCCTGGAATGCTCGTTTTTCCGACGTTTTTGCGGGTCTGACTGAGCTTTTCTGACGGGCGTAGCTGTCTAGGGGTGCTGGCTTTAAGGCAGTTTCTTCACCGGACCGTCTTCATCCTGTAACAATAGGATGAGATAGTCCGCTCGCATAACCGCACCAACACCCATGAATAGCACCCTCAAGTCCATGCTGATCGCCGCTGCCGCCATTACGTCGGTCTCGGCCTTCGCCCAAGACAAAGCCACGCTCGATCTTCTCGTGAAGAAGGGCCTCATCACCGCCGAAGAGCGCGCCAAGACGTTGGACGAAGCCGCCAAGGCTCGTTCCGCTGCCGGCGTGAACAAGGTGTTCGCCAAGGAAGACGCTACCAAGCGCCTGACCATCGGCGGCTACTTCCAGGCTCAGTACCAGAGCTTTGACTACTCTCAGGGTGGTGCGGCTTCCGCTGTCACTGCTCCGATCCAGAACGGCTTCCTGATGCGCCGTCTTTACCTCGAAATCCTCGCCGACGTCGGCAATGGCATCTCGGGCAACATCGTCCTCGACACCTCGGGTAACACCTCCTCCAGCGCAACTTCCTGGCTCGACCGCGCGATGGTCACTCACACCAGCGAAATCGGCAGCTTCGATCTCGGTTACCGCAAGGTGGCTTGGGGTTATGAAGAAAGCACCCTGACCTCGCTCTTCAAGGCTTCCTCCGGCAAGCTCTCCACCGTCGAGCGCGGTATCACTAATCGCTACTGGAACGAAGGCGAAAATCGTAGCAGCCAGTCGACCGCCACCGCTTGGGATAAGGCCGGTTCCGATGGTCGTCGTCTCGGTTTTGGTGCCCACCATACCGGCCTTCACTACAATAGCGTTCCGAATCCCCAGGGCTTCGAGTTCGGCGCCTCCGTCGTGAATGCTGCCCAGGGTCGCTTCACTGAAGGCACGAACACCAACGATCTGGCCTACTACGCGAATATCGCCTGGAACAATAAGGTCTCCGACAACGAAGCCTACTCGGTCGGTGTCAACTACGGCAACTCCCGCTACTTCAACTCGACCGGCGTCGTGAACACCCTCGCCAGCATGGAAGGCTACAACCCCTTCCTGATGGCCAAGTACTTCAACTGGACCTTCCAGGGTGAGTACATGAGCACCAAGGTGACCAACTCGCTTGATGCCGCCAACAACGTTGACGACATTGATCGTAAGCCCACCGGCTACAACGCCATGGTCGTTTACAAGATCAACGACAACTGGGAAGGCGTCGCTCGCTACACGAGTTTGAACACCGATGGTCGCGGCCAGAAGATCTCTGACGGCGAACGCGGTTTTGGTGTCGCTGCCGGCAACGCGGGTTCGGTTTACAATAAGTCGGATGCTGTCTACCTTGGTCTGAACTACTACTTCAACCTCGAGGCCCTCGGCCAGCAGGTGAATGGTTACAACGCCAAGATCCAGTTCGGCTTCGAACGCGCGAACTTCAACGGCAAGATCTCCGACACCGTCAACACGGTAACCGCGCCTACGGCTGCCAACACCCGCTCGATCGATGGCTCCAAGGCCACGGTTGACGCGATCCGCCTCCAGGCTCAGGTCGCCTTCTAAGGCCTGACCGGTTAGCTTCATAGCAACGAGGGCCGGCAGGGATGCCGGCCCTCTTTCTTTGGCGGAGTCGCCGACCAGCCCGGGCCTTGTTGCCCGGGCTGTTTCGTATTCATGACACGACATGGCGGCCATCATCACCCGCGCCCAGCGCAGCGCCCGGCTGGCCTGGGTGAGCGGGCGGGGTAGCGCTACCACTGACGGCGACTTGGCGGCCGTGCTCAGGGCTCAGGGCTGGTCAGGCTCCATAGCCTCTTTGCGCAGGCACAAAAAAGCCCGACTGGAAGGTCGGGCTGATTGGGGAGTTCCTGGGGAAATCAGAGCGCGCGGTAGTTGGGCGAGACGTTGTCGGTGCCCTTGGTCTGTTCGCGTAGGCGGCGATTCTCTTCTTCGACTTCAGCGAGTCGTGCAGTGGCGGCGGCGGCCTTGGCGTTAGCTTCGCGGAGGGCGGTGGAAGCGGCTTCGAGATCGGCTTCGGCCTTCTTCTGTTTGGCGATGGCTTCCTTCAATTCGGAGCCGTCGCGGAGTCGGGCGAGTTCGGCGGTGAGTTCGTTGACGCGATTGGCGGCGTCGGCCTTAGCCTTCTCGAGCTCAGTGGCCTTCATGGCGGCCTTGCCGGCGTCTTCCTTGGCCTTGGCGAGATCAGACTCCAGTTTCTTCTTTGCGGCATCTCCTTCGGCGAGCTTGGCGTTGGCGGCGGCTGCGGCTTCGTCGGTCGCCTTCTTGAAGGCGGCGGCATCCTTAGCGGCCTTGTCGTTCATGGCCTTGATGTCGGCCACGCTCTTCAGGCGGGCTTCGTTGGCTTCCTTGCTGATTTTGGCGGCACGCTCGTTGGCGGCTTCTTCGCCGCTCCAGGTGACGATGGCCACGCCACCGAAGGCGGCGGCGATGAGGATGAGGATGATTTCGCGAGTCTTCATGAATGTTTGATTGGCCGCATCCTTGTCGGCCCCCACCTGTGGGTCAAGAGCCTACCCCTGCTTACGAAAGACGATTCTTATAGTCCGCGTAACCGAAGCGGCGCACGACTTGAGTCAGGCCGGTGGCAGGGTCGAAGCTGGCAATCGCCGGGAGGGGCACGCCGTTGAAGGTCGTGTTCTTTACAAACGTGTAATGCGACATGTCCATGAAGACGAGGCGCTGGCCAATCTTGAGCGGGGCAGGGAAGGAGTAGTCGCCGATGACGTCCCCAGCGAGGCAGGTGACGCTGCCCAGCCGGTAGGTGTGCGGCAGCTTACCCGGGAGGTCCGCGTCCATGATGTCGGCGCGGTAGGGCATCTCGAGGGTATCCGGCATGTGGTTGGTCGCCGAGATGTCGATGATGGCGATGTCGACTCCGTTGTGGACCAGGTCGAGGACGGTGCCCACGAGGACGCCGGTGCCGATGCCGATGGCTTCGCCGGGCTCGAGGTAGACCTGGATGTGCTGGCCCCAGCGCTGGCGAAAGCCCGTGATGACGCGAACCAGGCGTTCCAAGTCGTAGCCTTCGCGGGTAATGTGGTGACCGCCGCCGAAATTGACCCACTTCAGCTGCGGGATGAACTCCCCAAACTTCGCTTCGAAGGCCGCGACGGTGCGCTCTAGGACGTCGGAGCCCTGCTGGCACATCGTATGGAAGTGGAGCCCTTCGAGGCCCTCGAGGTCGGCGGCCGACTTAATCTCGGAGCGGAGCGTGCCGAGACGGGAGCCGGCGGCGCAGGGGTTGTAGAGTTCGACGTCGACCTCGGCGTGCTCCGGGTTGACGCGGAGTCCGAAGGAGAGCTTGCGGCCGGAGGCGAGGGCGGCGGCCTTATGGCGCTTCCACTGCGTGGGCGAATTGAAAGAGATGTGGTCGGCGACGCGGAGCAGATGGGCGAACTCCTCGTCCTTGAAGGCCGGTGAGTAGGCGTGGACTTCGCCGCCGAATTCCTCGCGACCGAGGAGCGCCTCGTTGATGCCGCTGGCCGTGGTGCCCACGAGATACTTCGAGATGAGCTTCGCTTCGCTGAATTGGGCGAAGCCCTTGAGCGCGAGGAGGATCTTGGCGCCCGAGCGATCCATCACGGACCGCAGGATGCGGAGGTTCTGCTCCAGCAGGCCGCGATGGAGGACGTGGCAGGGGCTAGGGACCTGGCTTAGGTCGACCTTCCGGAAAGCTTCGGTGAGGGCGTCGGACACGGCGTTGAAATTGGGAGCGACGGGGGGCGGTGCAAACGAAAAGCCCGCCTTATCGGCGGGCTTCTTTGGCTGCCATTCAGGCGACCGGGAGTTCCTTCACGTGCCAGGGTAGGCCGCGCTTGTTGAGCTCGTCCATGAACGGATCCGGGTTCATCTCTTCCATATTCCAGACGCCGGGCTTGAGCCAGTTGCCTCCGGCGAGCATCGCGCCGCCGATAGCGGCCGGAACGCCGGTCGTGTAGCTAATCGCCTGGGACTTCACTTCGGCGAAGCATTCCTGGTGGTCGCAGACGTTGTAGATGAAGACCTTGCGGGGCTTGCCGTCCTTCATGCCCGTGATTTCGCAGCCGATGCAGGTCTTGCCCTTGGTGCGGGGGCCGAGGGAAGCTGGGTCGGGGAGGAGCGCCTTCAAGAACTGGATCGGCACGATTTGATGGCCCTGGAAGTCGATCGGGTCGATGCGGGTCAGGCCGACGTTCTCGAGCACGCGGAGGTGCGTGAGGTAGTTTTCGGAGAAGGTCATGAAGAAGCGGATGCGCTTCAGGCCTTTGATATTAATGGCGAGGGATTCGAGTTCCTCGTGGTAGAGCAGGTAGCTATCCTTCGGTCCGACGACCGGGTAGTCGTACACCCACTTGACGGAGAGCGGGTCGGTTTCCTTCCACTCGCCCTTTTCCCAGAAGCGGCCGCGCTGGGTGATCTCGCGGATGTTGATCTCCGGGTTGAAGTTCGTGGCGAACTTGTAGCCGTGGTCGCCGGCGTTGGCGTCCATGATATCAATCGTCTCGATCGTGTCGAAGAGGTGCTTCTGGGCGTAGGCACAGAAGACGTTGGTCACGCCGGGGTCGAAGCCCGAGCCGAGGAGGGCGGTGAGGCCGGCCTTCTCGAAGCGTTGGCGGTAGGCCCACTGCCAGGAGTACTCGAACTTAGCGAGGTGGGGCGGCTCGTAGTTGGCCGTGTCGACGTAGTGGATGCCGGCGTGGAGGCAGGCGTCCATCAGGTTGAGGTCCTGGTAGGGAAGGGCGACATTGATGAGCAGGTCGGCGCCGAAGGACTTGATCAAGGCGACCGTGGCCTTGACGTCGTCCGCGTCGACGGCGGCGGTGCGGACCGTGCGGCCCGTGGCGGCCTTGACGTCGGCGGCGATCGCCTTGCACTTGTTCTCGTTGCGGGAGGCCAGCATGACTTCCGAGAAGGACTCGGTGTCCATGG
>CANCHK010000015.1 GCA_947377865.1 Opitutia bacterium | reverse complement strand
TCCTTTTTTCGCGTGAGCGGGTCGGAGGAAATCGGGCGCTCGGCTGGACTTTCCGCCGGGCTCGCGGCGGCGCTGGCCTGGCTGCCGGCGGCGAGGGCGAGGGAGCCGAACAGGCCGGTGGCGAGCCAGTCGCGACGGGAGAGGGAGCGAGGGAGGTCGGAGGCGGATCTCATGGTGCGGATATCTTACCTCATTTCCCGGCAATCTTCTTGTCTGCCCCCGTCAATTTTTGGTTTAATCCTGCCATGTCAGGCCAAGCCCTCAGCCGGAAATTCCTCGCCAGTATTTCAGAAAAATCTCACATATTCGCCTTATTCGAGCATCTACCCGGCGTTTTCTTTCTGGTCAAAGACGCCCAAGGCCGGTTCATGGGCGGCAATCGCGCTTTACGTGAGCGCCTCGGTGCGCCCGACCCCGATGATTTCCTGGGGAAGACGGATGCGGACTTCGTACCTGACCATCTCGTCCGTGCTTTCCAAGACGACGACGCCTTGGTTCTCCGCAGCGGGCGGCCGATCGTCAACCGACTGGAATCGTGGCTCGACGAACAACGACAACTCCAGTGGTTCCTGACGTCCAAGCTCCCGGTTTTCGGTCGAGACGGCCGTGCCATCGGCGTCATGGCGGTCATCCGTCGGCAGGAGGGAGGGCCGTCTTCGCCGATCACCGGGGTCGCGGCCGCCGCGGTCGCCTATGTGCGGGCTCACCTGCGTGAACCGCTATCCACAGGCACAATTGCCAAGGCCGTCGGCGTTTCCGAGCGCAACCTCCATCGTAAACTGGTCGGTGCGCTCGGGTTCACTCCGCATGAGCTCGTTTTACGGGAGCGTACGGAAGCTGCGGCACGACGGCTGGCCGACTCCGCCGACCCGCTCGCCGACATCGCGGCCGAGCACGGGTTTTGCGACCAGAGCGCCTTCACCAAGCAATTCAGACGGCGGACGGGGCTGACTCCCCGTTCTTTCCGCATACGTCACCAAGGCGGCTGAGGGGTGATGTCTCAGCGGGCGAGCCAGCCGCCGTCGACGGCGAGGCTCTGGCCCGTGATAAAGGAGGCTTGTTCCGAGGCGAGGAAGAGGATGGCGGCGGCGACTTCTTCCGGCGTGCCCATACGGCCGAGCGGGTGCATGCCCTCGATGGCCCGGCGAGCGTCGGTGTCACCTGCACCGACCGCACGGTCGATCATGTCGGTCTGGATGGCCCCTGGAGCGACGGCGTTCACGCGGATACCATGGCGGGCGACCTCCAAGGCGGCGGCCTTGGTGAGTCCTTCGACGGCGTGCTTGCTGGCGACGTAGACCGCGCAGCTCTCCAGTCCCACGTGTCCGGCGACGGAACTGACGTTGACGATCGCGCCGCCGCCGGAACGGCGTAGGGCAGGGATCTCGTGCTTCAGGCACCAGAGGACGCCTTCCGTGTTCACGCTCAGGGTCCGGCGTACGTTGGCGTCGGTCTGATGTTCGAGGCTCAAGGTCTGGTTGCCCTCCGTGCCAGCGTTATTGATCGCCACGTCGAGTCGGCCGAAGGTCTCCATCGCCGTGTTCACCGCCAGGGCCGCGTCGGCTTCCTTGGCCTGATCTGCGACCACGTAGCGGGCGTCACCGCCGGCGGCCTTGAGTTCGGCGAGTAGGGCAGGGCCGCTTTCGGCTTTGAGATCCGTGACGACCAGACGATAGCCCAGGCGGGCGAAGGCGAGGGCGGTGGCCTTGCCGATGCCGGCGGCGGCGCCGGTGATGAGGACGACGGGGGCAGGTTTCATGACCGCCATTTTCGCCTATAGAGACGCAGTGTCAAAGGCCCTCGGCTAAGCCGAAAATACCTTAACCTGACTCACCTTGGGCGGTGGGTCCGGGATTAAGCCGACTTGCCTGAGGTTTCTGCTCAGGCCGTCTTCAGCGACGCCATGTCGATCACGAAGCGATAACGAACGTCCTGCTTGATCATGCGGTCCCAGGCTTCGTTGATCTTCTGGATCGGGATGAGCTCGATGTCGGAGACGATGCCGTGCTTGGCGCAGAACTCGAGCATCTCCTGGGTCTCGGCGATACCGCCGATGCAGGAGCCGCTGAAGTTGCGGCGCGGCATGATCACGCTGAAGGCATGGACCGCGAGCGGTTGCTCGGGCACGCCCACGATGCAAAGGGTGCCATCGACGCGCAGGAGCGAGAGGTAGGCGTTGAGGTCGTGCTTGGCGGAGACGCAGTCCAGGATGAAGTCGAGCGAGCAGGCGTGCTTGGCCATCGCGGCGGCATCGGTCGAGACGACGACCTCATGGGCGCCGAGGCGGAGGCCGTCGGCGACCTTGGAAGGCGAGGTGGTGAAGAGCACCACGTGGGCGCCGAAGGCGCGGGCGAGCTTCACGCCCATGTGGCCGAGGCCGCCGAGGCCGACGATGCCGACCTTCTGGCCGGGGCCGACCTTCCAATGGCGGAGCGGGGAGTAGGTCGTGATACCGGCGCAGAGCAGCGGGGCGGTGGCGGCGAGGTCCATGCCCTGCGGGACGCGCAGGGTGAAGGCCTCGTCGACGACGATGCCGGACGAGTAGCCGCCGAAGGTGTGGCCGCCGAGATGCTTGTCCGGGCTGTTGTAGGTGAAGGTCGCGCCGGTGAGGCAGAACTGCTCGAGGCCCTTCTGGCAGCTCGGGCAGGTGCGGCAGGAGTCGACCATGCAACCCGTGGCGCCGATGTCGCCCACCTTGAGCTTCGTCACCTTGGCGCCGACGGCCGTCACGCGGCCGACGATCTCGTGGCCTGGGACGCAGGCGTAGTTCGTGCCTGGCCATTCGCCGCGGGCCGTATGGACGTCGGAGTGGCAGACGCCGCAGTAGAGGATCTCCATCTGCACGTCGGTCGGGCCCGGCTCGCGGCGCGAGATCTGCAGCGGGGCGAGTTTCGAAGAAGGGGAGGCGGAACCGTAGGCCTGAGCGGTGGTGGTCATGGAAGGGAGGCCTTCACTGGAAGGCCTAATGGCCTTGGACGCAAGCCGGGGGAGGAGACTCCGGTCAGGCCTGATGATTCACCCTCATTTCTTTCTGCAGGGGCGAAAGGGTAGGATGAGGCAGGCGTTTAACTTCGTTCGCTTCCATGATGCCAGACCCGCTTGACAGAATTCTGTACATACGGCACGCTGACCCCATGAAGACCGTATCTTACACCGACGCGCGTAACCAGCTCGCCAGCCTCATGGAGGCGGCCAACGCGGATCGCGAGCCCGTGGCCATCACCCGGAACGGGGCCGCCTCCGTCGTGCTCGTCGATGCCGCCGAATATGCCGCGATGGCCGAGACCTTCCATCTGCTTTCCTCGCCTCGCAACGCGGATCGCCTCCGCAAGGGGCTCGCCGAATTCAAGGCCGGTAAATTCAAGAAGGCCCCCCGTGCCTGAGGTTCGCTGGTCGTCTGCCGCCTTGGAAGACCGGGCGCACTGGCAGCAGGAGGAGCCGCGCACCTATGAAAGGATCGAGCGACTGCTGGCCGATATCGCCAAGACACCCTTCAAGGGCGTGGGTAAGCCCGAACCCTTGAAGGGTGACCTGTCGGGCTGGTGGTCTCGGCGGATCACGCTCGAGCATCGCCTGGTCTACCGGGCCGAAAAGGGCGTCATCTTCGTCCTGCAGGTCCGTTACCACTACTGAGCGGCTCAGACCTTGCGACCGCGGAGGCGCAGGGCGTTCGTGATGAGGGAGACGCAGCTGAGGCTCATCGCGGCGGCGGCGATCATCGGCGAAAGCGTCCAGCCCGTGAACGGCGTGAGCACGCCCGCGGCTAGCGGGATGCCGAGGGCGTTGTAACCGAGGGCGAAGCCGAGGTTCTGGCGCATGTTGGCGACGGTTTCGCGGGAGAGGGCGCACGCTTGGGCGATGCCGCGGAGGTCGCCTTTGACCAAGGTCACCTGCGCGTTGCGGATGGCGACGTCGGTGCCGTCGCCCATCGCGATACCGACATGCGCTTGGGCGAGGGCCGGGGCGTCGTTGATGCCATCGCCGGCCATGGCGACGATGCGGCCTTCCGCGCGGAGGCGCTCGACCAGGCGTCGTTTGTCGGCCGGGGTGGCGTCGCCGTGGACTTCGTCGAGGGCGAGTTCGCGGCCGATGGCTTGGGCGGTCGCCTCGGCGTCGCCGGTGGCCATGATGATGCGGAGGCCGGCCGCGCGGATCTCGTTCAGGGCTTGGGCCGTGGTGGCTTTGAGGTTGTCGGCGGCGACGAGCGCGCCGGCGGTCTGGCCGTCGACGGCGAGGAAGAGCACGCTGGCTCCGGTGCGGCGGTGGGTATTCGCCTGCGATTCCAGGGCGGACGGATCTGCGCCGACGGAGCGGAGGAGGGTGGCGTTGCCGAGCACGAGTTCCCGGCCGTCGATGCGGCCGCGGATGCCTTGGCCGGTCACGGCTCGGAACTCGGTGGCCTCTCCGAGGGACAGGCCGCGTTCCTTGGCGGCGTTGACCAAGGCCGAGGCCAGCGGGTGTTCGCTGCCTTGCTCAAGCGAAGCGGCGAGCCGGAGGATTTCGTCGGCCGTGAAGCCTCCGGCCGGAAGGGTCAGGGTCAGGCGGGGCTTTCCTTCGGTGAGCGTGCCGGTCTTGTCGATGACGAGCGTATCGACCTTGGCCAACGTCTCGATCGCCGCCGCGTCACGGAAGAGGATGCCTTGCGTGGCGCCTCGGCCGGTCGCGATCAGGATGGACATCGGGGTGGCCAGCCCGAGCACGCAGGGGCAGGCGATGATGAGGACCGAGACGCCGTTGATGAGGCCCAAGACCCAGCCCCGTTCCGGGCCGAAGAGACCCCAGGCGAAGAACGTCACCAGCGCGATGCTCACGACGACCACCACGAAGACGCCGGCCACCGCGTCGGCCATCTTCTGCATCGGCGCTTTCGAGCGCCGCGCGTCCACGACCATCTGGACGATCTGGGCGAGCATCGTGTCGCCGCCGACTTTTTCGGCACGCAGGACGAAGCTCCCGTCGATGTTCAGCGTGGCCCCGGTGACCTTGTCGCCCGGATGCTTGGCGACCGGGAAGGGCTCGCCCGTCAGCATCGATTCGTCGACCGCGCTACCGCCGTTAAGCACGACACCGTCGACCGGGATCTTTTCGCCGGGACGGACCCGGATGAGGTCGCCGACGCGGATCTGGCCGAGGGGGATGATTTCTTCCAGGCCGTCGGCGTCGACGCGACAGGCCGTCTTTGGGGCGAGTCCGAGCAAGGCGGCGAGCGCTCCGGACGTGCTCGCCCGGGCGCGGAGTTCGAGGATCTGGCCGAGCAAGGTCAGGCTGATGATCTCGGCCGCGGCCTCGTAGTAGACCGAGATCCGGCCCATTTCCATGAACGACGGAGGGAACGCGCCGGGGACGAAGGTCGCCGCGAGGCTGTAGCCGAAGGCCGCGCCGGCCCCTAGGCCGATAAGCGTCCACATGTTGAAGCTCCGTTGCTCGATCGACGCCTCGCAGCGCGCGAAGAGCGTCCGGCCGCCCCAGAACACGACCGGCGCCGCGAGCAGCAGTTCGAGCCAGGGGAGCCAGGTGCCGGGAATCGCGTGACGCACCGGGTGGGCCATCTCGATGGTCGCGAGCAGGATCGTGAAGGGCAGCGTGAGCCAGAAGCGCCGACGGAAGTCCGCGAGTTCCGGATCGGGTCGGTCGGGGTCGGGCACGGAAGCCTCGAGCGCCATCCCGCACTTCGGGCAGCTGCCCGGGCCCGGTTGCGTGACTTCGGGGTGCATCGGACAGGAGTAGCTCAGCCCGTCCGTCGGTTCGACCGTACAACAGGCATTGCCGCCGTCGGCCGGGACGGGGGCGCGCAGATACTTGTCCGGATGCGCCGAGAATTTCCGCAGGCAGCTCGGGTTGCAGAAATAATAAGTCGTGCCGGCGTGAGTATGGCGCAGCGGGGAATCGGCGCGGACCGACATGCCGCACACCGGATCCCGGTGTTCGGAGGTCGGAGCGTCGTTCATGGACTCAGGATAGGCGGCCTGGTTCCGGAAGCGAGAAAAGGTCGAGGACTAGTCCAACAAAAAGACCCGCTTTGGCGGGGCTTGGGGAGGCTTATTTACCTTCGAGCTTCTTCAGGTATTTCGTCGGGTTCTTCTCGAACTTGGCGATGCAGGCCTTGCAGCACACCTTGATCGTCTGGCCTTGGTAGACGAAAGAGGCCTGTTCGCCCATCGAGTCCAGGTCGTTGTCGGAGACGATGCAGGTCTTCAGCGGGTAAGGCTTCGCGGGGGCGTCCTTGGTGGTCTCGGTCGGCTTCGCCGCCGGAGCGCCGTGCTCGTGGGGCTTGGTTTCAGCAGGCTTATCGGCGGCGCTGGTCGCGAGGCAGCAGGAGAGCAGGGCGAGGGTGAGGAGGGATTTCATGGTGCGGAGGCTTAGAAGCGGGTGAGGAGGCCGATGCCTGCTCCGAAGTCTGAACTGTAGCCCCCGGTAAGCGAGAGCTGCTTCGTGAGGAGATAGCGGAGGTCGGCGGAGGTGGCAGCACCGGTCAGGCGGCCGTAGCGATAACCGAGGTCGAGCGAAAGACGGTCGGTCAGCTGGAGGGACTTCATCAGCGTGCCCCGGGTCTCGCCACCGGACTGGTGGGTCAGGCCGAGGTCGATGAAGTAGGGGAGCCGAGCGGAGGCGCCGGCGAAGGGGCCGTCACGTCCGCCGTCCATGGTGTCGAAGCGGTAGCCGGCCACGAGCGAGAGGCGGGTGCTGAGGTAGCGGGAGTAGCTGAGTTCGCGTTCATGCCCGTCATCATGGCGCATGCCTTCTTCCCAGCGGAGGTTAAGGTTGTCGCGACCCGATTGGATGGTCGCGTAGCCCGTGGCGGCAGCGGTCGTGAAGCTAGCCTGGCCCCAAGCATACGTCGTCGGCATCGCATGGGTCGCGGCGGGGTGGGGCGGTTCGGCGCCGTCGGCGGCCGTCACGCGGATGGTCCGCACCATCCCGGTGATGTGGTGGTAGAGCAGGTGGCAGTGGATGAGCCAGTCACCTTGGCCTTCGTTGGCCGTGAACTCGATCGTCCGGACGCTCATCGGCGGTACGTCGACCGTGTGCTTGAGGGGAGACGTCGCCGGATCCTTGTCGGCCGGGTCGACGAGCCGGAAGAAGTGCCCGTGGAAGTGGATCGGGTGGTGCATCATCGTGTTGTTCACCAGACGCAGGCGAAGCGTCTCCCCTTCCTTGACCTTGATGGCTTCCGCTTCGTGGGGGTCGAGGCCGTCGAAGCTCCACTCGTAGCGGATCATGTCCCCCGTCAGCTTGAGCGTCAGCTCGCGATGCGCGGTCGCGACGGGGTGCGGCGAGGCCGCGCGGAGCTTGGCGTAAGGGGAGAGCGGGCGGGCGGATTCCTGGGCGCCCGGTTCGGGGTCAAGTTGGTCGAGGATCGACGTCAGATAGGCGTTCATCCCGTAGCGTTCCGGCACGGGCGGCGGGGTGGCGTGCTGGAGGGCGGAACTTTCGCCGAGCCAGGCGGAGACGGAGCCGCTTCCATCCTGAGCCGTGGCACGCAGTTCGGAGGAGGCTCCTTCAGGGACTTTCAACAGGAGGTCATAGGTCTCGGCGGGGCCGATCAGCAGGCGCTTCTGTTCGAAAGGGACGACGTCCTGGCCATCGGCCGCGACGACCTTCAGCGGGCCGTCCGCCGCATCCAGGTAGAAGTAACTCGCGGCGCCGGCGTTGATGAGGCGGACGCGGACCGTCTCGCCCGGTTTGCCGGGAAGCTTGAAGCGGCGCTGTCCGTTCATCAGGAACGCGTCGTAGGCCACGTCAGAAAGATCCATCGGTGGCACCAGGGCTTTCTCGCGGTCGAGGTATTCGCCCAGCTTGCCGGCCTGATAGGCGCCGAAGAGGGATTGGGCGGTGCCTTTGCGGAACGAATACCAGTCGCTGCCGCGAAGGAGCGAGCGCTGCACTTCGGAGGGATGTTCGTCGGTCCAATCGCTGAGCACCAGGACCTGATCGTGGTCGGCGGCGAGGGCGGGGGCCTTCGGTTCGATGACGATCGCGCCGTAGACGCCGCGTTGTTCCTGGTGGCCCGTGTGGCTATGATACCAATAGGTGCCGTGCTGGCGGATGAGGAATTCGAACGTGCGCGACCTGCCTGGCGCGATGATCGGCGTCGTCACGACCGGGACGCCGTCCTCGAGGTTGGGGACGAGCAAGCCGTGCCAGTGCAGGGACGTCGTATCGTCGGCGAGCCCGTTGGTGACCGTGAGGCGGGCCACGTCGCCCTCGCGGAAGCGGAGCGTCGGTCCCGGCGAGGTGCCGTTGATCGTGAGCACCTGGGCCGGCTTGCCGGCGGGGCTCATCGTCTGCTCGGCGATCGTCAGCTTGTATTCGACGACGCGGGCGGAGGGGTTGAGCGCCGAAGCTTTCGGGGCCGTCTCCATCGCGGTGACGTAAGCCTGCCGGCAGAACTCGCACGCATGGCTTTGGGCGGCGAAGGCAAAGGCCCAGGCCGTCAGCGCCAACCGGAGAAGCCGGTGCGAGGACATGCGGACATCATCGCCTAATATTTCCCGTTCGCAAACGAATGCGGGGAAAAGCCTTAAAACAGGCAATCGGGGAGAGGGTCAGCCCTCCGAAGGGTCGTAGAAGCCTTGGCGGACGACGAAGCGGATGACGCCGGCGACATCATGGACGCCGAGCTTGCGCATCAGGTTCGTGCGGTGGTTCTCGACCGTCTTGGCGCTGATATCGAGTTTCACCGCGACTTCCTTGCTTGAGAAGCTCTTCGCCAGCAGGATCGCGATCTCCTTCTCGCGGTCCGTGAGCGTGGAGCCCTTCGCGTCGACGTCGCTTTCCGGTGCCGTGAGGGCGTCGGCCATCGCTTTCTGGAAGGCTTCGCTGAACCAGGTGTCGCCGGCGGCGACGGCGTCGACCGCTTGGCGCAGTTCGGAGAGACGGGCGCTCTTCGGCACGTAGCCACGGACGCCGACCTTGAGGAGGCCGCGGGCGAGCTGTTTCTCGGACTTCGCGGAGAAGACCAGCACCTTCAGCTCCGGTTGCGTCTCGTGGAGCTGGCGGAGGACCTCGAGGCCGCTGATGCCTGGCAGGAGGATGTCGAGGATGAGGATGTCCGGCTTCAGCTGCTTCGCGAGGGCGAGGCCCTCGTTGCCGTCGGCCGTCGAGCCCAGCACGCGATAGGCGCCACGGGCCTCGAGCATCTCGATGATCAGTTCGCAGATGGCGGTCTGGTCTTCCACGACCACGACCGATTTCGCCTTCCGGGAAGTTGTCTTCATGGGGGAGTAAGGATGATTCTGTCCTTCCCCCGACCGCAGGCGAACGCAAAAAGGCGTCCGTCAGTAAGAATCTTATTCCGCCGCCGGGTCGACCAGCCCTTGGCGGACCACGAAGCGGACGAGGCCGGCCACGTCGCGGACGCCGAGCTTGCGCATCAGGTTGGCCCGGTGGTTCTCGGCGGTCTTGATGCTGATGTTCAGGCGGCCGGCGACCTCCTTGCTGCTGTGGCTCTGGGCGATGAGCACCGCGATCTCCCGTTCGCGCGGGGTCAGCTGGTCGATCATCCCTTCGCCGAGATGGGCGGGGGAGGCGAGGGCCTGGCGGACCGTGCGGCTGAAGTCCTCGTTGAACCAGGTGTTGCCGAGGGCGATCGCTTCGAGCGCCTTGCGGAGCTCGGAGAGCGGGCCGTTCTTGTTCACGAAGCCGTGGATGCCCGCCTGCATGAGCGCACGGACGATGTGCGGCTCCTGCTTGCCCGAGAAGATCAGCACCTTCATCGCGGGCAGGCTGCCGCCGAGGCGGCGCAGGACCTCGATGCCGCCGACGCCGGGCATGATGACGTCGAGCACCAGGATGTCCGGGCGGAGCTGCAGGGCCAGTTCGACCGCGCTCTCGCCATCGGAGCCCTTGCCGGCGAGGTCGCAGCGCGGGTGGGCGTGCACCATCTCCGCGACCAGGTCGCAGACCGCGGACTGGTCCTCGATCACCAGCACGCGTTTCTTGCCGTCCGGAGACGTGGTCGGGAAGAAGGGTTTCTTCGCGAGCGGAAAACTCGGACGGCTGACGCGGATCTTGCGCAATGATGTCTTCATGGAGTTGATACATGAGAGATATCCTGTTTTGCCCCTTTATTATCAACGGAAAGACGATGGGGCTTATTCCTCATCGATGAATAAGAGAAACGGATTAGCATTGTTCGCCGCGTTGATGACCTTGGCCTGTCTGGTCGCGCTGGCATTCTCATTGGCGACCCTGACCGTCGTGGAGCTGAGGCAGCAAGAGGCGTCGCAAGTCCGTGGGGTGCTTCGCCGTGCCGCGGAAAACGCCGCATTGCGGGGGTTTGCAGAATTGCAGTCAAGACTTGGGCCGGATGTCGCCTCCACCTGGGAAGATCCTTCGGGCTTCCTTTGCGTCCGCGGCGCCGCCGGCCAAGGAGTGATGACAGGTGTCTGGGCGGATGGTTCCCTTTCCGCCCGCTGGGAGGTCGACGATCTGTCATTGTCTCACGATGTCGGCGCCCGGTATGTGGCAGCCCAGCACGCTTCCGCATGGGCCAAGACCCCTGCGGGCCGGGCGAAGCTTCCGCATGCCTTGGCGGAGTCGGTCACGGCAGGGCAGGCTCATGCGCTGGCGGCCGGCGGCCGGGAGTTCTTCGGGAGGCCAGATGAGCCGGGCACGTCCTGGCAGGTGCGCGGGCTGCTGACCGACAGCCTCCATGGCGGTTGGCGGCAGGATCTGTCCGCCGAGGCCTCGCTCAACGCGTTGGTGGGTCAGCCGATCGCGGACAAGTTGCGGGCACCGTCCTTCGGCCAGGCACCGACGAAGGGTTATCCGCTGACGCGCATCGACGACGGCTTGCGGTCGCTCAACACCTTGCCGGTCCTCTCGGACTTTCGACTCAGCCTGGGGTTCTTCAATGCGCGCAGCGATGGTCGGCATCGTCTTAGGTTCCATGGTTCGGCGGTTCTCTGGAATCCTTTGGCGGTTCCGGTCCTCGCCGGTCCTCGAGGCAAGATCTTCCTCGCGGAAGTCGTCGGCTCGCCTGAGGTCGCCGTGACCAATCTGGAGACCAAGAGCAGTTTCACGGTGGATCTCGATGATTGCCCGCAGGAAGATTTTGGGATCATTCGGCAAGGCGAGCGTGAGCGAGGGCTGTGGTTCTGGGTGGAGGTCGCGGACGCGTCCACTTTCGGCATGGAAGGACGAGGTCTTTTGCCGGGGGAAGCGTATGCCTTCGTCGGGCCCGATCCGGTCACCCAGCCGCAGGGCTTGGCACGCATCCTCACGAAGGTGACCTGGAGGATGGACCGGGCTAGCCATGGGCCTGGCTGGAAACGTCCCAGTCCCGAGACGTTCCTTCCGGACGATCGCATCGAGATCGCCTTACGATTCAGGGGGAAGGTCAGCATCCGTCTCCGCCCTTATGCGGGCGAGCCTGCGCGCGAAGACGTCATCGCCGATTACCCTGCGAAGCCGGCCATCGCCTTGGAGAACCTGGTTTTTCCTGACGTGCTCATGACTACGACCGGCGAGGATTATTCGCGGGAAGACAGTTCTGGTTATGTCATCGAGGAACGCCGTGCCTGCCTGAGGGTTCGGTTGCGACCAAGGGACGCGGGTGAACTGTGGTCCGCCGCCGCCTCAGGGGAGCTTTCCAAGCCGCGATGGGATTTCGACCTGCCGGAAGACGCTGCTCAATGGACCGTGGCTCATCCGCTTGCCTCGGCGCTGGAGGTCGTGGACCATGATGCGTCTCCCCTTGTCGGTCCGTTGTGGGACTTGCGTGCCAACCGCCATGATGCTTCCGAGGCCGGAACGTTCGCGACGGTGAAGCTCCGTGATTTTCCCGCCAGGCCATGGCTTTCCGTCGGCACGCTGCGGCACCTCGAGCCTGCGGGCTCGAAGGCGTGGCTGGATCATCTGGACAGGTGTTTTTCCAGCGCGCCATTGCTGATGCCTGAGGTCGGGGTCGTTTCGCATAACCCCTTTCTCGTCCGAGTCGCCTTGCCGTCCGGCGCGAAGGAGGGGGCGAGCGCCTTCCAGGTCATCGGCCCGTTCAACGTCAATTCCCGTGACCCCAAGGCGTGGGAGGCATTCCTGAGGGAAGCGACAGGCAGATGGACGGCGGATGCGGGAGGACCTTTCGAGCCGCAGGAATTGCAAGGGGCGCTATTCTTTACGCGTCCCTCCGGTGCGTCCTTGGCCAAGTGGGGCGCGATGACTGATACGGATATCCCGGACGGTGCGGCGGCGACCTTGTTGCCGCCGGTCTTCGAAGCGTTGGCCGGGCAGCAAGCGGTCAGGAGCGTGGATGAAAGCAAGCTCGCCAGATTGGCCCGGAAGATCGTCGACCTTCATCCGGAGCACGGCTGGCCGCACGGTTCGCTGAAGGCTTTCGCCGCATCGGGGATATTGGCGCACGCCCTTGAGGCGGCGGAAATCGATGCGCCCTTTGCTTCCCTTGAGGCGGCGTTACCGGTCCGGTTGCGGGCTGAAGACCTGCTGGAGGCGTGGGCTCCGTTGCTGACGACGCGGGGCGACACGTTCCGCGTCGTCGGTCGTGCGGAGGGGCAGGGTGGCAGCTGTGTCTGCGAGCTGATCGTCCAGCGGGTGGCCGACGAACACCCCGTCGCGCGATTCGGAAGACGCCTGCGGATAATTTCGGTGCGGTTTCGTCACCGTTGAACGGCGGGGTGGACTTGACTGATACGCAAAAGGGCTAAGATTAGAGGCATGGAATCCAATCCCTTCATCGTCGCTGACGCCCCGGCCGCCGATCGCGCCGCCTTCTTCCGTCGTACCTACGGCCTCGTGGCCATCGGCTTCGCCGCCTTCGCGGCCTTGCTGGCGATCTTCTTCGTCGGTTTCGACCGCCAGAGCGGCATCGCCTTCGCGCTCTTCTCCGGACTTTTCTCCATGATGAAGTCCCTCGGCGGCTGGAGCATCCTGCTCGTCATGCTCGCCTTCTGGGGCGCCACCACGGTGGCTCAGTCGCTGGCCTTCAACCGTTCCTCCCGCGGAACCCAGTATGCGGGCCTCGGCCTCTACGTCGTCCTCGAAGCCCTGATCTTCATCCCCCTCATCGGTTACGTCATCCTTTCCACCAAGGGTAACGCCAGCACCGTCCTGGTCCCGGCCGGCATCGTCACCGGCGGCATGATCGCCGGCCTCACCGCCTTGGTGTTCATGACGAACCTCGACTTCTCCTTCCTCAAGGTGGCCATCATCCTGGGTAGCTTCGCCGCCCTCGCCATCGTCCTCGTCGCCGCCATCGCCGGCCTGAGCCTCGGCGCCTGGTTCTCCATCGCGATGATCGTCCTGATGGCCACGGTGATCCTCTACCAGACCAACGAGATCAAGAACACCCTCGAGACCGACCAGCACGTCGCCGCGGCTTTCATCCTGTTCTCCTCCTTCGTCACGCTGCTCTTCTACGTCATCCGCTTCTTCGCGGGCGGTCGTCGCGACTAAGCCTGATTTGCGGCAACCTCGAGGGGCTTCCCGGTGTTATATCGGGAAGCCCCTCTCGTTTATGCCTCAACTGGTCATCGTCGCGTTCTTCCTCTTCTATGCCATCGCCCTGCCGGCGCAGGACAAATTCCGCGACCTGTTCTCGGCGAAGGCGCCCGAGGGCTTCGTGGAGCGCGAATGGACCGTCGACGGGGTCAAGCGAACCGCCCTCGTGCGTATCCCTGCCGGCGTGGCGGGTCAGGTCGCCGTCGTCTTCTGCTGGCATGGCCACGGCGGCCGCGCCACGCAGGCCGCGGGCAAGTGGGGGTACGAGAAGGCCGACACGACCTCGATCCTCGTCTTTCCGCAGGGGCTGCCGACCGTCTCGCCGCTCGTCGACAAGGCCGGACGGATGCCGGGCTGGCAGACGACCGTCGGGGGCGAAGGCGACCGGGATATCCATCTGTTCGACGCCATCCTCGCCGACCTGAAGAAGCAGCAACCGGTCGATGTCCGTCGCGTCTTCTCGATGGGTCATTCCAACGGCGCGGCGTTCAGCTACCTCCTCTGGCAAGCGCGTCCGGAGGTCATCGCCGCGATCGGTTCCGTCGCGGGCGGCCTACGGGCCGACGCCAAGATCTCTGCTCCGATGCCGGTGATCCATGTCGCCGGCGAAAAGGACCCGATCGTCAAGTTCAGCTGGCAGCAGGCCACCTTCGCCGCGGTGAAGCGTTTCAACGGCTGCTCCGACGAGGGCAAGCCTTGGGCCAAGGAAGGCGTGCTGGACGCGACGATCTTCGCCTCGTCCAAGGGCGCCCCCCTCGTGACCGCGATCCACGGCGGCGGGCACGAATACGCCAAGGGCTCCACCGAACTGATCGTCCGGTTCTTCAAGGAGAACCCTAAGCCGGCGAAGTGATCAGCGGGCCGGGTCGTCGGTCAGGATCGCAAGGTCGTCGAGGTAGAACTCGGTCTTCTCGTTCGCGTTGCTGATGAAGCCGACCCAATCGAGCGTCTTCATGTCGGGGTGACGGCAAGGGAGGTCCTTGAATTCCTTGGTGGCTTCGCCTGCGGGCGTGACCTTCAGGTTCCAGCGGCCGGTGCAGGCGTCGCCGATGACGGCCGAGAGTTCGAAGCGGATCCACTTCCGGAGCGGCACGGCCAGGTCGAGTCCTTTGACGCCGGTGAGCCGCCCGTTCTCGACGTGGAGCACGGGTCCGGTGCGGTAAGGATTTCCTTTCGTGCGCCACTCGTGCATGAAGATCGCCTTGGGCTCGAGGTAGAGGTTGAAGCTCACGGTCGACGTGCCGGTCCGGTGGTGCGGATTGAACGACAGCATCGGGTAGTAGGCGGCGGGAAGTCCCGGCGCGTCCTGGAAAAGCAACGCCTGTTTGCCCTCGATATGCTGGGCCGTGCTGATGCGTAAGGCGTCGCCAAGGCTGGTGCGGGGCTTGCCGGGCGGGGCGTGGTTGATCGTCAGGGCGGGCGTCCCGTGAGGGAACGGACGTTTCTGGTCGACGATGCGCCCTTCGAAGCTTTGGCGAATATTCAGAGGCGGGGCATCTGGGCGGGCCGGGCGGTCGACTTCAGGGCCCCGTTCGAAGGTGTCGGCTAGCTTGCGCCAGGCCGGATCGTCGCGGAGCACGCCCATCGTGGAGATGTCCAGGGGCTTGATGCCGAGGGCGAGGGCCGGCGAGCCGGGCTGGAGGCGGAAATCCCGCTTGGCGGGATCGACGAACAAGGGGTCGGCCACGAGCGAGCCGACGTCCTGACCTTTCTGCTGCCAGCCGGCCAGCGAGAGTTTCTTGTCCGTGAACGTCACCGGGCGGGCGGAGTAATCCCAGTAGACATTGCCCTGATGCAGGAAATTCGCGGTCGTGCCGGTCCAGACGCCGCCGAGCAGGTCGCCGCGGTCATAGACGATGATGTTCTTTTCGAAGGCATACGACAGGTGGTCTTCGGCGCGGGAGCGTTTGACCTGATAATCTTCGGAGAAGGCGAAGACGTTGTTCCGGATGACGTTGTCCTGGCCGTAGTGCTGATGGAAGCCGCCGTCGGTGGTATCATGGACCACGTTGCCCTCCATCGTGATGCCGGTGCTGCCCTCGTCGGTGTAGAGGCCCCAGCCGCCATAGCCGAAGCAGGTCACGTGGTGGATGTGATTATGGCTGACCGAAGTGCCTTCCGAAGGGCCCAGGGTGTAGACGCCGCCCATGTCGCTCAGCAGCCCTTTGCCCAGGTGGTGCAGGTGGTTCCGCTCGACCTTGTTGCGCTTGGCGTTGCTGGGCGCGTAGCCCCAGCGCCAGCCGACGGAGACCGCGGAATAGAAGAAGTCCGAGATCTCGTTGTGCGTCACCGCGTTGTCCGAGGAGGAGCCGATCCAGACGCCGACCGCGCAGGGGAAGATCAGGCCGCCGTCGCGGATGATATTGTTGTGAACCCGATTATGGCTCGCATGGTTCTCCGGCTTGGCCTCGTCGTTGAGCGTGCCGATCTTGATGCCGCCGGCGCCCAGGTCGGTGACCAGGCATTTCTCGATGCTCACCTCGCGGCATCCTTGGCGGAGCGAGAAGCCATAGCTGCCGACGTGGGAGAGCTCGCAGCCCGCGAAGGACACCTGTCGGGCGTGTTCGAGCGTGATCACGCCGTCGACCGTGCGGACCGCGGCCTGATTGGGGCTCGCCGTGGCGAGCGAGGGGAGGCCTTTGGCATGGCTGAAGCGCAGCCCGCGGAAGGCCAGGTGACGAACCGGGTCGCCCGGCTTGCCGACGAAGGTCAGCAGCTTCTCGGCGACGGGGTAGGTGGCCCGGGCTTGTTCGACGGACTCGCCGGAGCGGGGAAGGTAGCTGAGCTGTCCGCCGCGGCTCAGGAACCATTCGCCAGGCTCGTCGAGCAGGGAGAGCAGGTTCTCGATGACCATCCCGGTCAGGTGGTCGAAGGCCGTGTTGCCCTTCTGGGCGGGGCCGCGGACCCTGAGCGTGCCGGACGAAGCATCGGCCGATTCCACGCGGCTGCGCGTCGTATCCCATTTGTGGTAGAAGGTCGCGACCGCATCCTGGGCCTCGGCGGGGCTGAGCTCGCCGAAGGCGGTGAGCTCCTTCGGGTCGACCCGGATGGTCTGCTCCGTGAAGCCGGAGCCAGCCGCTCCGCCCGGGATGGGGGCTTCGCTTTCGAGGCTGCGGACGTAGTGGCTGCCGGGGTTGTTGGTGCGTGCGCGGGTGGCGCGAAGATTCCCGACCCAGAGCTGTTCGAAGGTCTCGGTGCCGGCCGGGGCTTGGAGCGTCCATCGGCCGTCCTTGCCGACCTGGAAGGGCGGCAGTTCCTTGCCGCCGGAGAAGATGACCTTGGCGCCCGGCGCCGCTTCGTAGGAGACGAGCCGGCCTTCTCCGCCGGAATCCTTTTCATCGAAGGCCACGGCGACGTCGATGCGGTAGGTGCCTTCGGCGAAGAGCACGCGGATCGGTTCGGTCAGCGGGCGGGGCAGCCTGCGGACCGCGAGTCGGGCGCCGTTGAGCGAAGCCAGCGGTGCATCGGCCTGGCCGCTGGCTTGGTCGTCGCCCTTGGGGGAGACGTGCAGTTCCAAGGCTGGCGCCGCGAAGGGCAGGAGGAAGGTCAGCAGCAGCGCACGACAGAAAGGCATGGTTATCCCGACAAGACCCTCGCGGGTCGGTTCCCTCAAGCCTTTCTGGCGACGAAGAAGCGCGTCTCGCCGGCGAACTCGCGGACCAACGGGCCATCGGCCGCCACTTCGGTGCTCAGCGGGCATTCGATGACGGCGAAGCCTGTCGCCGAGAGTTCTTCGCGGGTCTCCTGCTCGGTGCTGCTATGGATGAAGACCGGCGAGGTGTCGCTCTCGTGCCAGCGGTCGCCCGGGATGACATCGCCCGGCCGAGCTTCCTTCGCCCAGTAGGCGGCGTTCGCGCCTTTCTCGCGATCGGAAGCCGTGAAGAGGAAGATGCCGCCCGGCTTCAGGACGCGATGGATCGAGCGCAAGGCGGCGAGGCGATGCGCTCGGCTTGGCAGGCACATCAGCCCGTTGAAGGCGAAGATCGCCCGGTCGAAGGAGGCGTCGGGGTAGGAGAGGGCGGTGGCATCCTGCTGCTCGACGGTCTTCTCCCAGGATGCGTCATGATCGGCCAGCACCGCGCGGGCCAGGCTGACCATGATCGGGGAGAAATCCGACGCGACCAGGTCGGAGTAGCCGGACCGTAACAATCCGAGGGCGACGCGTCCGCCGCCGCACCCGAGTTCGAGGATGCGGTGGTTCTTGGTGAAATACCGTTCGATGAGCGTGCGTTCGGAGGCCCAGACGCCGACGCGCACGGCCGCCCGGGCGTAGTGCAACGCCGTCTCGGTCTCGAGCCAATGGGCTTGCGGGTCTCGCTCCATGGGACGAAGCAAGCGAATCTTGCCACCGAGGCAATCGCAGGAACACTGGCCGCCATGATTCGGTTGTCGCTCCTCTCCCTTGCTTGCCTGCTCGTCGCCTGCGACGGCCATCAGCCCGCCGCCGCCCCCTCCGCCGAGCTCGGCCTCGAGACGCGCTTCCCCGTGCGCATGGGCTTCGTGCTTTCCCAGCTGCGGATCGCCGCCACCGACCTCGAGAAGGCCCGCGGCCTGATGGGCGTGACCAAGCTGCCCGACGAGGAGGGCATGGCGTTCATGTATGACGCCGAGACCAGGATGAGCTTCTGGATGAAGGATACCCCGCTCGACCTCGACATCGCGTTCGTGGCTCGGGATGGCACCGTGCTCGAAGTGCGTACCATGACCGCCGGCGACACCGAGACCACGGCGTCCGGCAGCGATCAGGTGCGCTTCGCCATCGAGATGCGGGCAGGGTGGTTCGGTCACTTCGGCGTGAAGCCTGGCGACAAGGTCAATGTCGACGACCTGCGGGCCGCTTTGCAGGCCCGTGGCTTCGACCCGAAGCGTTTTGTTCCCTAATCAGAGGGAGCGCCAGAGAAGCAGTAATCCTGCCGCGAGAGCGAGACAGCCGAGCACAAAGGCGAGGGCCAGGCGTTCCGCCGCGGTCGTGCGAAAAATCCTCATCCCTTGGGGGCGAGTCGGGCTGCCGCCTCGCGTAGGAATGCGGTGAGGCGCAGCAAGAAGTAGGGCGAGGGCGAGCCGGCGATCGGTTCGAGGGCCTGTTCGGCCGCGGCGATCTCGGCGTCGAGTCGCCGGAAGCATTCACGCCAAGCCGGAGCCGAGATAAGTTGACGGGCGTCGCCGCCGGCACGGAGTGTGGTCAGGAAGCCTTTTCCGGAGAGGTCGCGTTCGAGGAGCATCGGTAGGGTCAGCTTGCCGCTCGCTGCGTCGGTACCGAGGGTCTTGCCTGCCTTGGTGTCGTCTTGCAGCAGGTCCACGAGGTCGTCGTAAATCTGATAGGCGATGCCGAGGTGTCGCCCGAAGAGGGAGCATGACTTGATGTGTTCCGATGGGTATCCAGCGAGTAGGGCCCCGGCCTGGCAGGCGCCTTCGAAGAGTTCGGCCGTCTTTAGGCGGATGTGGCGGTAATAATCTTCAAGGGAAAGGTCGTCATGACCTCGCGAGAACGTCTGGCAGACTTCGCCGGAGCAGACTTCTCGGGAGGCCCGGGCAACAATACGGCAGAGCTCGGGTGTAGGGTGGTCGGCGGCGAGTACGAGTGCGTGGGCGAAGAGGGCGTCGCCGAAAAGTACGGCTGCATGCGCACCGTGGGTGTGATTGGGCGTGTCGCTACCGTGGCGCGTGTCGGCTCCGTCCAAGACGTCGTCATGGACGAGCGTGGCGAGGTGGACTAGCTCGATGATGCCCGCGCCACGGACAAGCGCATCGGGCGGCGGGCCGCCGGCGCCCGATGCGAAGGCCAGGAGCGGGCGGAGGCGTTTGCCCGGGTGGGCGAGCGCGTCGCGGACCATCGGGCGGACTTCGGGTTCGAATGCGAGTTCCTGCGCCGCGAGGAATTTCTCGAGCGCCGCGAAATGGGCTTCAAGTCCGGTGTGTAGCGGGGAGGACACGCCGCAATGTGCGGACGAAAAAGCCTGTGCGCAAGCGCAGGATGTGGCGAAACTCCCCCCAGGAGGGGTTACGGGACGAACTTCGTCTCGACTGAGATAATCGCCTTACCGCTGCTCGCGCATTCGGCACACGGGACGCGTTTGTCGAGCAGCTGGCCTTTCTGGGCCTCGCGCGTGAAGCCGAGACCGCCGCACTTCTTGCAAGAAATCTGTTCGTTGGTCGTCGCGCTCATCTCTGCGCCAGCGTTGATCGCATCCACGAACTTCTGGAGTCCGGAGGGGGAGTCTTCGAGCGTGGCGCACTCGACGAAAGCCTCCCGGCGAAGGGTCAGGCGTTTACCGACGAGCGGGGCGTAGTCCGCCGTGAAGCGAAGGGCGACTGTGCCGACGTGCATGCCGCTGATTTTGCCCGTATCACCGAGCTTAGCGGGCTTATCAAGGAGCAGGACGGCCATTGTGTCGACGCCGGCGGCGAGGACTTCGTTGGGTCCGGAGGCAGGCCAGGCGGCCTTGGCGAGGAACCGGTTATCTCCGAGGTCTTGGACGAGGGCGTAGTTGATAGTGGTGAGGTAGCCGGTGGCCTTGCTGGATCCGGCGGGCGAGCCGTCGATGATGCGTTGAGTCGCGAAGGCCGAGTAGAGGCGCTGCAGTTCTTTGGAGGTCTCGGTGAAGCCGAGCTTGTTCACCTTGGAGAGTTGGAAGGTGCGGTTGGCTTTGGCGTCGGGCAGCGTGAGGGAGCGGAACGGCGTGATGATGACGCCGGTATCTTCATCTGCCTCGGCCGCCTTCGGGATGGTCTGGGTGATGGTGGTCGCAGGAGGCGAGGCTGTGGCTGCGGCAGGGTCCGCGGGCTTCGTGCCAACGGTGGTCGTCTGGGCCGAAGCCCAGAGTGTGGAGACGAGGAGGGCGAAAAGCAGTCGCATGGTCATGGATTTAGTCGAGGGAGGAAAGGTCGCCTTCGGCAGGCGGAGGCGTGGACTTAGGCTTGGCCGGAGCTGGGCTGCTGTCGGAAGGAGCCACCGGCTTCTGGCGTTTCGGGCGGGAGTCATCTTCATCCTCGTCCTCGTCATCATCGTCTTCGGGGAGATCGTCATCTTCGGGGTTGGGCTTGTCGCCGCGGGCGATGCGCTTACGGCGGACAATCACCGAGCCGACGAAAATCGCGATGAGGTAGAGGCCGAAGAGTGCCGCTACTAGGATAGCAAGCGAGATGAAGTCGCCGATCGGTGTGATCAGGATGGCCCCGATTGTAATGCCTGCGAACATGCCTCTCCAGGCTTTCAGGAGCGTCATCGGTCGGACGATCTCGAGCCACATGATGATGATGAGGGCGAGGGGGAACTGGAAGCAAAGGCCTGTGAGTAAAGACATCATCACCACCAGCGAGTAGTAGTCGGAGGCCTGCCAGTTAATCCGGATGTCCATGCCGTGGGCGACGTGGTGCACGACCACGATGGACATCGGCGTGAGCCAGAAGAAGGCGAGGGCTGCTCCGATCAGAAACAGAATCAGGCCGGCGGCACAGAAAGGGATGAGCCCGCGGCGTTCCTTTTTATTGAGAGCTGGGCCGACGAAGCGGACGACTTCGTAGAGAAAAACCGGTGAGGCGATGGCAATGCCAGCGGCAATCGCCGCATACATCAGCACGGACCAGACGCCCATAAACTGGGTTTCCTGAAGCTGGGTTGAAATTGCTGGTACGCTGACGAGCCAGGAAGGAATCGAAAGGACTCCGAGAAAGAGAAGGTCGCCCTGGACGGAAGGCTGGGACATACCTTCGGGGTCGATCTGCTTGGCCCATTCTAGGGGCAGCTGTAGCAGCTGGGGGATCTCTTTGTAAAAGACCAGTGCGATGGCCACGCCGATGGCGAAGACGCCGAGCACGCGCATCAGGGAAATGCGGAGATCCTCGATGTGTTCGAGGAAGGACATCTCGCTGCGGGGGCGGTTGCGGCGAATGAGGGTGGAAAGCATGGGGTTAGTCCTTGCGGAGGAGGTCCTTGATGACGTCAAGGCTGAGTCCGGACGAGACGGAGTCTGATTCGGTCAGGAGCTTACGCAACATCTCAGACTTGGACTTTTGGAGCTCCATGACGCGTTCTTCGATGGTGCCGGCGGCAATCAGCTTAATGCTGGTGACGGTACGGGTCTGGCCGATACGGTGGGCGCGGTCGGTGGCCTGGGCTTCGGCGGCGGGGTTCCACCACGGATCGAAGTGAATAACGGTGTCCGCTCCGGTCAGATTCAGGCCCGTGCCGCCCGCCTTGAGTGACATGAGCATAACGGGGATGGTGGGCGTGGAATTGAACGTGTCACAGACGCCTTGGCGGTCCTTGGTGGAGCCGTCGAGGTAGCAGTAGGGGATGTCGCGATCCTCGAGGGCTTTTTTGAGTAGCTGCAGCGCAGTGACGAAAGTCGAAAAGACCAGCATGCGGTGGCCGGCATCCTTAGATTCTTCGACGAGCTCGAGGAACGCCTGGAGCTTCGCCGAGTCGGCTTCTTCCATCTTTGGATCGAGGATGCGCGGGTCCGCGCAAATCTGGCGGAGGCGGAGCAGTTGGTTGAATGCCGCCATCTGGATACGGGCCTGCGTGGCACCCCCCATCTCCATCTCGAAAATCTCCTGGCGGGTGGATTCGAGAATCTCGTCGTAGATCTTTTTCTGGTTGTCCTCGAAGTCGCAGTAGACGATCTGCTCGATTTTCGCAGGCAGCTCAGGCGCGACCGCGACTTTGGAGCGGCGCAGGATGTAAGGCGCGGCCATTTGCAGCAGGCGGTCGTCGTGCCATTTGCGTTCTTCGGCCTGGATGCGTTCTTCAGGCTTGGGCAGGTAGCCCGGCATTAGGAAGCCGAAGAGTGAGCGCAGGTCTTCGAGCGAGTTCTCCACGGGTGTGCCGGTGAGGATGTAACGGCCTTTCGCGACCAGCTGTTTGACCGCCTTGGCGGCCTGGGCACGGGCGTTCTTGATATTCTGGCCTTCGTCACAGATTGCGGCGCCCCAGGTGATAAGTGAGAATGCGGCGATGTCACGTGAGAGCGTGCCGTAGGACGTGATAACGAGGTCGAAACGTTGCAGGTACTCCTGCGCGGTGAAGCGGTTCTGGCCGTGGTGCGCGAGGACCTTTAGCGAGGGGGTGAAGCGGCGGGCTTCGCGGCGCCAGTTCTCGACGAGCGAGGCGGGGCAGACGACCAGGCAGGGGCCGTCTTCGGGGCGATGCTGGCGTAGCGCTTCCATGAATGCCAAAGCCTGCACGGTCTTGCCGAGGCCCATCTCGTCGGCGAGGAGGCCGCCGAGTGAATTATTATGAATATGCCAGAGCCAGGCCACGCCGACCTGCTGGTAGATGCGCAGCATTTTGCTGAGCTCCTCGCGGATAGGTGCAGGCTGCAGCTTCGAAAGGTTACGGATTGCCGAGGAGCGCTTGCTCCAGGTCTCGGGCGGCGCGAACGCGGCCTGCAGTTCCTCGGCGATGGCGTCGGCGCTGGCGAGGTCGGCGTACCCGATCTTCAGGTTGAGGTCTAGGTCGACGTCGCGCTTGGATTCGCCGGTGATGCGACGTTGGGCGTTGCGGATCGACTCCATCAGCTCTGGCGTGATGAGGCGCGGACCTTGGTCGGTGTAGAAGAACATGCGGCCGCTGGAGAGGGCCTCTTGGATGACCTTCGGGGACTTGCCTTCCGGGTCGATGCCGATGGCAAAGCGGAAGCCGTCGTTCTCTTCGGACGCATCGCACTTCGCCTTGGCGAGGTCGACGTTGCGGAGCGAGTGCGAAAGGTTGTGCGTGAAGAACGCACCGTTGTCCGTCATCAGCAGCTTGTGATGGCGGGCGAGGAAGTTGAGCACTTGAATCGTGCCGGCGAGGTACCACTCACGGGTGGTGGTCTCGAGCGTGAAGCCGCTGCGCTGCAGCACGTCGCGGAGTTCGGCGACCGGGCCGGAAGACTGCTGGGGCAGGCGAATGCGCAGCCACTTCATCGAGCCGTCGACCCACGGGCGGTCGTCGCGGCCACGTTCCTGTGAGCGGACTTCCTGTTCCTCGGGTCCGTCGTCGGGGGTTTCACCAGCGGCATTGGTCTGCGGCGTCGCAACGGGTTCGTCGAGGTGTTCGTGGACCTTGTCGAGGTGGTCGCCGTCCCACGCCAGCGGGGTCTCGGGCGCGTTGGCCATGCGGAAGATTTTCAATCCCTTGCCGATGGCGAGGAGCTGGCGCAGGTGGCGGCGCGTGAGGGGGAGGATGCCCTGGAGCTTGCCGTGGCAGAGGTTCTCGAGGATCGCCAAGAAGAAGACCGTGTCAGGCTCGATGGTCCAGGCCTTGCTGCGGTCGAGGTTCTCCGGCGCGACCTGGGCGCCGTCGACGCGGAGTTCAAGTCGGCAGATAATCTCGTCGCGCGCGGCGGCCGTGACGATGTTGGGCGGAATGATGAAGCGCACCTCGATGGGCGTGCCGCGTTTTTCCGAGAGAGTGAGGGATTTGAGCCGGGGTCCTGCCGGGGTCGTTTCCGCTTCCTTTGACTTTTCCTTCTTTGTGTCCGCCGTCTTTTCTTTCGTCGTGGTTGCTGCCGCCGGTTTGCCGGGCGGCGCAGGCGGCTTCGGGGGTGCCGCTGACTCAGGCTTTATATAGCCTTCCTTGGTGGCGAGGACGAGGTAGGCGGCGACCGAGTGCACGCAGAGTTTTCTCCGTCCGACGGAGACTTCGCAGCCACATTCGTTTCGTTGGAAGGTGACCGAGCGGAGGTTCCAGCGGGCTTCACGGGATTCCGTGCCGTCGTCGACAAGGGCTTCCGCGACCGGGGCTGTCCAAAGGGCCTTCTTCACCTTGCCCTTGGCCACCAGCTCCTTGGCGAGGAGCACGGTCGCCCCGCCAGCGAGATCGATGAGATCGTCTTCGGAGATGTTGGGCAACGGCTGACGCGGCGCCATGGTGAGGGTGTGCGGTGAAAAGCGTCGTCCGAAAGGACGCGCCAAAGGAGGGAAAACCTAGTGGGAAGACGGTTCGCCTTAGACGGCGACGTCTTGGACCGGGACTCCTGGGTGCATCTCGAAGATGCCTACGGGGGTCGTCGGGCCTGTCATCACGATGGAATAGTCATCGCCGATGCCAATGATAATCTGACCTCCAGGCATATTTACCGTCAAATCTGCGTCAACTAGGCCCATTTTACGGGCCACGGCAGCCGAAGCCGAAGAGGAGGACCCGGAGGCCATCGTGTAGCCCGCGCCGCGTTCCCAGATCTCAATCCGCACGTTCTTGCGGTCGATGATTTTCATGAACTGCACATTGGTGCGGTTCGGGAAATTCGGATGCACCTCAAGGTGCGGTCCGTAGGTCTTGGCGAGATCAGGCGTGAGGTCGTCTACCGGAATGACGCAGTGCGGGTTGCCGACGGTGGCGGCCCAATACTTGAAGGTCTTGCCGAGGACGGTAATCTCTTCGCCCAGGACTTCGCGGTCAGCACCGACGTGAGGGATGACCGGTGCGCGGAAGGAGACCTTGCCCATCTCGACGCGGATGCGGTTGCCTCCTTCGAAGACTTCGCAGCGGACGATGCCACCGATGGTATGCAGGCGGAACTCCTGGCCTTCCTTGATGCGCTTGGTCTCGAGGAGGTGACGGCAGAAGATACGGATTCCGTTGCCGGATTTCTCGGCCTCGGAGCCGTCCGGGTTCAGGATGCGGAGGCCAAAGGTGCCGTCGGTGCGTTCAATCGGTCCGTACAGGATGCCGTCCGAGCCCAGGCCGAAGTGACGGTGGCAGACCTTGCGGATGGCTTCGGGCGAAAAGAGGGTAGGACAGTCCTTGGGCTCGAGGACGAGGTAGTCGTTGCCGAGGGCGTGATATTTGGCGAAACGCATGTTCGCCTTCTGATTGGGCGTTATGAGCAGGTTTTGCAAGCAAGGGGTGCCGCTCCCCATCTCATGGCTTTATTTCCTTCGGCCCTAGGCCTAGAAGATGGCTATGCGCCTCTTGCCCCTGGTTGCCCTTGCTTGCGTCTTCTCCGTCTTCGCGGCCGACAAGCGCCCGCCCAACATCGTCCTGCTCTACTCCGATGACATCGGCTGGGGCGATCTCGGCTGCTATGGTTCGAAGGTCATCCCGACGCCGAACCTCGATAAGTTGGCCACACAGGGCACCCGCTTCACCGCCGGCTACTGCACTTCCGCGACGTGCACACCTTCCCGCTACTCCCTCCTGACCGGGGAATACGCCTGGCGACGTCAGGGAACCGGCGTCTTGCCCGGCGACGCGCGTCTCATCATCAAGCCAGGCCGTCCGACGATGGCAGCCAGCCTTGCTAAGCTGGGTTATGCCACGGGCGTGGTCGGTAAGTGGCACCTCGGCCTCGGCTCCGGCGACGTCGATTGGAACAAGAAGATCGACCCTTCGCCCAACCAGATCGGCTTCACTTACTCCTTCATCATGGCCGCCACCGGCGACCGCGTGCCGACAGTATTCGTCGAGGATGGCTCCGTCGTGGGCCTCGACCCCAAAGATCCAATCGAAGTCAGCTACAAGCAGGCTTACCCGGGCGACCCTGATCTGACCACCGATGCCGAACGCGCGAAGTTGAAGATGGATTGGTCGCATGGTCATAACATGGCGCTCGTGAACGGCGTCGGCCGCATCGGCTGGATGAAGGGCGGCAAGTCGGCGCTCTGGAACGACGAGACGATGGGCGATACCTTCGCCGACAAGGCCTGCGGCTTCATCGCGCATAACAAAGATAAGCCCTTCTTCCTGTACTACGCTTCGCACGAGAACCACGTCCCCCGCGTGCACAATCCACGCTATGCCGGGAAGACGCCGCTCGGCCCGCGCGGCGATGCCGTGGTGGCTTTCGATGACCAAGCCGGCCGCATCCTCGCCGAACTGGACAAGCACGGCCTCGCCGAGAACACGCTCGTCATCTATTCTTCCGACAATGGTCCGGTGCTGGATGACGGCTATAAGGATAAGGCTGTCGAATTGAATAAGCAGGCCGGCCATACGCCTGCTGGCCCCTTCCGTGGTGGCAAATACAGCATCCTGGAAGGAGGAACACGTGTTGGCTTCATCGCCCGCTGGCCGGGCCATACTCCTGTCGGTAAGGTCTCCGACGCCTTGATGTCGCAGGTCGATCTCCCTGCCGTCTTTACCAAGGTCGCCGGTGGCGACCCCGCCGACTTCCTTAAGTTGGACTCTGTTGACACCACCGCGGCCCTCAGCGGTGGCGCCGGTCGCGAGACGCTAATTTCGAGCACGCAGGGTAACCAGCTTTCGATTCGCGACGCACGCTGGAAGTTTATCTCCGGTGTCGGCGCGCCAGCCAAGGGCAAGAAAGCACAGGGCCCGATCGTCGCATTACTGGGTTCCGAATCCGAGCAGGACAACGATAGTCGCGACCAGTCCGGTCCGCGGCTGTTCGACCTGCAGACCGATCCTGGCGAACGCAGCAATGTCGCCAAGGAACACCCGGAGATCGTCGAGCGGCTCAAGGCCTTGCTCGAGGTGCAGAGGGCCAAGGGTGTCGGCCAGCCGTTACCGAACTAATCAGTCGATTAATCTCGAGCCAGCGGCTTCTCCCGACTTGAAGCGGAGAGAGGAAGGGTGATGCTCGGCGCATGAGCAAGTCTCCCATCCGTGTTCTCTGCGTCGGCGCCGGCCACATGGGCCGTTCGCATGCCCTCGCTTACCATAAACTTCCCGGCTTCCAGATTGTCGGCCTTGTCACCCGCTCCGCCGATTCCCGGGCCAAGCTTAACGCCGAGCTGGGCGGCGGTTATGCGGAGTTCGGCGACTTTCATGCTGCGCTCAAGGCCACGAAGCCCGATGCGGTCTCGATCTCGAGCTACCCTGACACCCATGCCGAATACGCCGTCGCCGCGCTCGCGGCCGGCTGTCACGTCTTCGTCGAGAAGCCGCTCGCCGTCACCGTCGCCGAGGCGGAGCAGATTGTCGCCAAGGCCAAGGAAGTGAAGCGCAAGGTCGTCATCGGTTACATCCTCCGCCATCATCCAGCCTGGACCCAGTTCATCAAGACCGTGCAGACGCTTGGTAAGCCGCTCGTCATGCGCATGAACCTCAACCAGCAGAGTTTCGGCGACATGTGGAAGACCCACAAGTCGCTCATGCAGACCTGCAGCCCCATCGTCGACTGCGGCGTCCATTACGTCGACGTGATGTGCCTGATGACCGGCAGCCGGCCCGTGCGCGTCTCGGGCATCGGCGCCCGCCTTTCCGACGAACTCCCGGCGGGCATGGTTAACTACGGCCAGCTCCAGGTCACCTTCGCCGACGGCTCAGTGGGTTGGTACGAAGCAGGTTGGGGTCCGATGATGTCTGAGGAGGCCTTTTTCGTGAAGGACGTCATCGGCCCGAAGGGCTGCGTCTCCATTGTCGCCGGTAAGGCTTCGCAGGCGGGTAATTCCGCCGACGTCGATTCGCACTCCGCTGCGCAGGCGCTGAAGGTGCATTCTTCCCAGCTCGGCGCCGACGGTAAGTTCACCAAGCCCGACGAGATTGTGCCGACCGAGGCCGATCCCGGTCATGACGGATTGTGCGAACGCGAGCAGGTTTATTTCGAAAAGGCCATTCGTGAGGACCTTGACCTCACCGCGCACATGGGTGACGCCGTGAACTCGATGCGCATCGTCGCTGCGGCGGACCAGTCTTTCCGCGAAGGTCGTACGATTAGCCTCTGAGCAGCGATGGCGCATCCTAATCTCGTCTTCATGGGTGTCTGCGGTTGCGGCAAGAGCACCGTGGCGGAGATCTATGCCCAGCGTACTGGTGCTACACTCATCGAGGCCGATAGCTTTCACCCACCGGAGAACGTGGCTAAGATGAGCGCCGGCATGCCTTTGACCGACGCCGACCGCGCCGGGTGGTTGGCCGTGATGGCCGCCCGTCTTGCCGAAGGCAAAGCCCGTGGCGAAGCGATGGTCGTCACCTGCTCCGCTTTGAAGAAGTCCTACCGCGATCGCTTACGTGAAGGAGACCCCGAACTCTTCTTCATCTTCCTCGACGGAAGCCAAGAGCTTCTGCAGGCGCGCCTTGATGCACGCAAAGGGCACTTCATGCCGCCCGGCTTGCTCGGAAGCCAGCTCGCCACATTGGAGCGTCCGAATCTTGCCACGGAGAAATGCCTACACGTCAGCATCAGCCTTTCGCCCGAGCAAATCTGTGCGACCGTCGGCGTGGCGATGCGCCGCTTCGCCTGAAAAAGCAGAAGGCCCGCACGATGGCGGGCCTTCGTCCGGGAACTCAGCGAGAAGCTTACTTCTTCCAGACGACCTTGGACGGCTCGATGACACTCGTCTTGTCGAGGGTCGGGAAGCCTTCAGGGACGGGCAGGGTGACCTTGCCGGTCGCGGCCCATTCGGTGGAGCGGGCGAGGATCGTCTGGAAGCCCACGCAATGCAGGGCGTCGAAGGTCGTATCGCCGACCCAGAGGTGGCCCATCGAGGTGGTCACCACCCGGCCTTTGTTGAATGGAGCGAACCAGACCATCGGTTCATGCAAGTCGGTGCCGCCGGCGTCAGGTTTGGAGTAGGAGCTCGAGAGCACGTGCATGTGGTCGGCGCTACCGCGCATGCGGCCGTAGAGTTCGTCGGTGGCATGGAGCCATTCGGCGGGAAGTCCCTGCATGATCGGGTGGGACGCGTCCCGGGTCTTGAGCGTGAAGACATGCTTCGCGCCGTGGCCAGAACCGAAGCCCTTCGTCGTGATCTTCTCGTCGGCGTCGACGAGTGCGACGGCGTGGCCGGTCTTGTCGTCGACTGCGATGCGGCTACCGAACTTTGCGTCGCGCCAGCCAGCACAGATCATCTCATTGAAATTATCCCAGCCGATAAAAGCGTTGTTGGCCGCGTGGACGTTGACGAGTCCGCCGCCGTTCATGACGAACTCGGTGAAGGAGTCCTTCATTGCGGTGCCCCATTCCGGGCCGTTGTAGTTGTTCACGATGACCTGGTAGTCGGCGAACTTCGGGGACCACTGTTCCCATTCTGCTGCGTGAGCCTGAGTGAAGGCGGCTTCTTCGGCATTCCATTCCTTCATCGCGGCGTCGAACGCCTTCTTAGCGGCGGCGTCACCGGGCTTGGGCTTGGCCGGCTTGGCCTTGGCGAAGGCGGCGGGGGCGGTGGAGACCGTCACGGAGAAGAGGCCGGAGGCTTCGAGGGTGGCCTTACAGGACTCGGTCGTGCGGACCCAGTCATGGTTGTTGCGGCCGTCGAGGATGAGGACGCGGATCTTTTCGGCGGCGCTGAGCGGCAGGGCGAGAAGGCCGAGCAGGCAGACGAGCCCGAGCTTATGCAGGGTTTTCATGGGGAGGGCCTCATTGGAGGCATTTTCCGAGGGTGGGCGAGCGTTTTCAGTTTCGGTCCAGCGAACGATAGTGGATGGCCTCCAATAGGTGGGCCGTGGCGATGCGTTCGGCACCTGCGAGGTCGGCGATGGTGCGGGCGACGCGAAGGATGCGGTCGTAGGCCCGAGCGGACAGCCCCAGCTTCTCCATCGCCTGCTGGAGGAGGTCGCCCTGGGCTTTTTCCAGCGCGCAATACTCGCGCAATTCTCGCCCGCCGAGAAGCGCATTGCATCCGCCCGTCCGGTTGCCGAAGCGAAGGCGTTGTTTCACTCGCGCCGTTTCGACGCGAGCGCGGATGGCGGCGGAGGCTTCGCTGGGTGCGGCGTCACGTAGCTCTTCTAAGGTGAGGGCCGGTGCTTCGACTTGGATGTCGATGCGATCGAGTAGCGGTCCTGAAATCTTACCGCGGTATTTACGCACCTGCATCGGCGAGCAGCGGCATTCGCGTCGTCGGTCGCCGAGGTGTCCGCAGGGGCAAGGGTTCATGGCGGCCACGAGCATCAGGCGCGAGGGAAGGGTGACTTTGGCCGCCGCGCGCGACACCGTGACCTGGCCGTCTTCCAGTGGTTGGCGCAATACCTCGAGCGCTGAACGGCGGAACTCCGGGAGTTCGTCGAGGAAGAGCACGCCCAGGTGCGCGAGTGAGACTTCGCCTGGCCCAGGGATACTGCCGCCGCCGATGAGGCCGATATCGCTGATGGTGTGGTGCGGTGAGCGAAACGGCCTTTGCCAACCGCGCCGGGCGTCAGCGAGCCCCATGCCCGCGGCCGAATGCACGCCGAGGATCTCGAGGAATTCCTCCGCATCGGGCGCCGGCAGGATTGTCGGGATGCGTTTCGCGATGAGCGACTTCCCTGAGCCCGGCGGGCCAATCATGAGTAGGTTGTGTCCGCCCGCGGCGGCGACTTCCACCGCCCGGCGAATGGCTGTCTGGCCTTTGACCTCAGCGAAATCGGGTTGCCCGTCGGCCGAAGATGCCTCCGGTGCGTGCTTCGGCGTGAGCGGTTCGACCTTGGCTTCGCCGGTGAGGAAGCGGAGCGCTCCGTCGAGCGTGTCGGCCGGGATGGCTTCGATGCCGCCGACCAAAGAGGCTTCCTCGGCCGAGGCACGTGGCAGGATGACGCCGCGAAGGGCGGATTTCCTGGCCAGGATCGCCATCGCCACCCCGCCGCGGACGGGACGCGTCGCCCCGCTCAGCCCGAGTTCGCCCGCGATGAGGTAGTGCTTCAGGAATGATCGATCGAGCTGGCCGGTCGAAGCCGCGATGCCGAGGGCGATGGGCAGGTCGTAGATTGCGCCTTCCTTCTTCAGGTCGCCTGGCGCCAGGTTGATGGTCGTGCGTGTCTCTGGCAGCCGGAGTCCGCTGTTCTGCAGCGCCGACTGCACCCGTTCCTCGGATTCTTTGACCGCCGCATCCGGTAGTCCCACCAGCCAGAGGCCATTTTCGCCGAGCTCCCCGGTGTTGACCTCGATCTCGACAGGAACGGCTTCGACACCGACCAAGGCCGCGGAACGGATGACGGAGAGCATGCCCAAAGGCACCCGTGAGTGAAGTGCGGCACAACGACTGACGCTTGGGGCTTAAATCTAGGAAAAAGTGCCTATTGTTGGGTGGTTTGCCTTGGCAACCCGACCGCCGTTCCGCTGTCTCAATGGCTGCTTCCCATGCTTTCGCGCGTCGTCGTCTTTCTCGCCTGCCTGTCGTCCCTGGCTTCCTCGGCGGCGGTCGCTCCCTTCCTGGAGAAGAATTGCGTCGAATGCCATGACGCCGACGCCAAGAAAGGCGGTCTCGACCTGACGGCCCTCAAGTCCGACCTGACCGACCGCAAGACTTTCGAGACCTGGGTCAAGGTCTTCGACCGGACGGCCAGCGGTGAGATGCCGCCCAAGAAGAAGCCGCGACCAGACAAGGCGCAACAGACGGCCTACCTCGGCGACCTTTCTGGTTTCCTCGTCCGTCAGGACGACGCTCGCATCGTCGCCCAAGGCCGAACCGTCGAGCGTCGCATGAACCGTTTCGAATACGAGAACGCCGTGCGCGATCTCCTGCAGGCGCCTTGGCTCGATCTGAAGGAGATTTTGCCTGAAGATACCGAGGCGTTCCGCTTCAATAAGACCGGTCAGGCCCTCGACGTCTCGCACGTGCAGTTGCAACGCTACCTCACCGCCGCGGAAGAAGGCCTACGTTCCGCTTTTGTCTCTTCTATCGAGAAGCCTGATGCTTCGCCCAAGCGATACTACGCCCGTCAGCAGGGCAGCTACACCGGCAAGATGAAGTTCTCCGAGTTCAACACCTCCCCCGAGCGCGCCACTTTCCCGACGCTCGGTTTCGCCGGTCAGCCGGACGTGCGTCGTGGCGACGCAAAGATGACTGTTGGAAAGTCGGATCCTAAGCTCCGTGACGAGGAAGGGGTTGGCGTCGTCCACGGTGCCTACGAGCCGATAGAACCGAGTTTCAGTACGTTCCAAGCTCCGGCCGACGGAAGATATAAGCTGAAGCTCTGTGGCCACTCCGTTTGGGTCGGGCCGGGCAAGCCGACGGCCAAGGGGACGGCACGCTGGTACATTCCCGATCTCGATGATATCTCCAAGGGCCACCGACCGGAGCCTGTGACGGTCTACGCACTCACGCATCCCCGCATCCTTCGCCGCATCGGCAACGTTGATTTCAATCCTGAGGTGACCGTTAACGAACTCGATGTCGTCCTCAAGGCTGGTGAGACCATCCGGATTGACGCCGTCCGTTTCTACCGCTCCCGCCCTGGCGCCAGTCGGGCGCAGAATCCTCTGGCGACGCCTGAGGGCCAGCCGGGCTTGGTGATGCGCTGGATTGAGGTGGAAGGCCCGCTCGCCCCTAAGTGGCCCGCTGCGCCCTACGCCGTCTTGTTCGACAATCTTCCGACGAAGCGGGCCGTGGGGTCGCCCCTTCGCTACGACGTCGAGACGAAGGACGCGCCGAAGGAGGCCGAACGCCTCCTCCGCCGCTTCGTTAAGCAGGCCTACCGCTCGCCGGTGTCAGCACAGGAAGAAGTCCGCTTCCTGCCCGTTATCTTGGGTGCGATGAAGTCGGGTAGCACGTTCGCCGAGGCCATGCTGACTGGCTACACCGCCGTGCTTTGCTCGCCTTCCTATCTCTACCTCCAGGAAAAGCCCGGCCGATTGGACGACCATGCCTTGGCCGCCCGCCTGGCCTACTTTCTCTGGAACTCGCCGCCTGATGCCGAGCTCCGCGCCTTGGCCGCTGCCGGCACGCTGCATGACCCAAAGACCTTGCGTGTGCAGACTGAGCGCCTGCTCGCCGACGCCCGCTCCGCCCGCTTTGTGGACACCTTTACCGACTACTGGCTCGATCTGCGCAAGTCCGGCGCCAACGACCCAGACAATCTCCTCTATCCGGATTATTATCTCGATGACCATCTCGTCGAATCGGCCCGCGATGAAAGTCATGCCACCTTCGCTGAGCTGCTGCGTGGCAATTATCCTGTACGTAATGTCGTGGACGCCGACTTCGTGTTCGTGAACGAGCGGCTCGCTACGCTTTATCAGCTGCCGCCCGTGGCTGGCGCGAAGCTCCAGAAGGTCACGCTGCCGAAGGACAGCGTGCGTGGCGGCTTCATGACACAGGCTGCGGTCCTCAAGGTGACCGCCAACGGCACGACTACCTCGCCGGTCACGCGTGGCGCGTGGATCATGGAGCGCGTCCTTGGTCGCAAGCCGCCACCCCCGCCTGCCAGTGTGCCAGCCGTCGAACCCGATACCCGCGGTGCCGTCACCATCCGCCAGCAGCTTGATAAACACCGCACGTTGGAGTCTTGTTCTTCCTGCCACACCAAGATCGATCCGCCCGGCTTCGCCTTGGAGAGTTTCGATGTCATGGGTGGTTTCCGCGACCGCTACCGCGCGCTCGATGGCAAGACCCCTGAGATCGGCATCGGCAAGAATGGACAGAAGTATGCCTTCCATAATGCCCTAGGGGTCGAGACCTACGGCGAACTCGATGGCAAGAAGTTCAAGGACATTCGCGAATTCAAGAAGATCGTCGCCACCGATGAGCGTCAGCTTGCGCGCAATATCGTCGGCCAGCTGGCCGTCTATGCGACCGGTGCGCCGGTCGGCTTCTCCGATCGTGCGAAGGTCGAGGCCGTCCTCGATCAGGCCAAGGGCGGCCGTTATGGCGTCCGCGATCTCGTCCACGGGCTTGTCTCCAGCGACCTTTTTCTTAATAAGTAATCTCATACCCCATGTCCTCTTCGTCCCTTAATCCGACCAATACGCCTTACGTCGCTTTCAAGCGCGCCGTCTCCCGTCGTCGGTTCCTAGCCGGTACTGGCGTGCTGCTCGCACTGCCGATGCTGGATGCGATGACTCCGGCCTTCGCAGCCGCCGCCCCGTCCGCTGCGAAGCCCCGCCGCATGCTAGGTATTTGCAATAACCTGGGTCTCGTGCCCGACTACTTTTTCCCCACGGGCAAAGGGAAGGACTACAAGGCCTCCCCGTACCTCGAACTCCTGCAGGCGCACCGCAAGGATTTCAGCGTCTTCTCCGGGGTCTCGCATCCCGACGTCGACGGCGGCCACCCGGCGGATAATTGCTTCCTGACCGCGGCTCCGCATCCGAGCAGCGGCGGTTTCCGCAACACGATCTCGCTCGACCAGTTCATGGCCGAGCGCATCGGCCATCTGACGCGCTTCCCGGCGATGACCCTCGGGGTCAACTGTTCCCGCGGCTCGCGCAGCCTTTCCTGGACGGCTGGCGGCGTGATGATTCCGACCGAGGAGAAAGCCTCGGAGGTCTTCCGTAAGATGTTCATGGGCGGTTCCGCCACCGAAGTGCAGGCCCAGGAGCGCCGCCTTCAGCTTGGCCAGAGTATCCTCGACGCCGTGGGCGGTCAGGCCGGCGAGCTTCGCCGCACGATGGGCGCGCAGGATCGCGACCGTCTCGACCAGTATTTCACCAGCGTCCGCGAGCTCGAGCAGCGCATGCAGATGTCCAAGGAGTGGGAAAAGAAGCCCCGTCCGGTGGCACGGACATCCGCACCCCTCGATCCGAGCAGCCCCAAGGAGTACATGGATAAGGTCCGCCTGATGTACGACATGGCCCGCCTATGCTTCGAGACTGACTCCTCCCGCGCCGTAACGCTCATGCTGGATAGCGTGAACACCCCGGCCCTCGACATTGATCACGTCCATACAACGACCGACGGATACCACAGCCTCTCGCACCACGGCAAGTCGGCCAAGAAGCTTTCCCAGCTCAAGGATATCGACAGCATGCACATGCGACTGCTTGCGAAGCTCATGGAAGACCTCAAAGCCTCGAAGGAGGACGGTGCACCGCTGCTCGACCGCACGATGATCCTCTACGGCAGCAATTTCGGCAACGCGAACGCCCATACGACGACCAACATGCCGACCCTATTGATGGGCGGCGGCTTCAATCACGGACAGCACCACGTCTTCGACACCGAACGCAATTATCCGCTGCCGAACCTCTTCGTCACGATGCTTCAGCGAATGGGCATCGATGCGGATAAGTTCGCGTCGTCGAACGGCACGATGCGCGGCGTGAACCTTGTCGGTTAATCGGAGGTTTCCTGCCGAATAGGGCTTGGATAGGCGCTTGCCCGAGGGTGCGCTTAGGGCAGTGTCTTGGGATCCCCTCTCCATGAAGATTCAGAAACTTAAAGACGCTGTGGCCATGGGCCAGGTCGCTTCCGCGCAGGGCGCCAAGGTGCTCCGCGACGTCCTGGCCAAGAAGGACCGAGCGAACATCATCGTCGCCACCGGTGCCAGCCAGTTCGAGACGCTGAAGTGTCTCGTCAAGGAGCCAGGCATCGACTGGTCCAAGGTCACGGTCTTCCATCTCGACGAATATGTCGGCCTACCGGAGTCGCATGGCGCCAGCTTCCGCAAATACCTGCGCGAACGTTTTATCAGCCAGCTTCCGGCCAAGCCCGAGTTCGTTCCGGTAGACGGCGATGCTAAGGACTTGGGCGCCGAGCTGAAGCGCCTAAACGACCGCATCACGGCCTGTCCGATTGATCTCTGTTTCGCTGGCATTGGCGAGAATTCCCATCTCGCCTTTAACGACCCGCCCGCCGACTTCGCGACCGAAGTCCCGTACATCGTGGTGAACCTCGATCACGCCTGTCGCCAGCAGCAGTTCGGCGAAGGCTGGTTCCCGACCTTCGACGACGTGCCGAAGCAGGCCGTCTCGATGTCCATCCGTCAGATCATGAAGAGCGCGTGCCTCATCCTTTCCGTGCCGGACAAGCGCAAGGCCGCCGCCGTCAAGGGCACGGTCGAAGGTCCGGTGACCCCAGCGTGTCCCGCCTCGATTGTCCAGCAGCATACCGATTGTACGCTGTATGTTGACGAGGCGGCTGCTTCGGAGCTTTCCCGCTGACCCGTGTCCGCCGCCTCTTTCCAGCGTATCCTTGGCCGCGATCCTTTGACGGGCAGGGGTGTCGCGGTCACGACCGAAGGCGGCGTGATCAAGGCGATTGATTTTGTGGAGCATGGTGAGAAGCAGTGGCTCAGTGCCGGATTCGTCGACTTGCAGGTTAATGGCTATGCCGGGCATGATCTTAATGGGCTCACGCTCGACGTCGTGACCGTGCAGGCCCTTTGCCAAGCGATGCTCAAGGTCGGCGTGACGACTTTCCTGCCGACGCTCGTCACCGCGCCTGAAGCCCGTATCGTCGCGGCATTGCGGACGATTCGTGAGGCGTGCGCTCAGCATCCTGACGTTGCCGCGATGGTCGCCGGCATTCATGTCGAAGGCCCGCACATCGCCCCCGAGGATGGCCCGCGAGGGGCACACCCCGCGTTGGACGTCCGTTCGCCTGACGTCGCTGAATTCGACCGCTGGCAGCAGGCCGCCGGTGGACTGGTGAAGCTCGTCACGCTTTCGCCGCACTGGCCTGAGGCTCCTTTGTATATCCGCCACCTTGTGAAGGCCGGCGTCACCGTCTCGCTTGGCCATACTTCCGCTGATGCCGCGCAGATCGCCGCCGCGGTCGATGCTGGCGCGACCCTTTCGACGCATCTCGGCAATGGTTCACATGCGATGCTGAACCGCCGTCACAACCATCTTTGGCCGCAGCTGGCGGACGATCGCTTGATCGCCATGTTCATTGCTGACGGACATCACCTCACCCCGGCCCAATTGAAGACGATGCTCCGGGCTAAAGGTCTCGAGCGCTCATTGGTCGTCTCCGATACCGTCACGCTCGGCGGCCTACCGGCGGGCAAGTACCAGACCCCCATTGGCGGCAAGGTCGAACTGCGGGCTGATGGTTTCCTGGCGATCGACGATGGCACCGGCAATTACCTCGCCGGCGCGGCACTGCCTTTGACAGCCGCGATTCCTGTGCTCGTGAACCAGGTGGGGCTGATGTTAGGCGAAGCTATCGGGCTGCTGACCTCTGCTCCCGGTCGAATCGTCGGGGGCAGGGGAGTGCTGTCAGTCGGCCAGCCTGCTGACTTGGTCGCTTTCCGCTGGGATGGGTCCTCGGCCCAGCCGGAAATCGTCAGCGTCTGGCTGCGTGGTCACTCCGTCAGCTGAGCCCGGTTCGGATTCATCGATTACATCGATGTTATTTAGGAAAGCTAAGCCTCGCCTCCCCTTAATTTGAGGGCAATCTCGTGCCTATGCCCTTCGAAGAGTTATTCGGCGTGGTCGCCGGCTGTTTCTGCTTGGTAATTTCGCTCTACCTTCCGGTGCGTTTCTTCATGTTAATCGGACAGGTCAAGGAGCTGGAGAAGACCGTCCGCATCTTGACCTCAGGCGAAAGCCCTCGGGAGGCGTCTACGCCGGCCGTAGCTCCACCTTTGCCGGTGACGCCGATCCAGGCTGTGACTCCGGCGTCGCCCAAGCCCTCGCCTAGCATCCCTGTCGTCACTCAACCCGACCCTTTCTTCGAGCGGCTTCGCGACCTTGGGCTATTACCTCCCTCAGGCCTTAAGGGTGAATATGCACTCGGCTCATGGTGGGCGGTGCGGGTTGGCGGCGTGTTGGCCGTGGCTGCGGTCGTCTTCCTCGGCATCTGGCTCAATCTTCGTTCCGCTATCCCGCCTATCGTACGCGTGCTGGAAGTCGCTTTGGTCGGGGCCGGCCTTTTCTGGGGCGGCCTCCGCTTGTCGGCTAAGCGGGCCGATCTGGGAGAGGTGCTGGCGGCGTCAGGTCTTGCCGTCTGGCAGTTCGCCGCATGGGCAACGTATGGCCTAGATAAGATGCGGGTCTGTGAAAGCGCCGCCTCCGCCGCGCTGGTCCAGTTCCTCGTCGCCCTTCTGGTTGGCGCCATCTCGCTTTGGAAGGGTAGTAAGCTGTTTGGTCAGCTCGCCGTCATCTTCGCCGCGGTCGCGGTCTATTTCTCCGTCGGTACCGGTGCTGCCCCTTGGCCGACGGCTACGGGTGCTGGCTTGGTCGCCTTGCTCGGGGTCATCCTGATGGTGCGCGGTCTCTGGGGTTCCGCTGGCGTGCTCGGGTTGATTGGTTCGCAGGCCTGCCTGCTGCTGCTCTACGCGGCCATCCCGACGAAGGAGGCGAATTATCTCCCCTTACAACTGGCCGCGCTGGGTTCGTTTCTCGTGCTTTGGGTCGGCGAGCGCTTGGTGAAGGACAACGGCGTCCTGCTCGGCCGCGACGCCCGTTCCGCTTTCCAGCTCGCGAGCTTCTTCGCTCCTTCGTTGATCGCCCTCTTCTTGGCAACTGGCGGCGAAACCGACCGTGCCACGGTCTCGTTCCTTATCGCTTCCGTCGCGGCGCTTGCCGGGTTGTTGGAGCGTGGTCGCAGCCAGCTAGTCTTCGAAGTGCTGCTGCTGGCCGCTGTCGGCTTCGTCGCCGCCGGCCTCGCATGGTTGGCTGAGCCGCACCTCGTCTGGCTGATCTGGGCGCTTGCCTCCGCCGCCACCTTGGTCGTCGGGACGCGCACGCGTTCGGAACTCGTCCGCTGGTCTTCCGAGGCCCTCGCTGGCGTCGCTACATTCGCGTTTATCGATCATCCTCCCGCGAAGCCTTGGGTCTCGTTGGCTGGTGTTGCGGCTTTGGGGCTCATGCTGGCTTTTCGCGAAGATTGGGAGCGCGTCTCCGGTTGGCGCAAATTCCGCCGCGTGCTCGGTATCCTTGGCCTAGCTGCCGTCGTTCTGGCCGTGCAGGAGCAGTTGCCTAAGTCCGATACCGGTTGGCCGTGGCTCGTGCTGTTGCTTGTCGCCGCTGGCCGCTTCCGTCCTGCGCTTCTCTGGGCCGCCGCGCCGGGTTATGTCTTCTCCGCATTCCTTGTCGTGTTTGACCTTACGCAATCGAAGGATTGGTCGATCTTCTGGGCCGGCCTGTTCGTGCTGATCAATGCGGTCGCGCTTTGGCGGCTCATCGGGCAGGAAGGTGCGGGAGCGAGGGCGCTGCGGCACGTGCTTTCGTTCGCGACCGCGGTCACCCTCTACGCCTTTGTCCACTATGTCTCGTATCACTGTTTCCCGCAGGGATTGCAGCCCGTGCGCCCTTCGGCCGCGATGGCGGCGTTCACCTGGGCGTGCGGCGGTCTGCTCCTGGTCGGGCTGACTTCGTCGTTACGTAGGCTCGGCACCGAACCCGCCGACCTCTCGCTCTTCGCCGCCGGCGCCTTCGTCGGTCATGTTCTCCTGGCTTTGTTGATCAAGCTGCAGGGTGTCCGGGAACTGGGCCTGATTCAGGCGCCCTTCGTCCTGCTGGGTCTGGCCTGCCTCCTTTACGTCCTGGCGATCCATACCCGAGGCCAAGGCGGCTGGGGGACGTTCCAGCGTGCCTCGCTCGGTTCGGCGATGCTGTTCGGTTCGACCTTCTTCATGCTGGCCCATCTGCCCGGTGCGGGCGTCTCGCTGTTCTGGGCCTTGGCATCCGTACTCGCCTTCGTGGTCGGCCATCTGCAGGCGACCCGCTCGCTGCGCATGATCGGACTGGTCGGCCTCGGTGTCGCGACGCTTCGCGTGCTCTCCCATGACATCACCGACATGCTCGGACGTGTCGCGGCCTGCGCCGCCGTGGCGGTCGCCTTCTTTGGCGTCGCCTGGTTGTATGGTCGGATCACCGCCGATAAGCGGGACGCCTGAGTCGGCCGGCTCGCCTCAGAGCGAGCGGAGCAGGCCAGAGATGTCGACCGATTCCGAGATCATCTTCTGGATGACCGGGATTTTATCGGCGTCCTGACGCATCGTCTTCACCGACATGTTATTGATGCGCGCCGTGACCGCGAAGGATTCGGCCTCGACGGCCGCCATGGGGATGCCGGCTTCCTTCATGCGGCGCACGATGTCGTCGTTGGGAAGTAGGCCATTGGAGAAAATCACACCCGTGAGGGACTTGGCACCGGCGGCGGCGAGGAAGGCTTCGAGTAGATCTTCGCGGTCGCCCGGGACGATGACGAGGGTGCCGGGTGTCCGGAGGTACTCGGCGCAGCGGCGGGCGGACATCGCACCGATAACCACGCGGCGCACGCGACGGAGGCCTTCGGGCTGATGGATCCAGCGGGCCTTGGTCTCGTCGGCTACTTGGTCGAGGTTCGGGTAGACCAGCATCTCCTGCAGTGGGACGACACCCAGCAGAGGTACGCCGAGTTTGCGCAGGCCGCGGCCGGCGAAATCGCGGATGAACTCCAGTTTGTCCGGCATGACTTTATTCAAAATCGCACCGACCACCTCGACACCCGCCTTGTCGAAGAGGGCCTTGTTGAGGGCAATTTCATCGATGGGTTTGCCGATGCCACCAGCGGCGACGATGATAGCCTTCGAGCCCAGCACGCGGGCGTTGTCGGCGTTGGAGGCGCCGAAGACCGAACCCACTCCCGCGTGGCCGGAGCCTTCGACGACCACGATGTCCTTGCCGTAGGCCGTACGGTCGAACGCACGGCAGATACGGTCCTTGAGCTGCGGGCCAATCTCGTCGGGGTTCTCGAGGTATTGCTTCGTGAAGTCCGGGCCGATGGCCACAGGAGACATTGCTGCGATCGGAATATCGAGATCGAAGAGCCCGTCGATGAGGAGCGTGTCTTCATCGACTTGGTCTTCGCCCGACATCACCACGCGCTGGGCAATCGGCTTGATGTAGCCGACATGGAGACCCATCGCCTGCAGGGCGGCCGTGAGGCCGAGGCAGGTGGTCGTCTTGCCGTCGTTCATGCGCGTCGCCGCGACGAAGATCCGTCGCGTATCGAGGTTCATCGGGCGCAGCAGCAGCCCGGGGACATTCTCGGCGAAACGTTTGCGGACGGCCATGGTCAGGCGGCGGGGCCGTCTTTGAGCTTCGGGAAGAGGTAGGACTTATCGACCGCTTGGGCGGCGACGATGACCGCCGTGCCGAAGATGTCATGGGCGCTGGCGCCGCGGGAAATCTCGGCCGCCGGACGTTCGAGGCCCGTGAGGATCTGGCCATAGGCCGGGATGTCGGCGATATGCTGGGCCAACTTTGAGGCGATGTTGCCCGAGTTGAGGTCCGGGAAGATCAGCACGCTGGCGCGGCCGGCGACGGCACCTTCGACTTCTTTGGATTGGGCCGCAAACGGATTGATCGCCGCATCGGCCTGCATCTCTCCGTCGATGTCGCAGGTGATGCCCAGTTCGCGGGCCTTGCGGCGGGCGAGGTCGGTGGCGACCTGGACTTTCTTGACCGAGGCGAGGCGAGGGTTGGAGGCGTGGGTCGAGTAGGCGAGCATCGCGACTTTCGGCGTCGTGTTTGTCAGGTGACCGGCGAGGCCGGCGGTGGTGACTGCGATGTCGGCGAGCTGTTCGGCGGTCGGGTCCGGGATGACGCCACAATCCGCGAGGAAGAGGACGCCATCGATGCCGAACTTACCTTCTTCAGATTCGAGGATTTGCATCGAGGAGACCGTCTCGACGCCAGCCTGGCGGGGCATCACCTGGAGGATGGCACGCAGGCCGGAGGATGCGTGTAGCGTAGCACCTGAGATCAAGGCATCGGCGCCGCCGGTGGCGACCATCAGGCAGGCGAAGTAGTTCGGGTTAAGGGCCAGTTCGGCCGGGTTGCCCTGTAGGTTCGTGTTGCCGTAGCGCTGGATGGATTCGAGCTTCTCCGCGAAGCTCTTCAGCTCGTCGCTGCGTTCCGGTTCGACGATACGGATACCTTCGAGGCTGATATTGAGGCGGGCGGCGTTGACCTTGATGCGCTGCCGGTCGCCGATCAGGATTGGTACGCCGAGCTTCTTCACGACGAACTGGCGGGCGGCCTGAATGACGCGAGCATCGGTGCCTTCGGGGAAGACGATGCGCTTTGGGTGATTTTGGAGGCGGGCGGAAAGGCGGGAAATGAGGGACATGGTCGGAAAACGTCGGTGAGGGCCGACGCAGGCGTATTAAGTTTAAAACGGCCCGCAGTGCGAGGCAGAAGGCATCACCCTGCGAACCGTTGCCGCAGTGTCACTTAGCCGGCGTGGGCAGGGTAGGCTTGAAGGCCGGGAATCCTTTGAGCGCTGCTTTAGCGGCCGACTCGACGTGGTAGCCCATCTTCTCGAAATACTCGCTTACATCGGCCTTGGCGGCCTTGCCGTAGCGTTCGGCGAAGATGCTCTGCAATTGTTCTTTGGTCGCGCCCTTGGGGGTAGCGACCGAGGCGTAGGAGCGGAGCGTCTCACGCAGGGGTGCCCAGCCATGGGCGCGAATCAGGACAACGAACGTCGCGAGCTGTTCGAACGGGCCCTTGTTCGGCTCAGCGGCGAAGCGCTTCGCCAGCATCTCGTCGAGCTTTTCCATCGCTGGATGGCCGCGGCCCTGTGGCTTGCCGACGAGTTTCTCCATCACGTAGAGCGAGAAAAGATTGCAGGTCACTTCCGTCTGGCCGTCGAAGGTCCAGGTCTTGCTTTGGTGGTTGTGCCCGAGTTCGTGGAAGAAACCCCAGTTGCCTTCCTTGGTCAGTTTGGGGAGGTCGATGCTGTCTTTCTGCGAGGGATCGATCCAGCACATGAAGGGGTAGCCCGAGTGCATGAAGCCCGCGGAGATCTGGCGATCGGGGACGACGCGCTCCGGCGCAAGGCGGGTAAGTCCGATGAGGTCGTCTTCGAGTGCCATCGCCTTGTCCCACCACTCCAGCAGGCCTTTCGGATCGCTGAGCCTCTTCACCTCGGAGGCCTGGACGTGGAGGATGACCTGCTTGCCGACGAGCGTGACCCACGGGGCGGGCAACTGCTTGGCCTTCAGCCAGGTTTCGGGGCTATCCTTGCCGAGTACGTAGGTCGGTATCGCGACGGCGTTGCTGAACTGAAGCGGGGTGGAGGGGGAGGCCTTCACCGGCTTACGCCAATCCTTGTGGGTGCTCTGGATGAAGAGCTGGCCGCCGAACGCGTTGGCGATCTTGTTTTCACCGACCTTGAGTTCGAACGTGCGATTGATCACCGGGAAGCGGGTCCACTTGTCTAGCTTGAGCAGGCTGTCGCGGTGGCAGCCCACGATGATCTTGACCACGCGGTTCTCCGGTATCGATGCGACTTTGACGACCACGACTTCTCCCGGGGCGGCGTAGAGGCCGGTCTCCTGCCAGACATCGGGGCTCGTCGCGAGATTAGGCGCGTTGCCTGCGGTGGTGTCCCAGCGGTGGATGAGATTGGAGTCGTAGGCGACCGTGCGGGTGACGCGCTCCTTGGCCGTTACCGTGCCGGGGAAATCCTGGGCCGAAGCGTGGGCTCCGAACGTACCAGGTTCCTTGGCCATGTAGGCCTTGATGGAATCATTGAGTTCGCCACGGGCCGCTTCGGCGGGCGGGACGAAGGGGGCCTTCTTGGTCGGTGTGATCTCCTCCGGTGAAATGGCGGCGAACGCGACGGAGGTCGCGAAGAGGAAGGCGCAGAGGGGTCGCATAGCGAGGGGTGTGCTCACCTTGCCTTTCCTGCTCATCCTCGCCAACGCCAAACCCCTCCAAGGGGGCTGTTTTTAACGGAAGATAACGGTCTTATTGCCAGCTAAGAGAACGCGGTCCTCGACGACGGCGCGCAACCCGCGGGCGAGCAC
>CANCHK010000014.1 GCA_947377865.1 Opitutia bacterium | reverse complement strand
CGCCACGCTCGTCTACAACGGCTTCTGGTATGCTCCGGAGCGCCTCGCCCTCCAGGCCCTCATCACCGAGTCGCAGCGCAATGTCACCGGTACCGTCCGCGTGAAGCTCTATAAGGGCTGCGTCTACGTCGCCGGCCGCAAGAGCCCGCATTCGCTCTACAACCCGCACATCGCCACGATGGAAGCGGACCCGACCAAGGCTTACAATCAGGACGACGCCACGGGCTTCATCCGCCTCAACGGCCTGCGCCTGCGCGTGAACTCGAAGGTCAACGGCGTCGCCAACCTCAGCAAGACGGTCCGCTAAGGTCAGTCTCAGGAAAGAAGAAGGGCGTCCCGGTTCGGGACGCCCTTCTTGTTTTAAACTGGAGGCGCGGGTCGGAATTGAACCGACGCATGGGGCTTTTGCAGAGCCCGGCCTTACCACTTGGCTACCGCGCCTTAACACTAACAGGTCCACAAAATGCCTCCTCGGGGAGGGCGTTTCAAGGGTTTTGTGCAAGGGCTTCCCTTTGGCCATAATATCGCCTAAGAACGGGGCATGAACCAGCCCCAGCCAGCTTTTCGAGTCGGTCTCGGGTATGACATTCACCCCCTGGTCGCTGGTCGCCCCTGCGTCTTAGGCGGTGTGAATGTCCCTTCGGAAGTCGGTCCGGAAGGGCATTCCGATGCCGACGTGGTGCTACATGCCGTCGCCGATGCAATCCTCGGAGCCGCTGGCTTGTGCGACATCGGGCATTATTTTCCGAACACCGACGCCGCCATCAAAGGATTGGATTCCGCCGTCATCGTGCAGAAGGCCGTCGCCGAAGCGAAGGCCAACGGCGGATGGGTCGTCGGGAATGTCGATATCGTGATCATCGGCGAGCGCCCGAAGGTGATGGCCCACGTCGACGCCATGAAGGCCAAGGTGGCGGGAATCATCGGAATTTCCCCGTCCCAGGTGGGCATCAAGGCTACGACCAACGAAGGAATGGACTCAATCGGGCAGGGGAAAGCCCTCGCAGTCCAAGCAATCTGCCTTGTTTTTAAGGGCAATTAGGCCGTTTTCTGGGGTATCTTAAGGTTCGGCTTGTATTTTAAGCCCTAAAAGCGAATACTGAACGACCCTTCAGTACGAGGGGGACCCTATGGAAAAGACTCTTATCATCCTCAAGCCCGACTGCATGGAGCGCCGTCTGTGCGGCACCGTCCTCGCCCGCTTCGAAGCCGCCGGCTTCGAGATCCAGGCCAGCAAGATGACCCGCCTCACGCCGGCTCAGCTCCGCGAGCACTACGCTCACGTCGCTGACAAGCCGTTCTACCCGGAGATCGAGGCCTTCATGTCCTCCCGCCCGGTGATCGTCGCCGTCCTCGTCGGCGACAATGTGATTTCCCGCGTCCGCGAACTCCTCGGACCGACCAATTCTAAAGTGGCCCCCAAGGGCACCATCCGTGGCGATTTCGGCACCGAGATGATGCGCAACGTCTGCCACGCCTCCGATAGCCCCGCCGCCGCGGACGCCGAGGTCCGCCGTTTCTTCCGTCCCGACGAAGTCTTCGCCCCCGAGGCAAGCCGAGTCTAAGCGAAAGCATAGCAAAAATAAGCCCCGCAGTTCGCGCTGCGGGGCTTGTCTTTTTAAGACTGTCGCAAGGGCTTACTTCGCGGCCTTGGCGGCGTCCGCATGGACGGGCGCAACGGGCGGGGGATTGAGCTTCTCGTAGAGCGGCCAGGCGTAGGTGAGGAATCCGACGCCGATCGCCCCGGCGCAGAGGCCGACGATCCAGAACGACTTCTTCTTCATCAGGGCCGCGATGGCGGAGAGCATGATGGCGATTTGCAGGAACATGATCGCAAGGCCGAAGTTGCCGCCGCGGGACTGGCTGTAGGCGGCTTCTGAGTCGAGGTAGACGGCGTCTTTCATGATCTCGGCCTTCTCGCCCTTGTAGCGTTTAATCTCTTCGTCGGCCTTATCGATGGCCTTGCGGGCAATCGCCTTGGCTTCAGGGGTCGGCGTGGCGGCTTCAATCACCTTGATGATGGTGCTCTCGGTGTCGCGGGCGGTCTCTTTCAGGCTCTTGGCCTGGTAATAGGCCCACTTGTTCGAAGCGCTGACCGTGGCCAGCTGGGTCTTCGTCGAGAAGCTACCACCCTTGAGCGTCGCGAAGGCGGCGCACACGGCGAGGAGGGTGGTGGAGAGGGCGACCCACTTGGTCCAGGCATCGGGAGTAGGAGCAGGGGCGTCTTTCTTGGTTTCGGTCATGGTGGTGTGGACACGAAGCAAAGGTTTTTGGGCTTTGTCTCAACGTATTTCTTTCCGGTGGGTCCGCGGAACAGGTAAGCCGCGACAATTCCCCGTTGCCCTCGGGCGGGGGGATTGGGCAAAGTCGGCCCATGCTGGATCCCAAGTTCCTTCGCGAAAACATCGACCTCGTCCGCAAGGGCGTCGCCCGAAAGAAGTTTCAGGTCGACCTTGATGCCGTCCTAGCCGCCGACGAAGCCCGCCGCCACGCGGTGGCCGAGTTCGAGGTCGCCCGTTCCGCGCAGAACGCGGCGAACAAGGAGATGGCTGCGATGCCGAAGGGCTCGCCGGAATTCCAGGCCAAGGTCGCCGAGATGAAGGCAGCCTCCGCCAAGGTGAAGGAGCTCGAGAAGAAGGTCTCCGAAGTCGAAGAGCAGATGAAGGCTGTCGCGCTTTCCGTCCCGAACATCCCCCACGACTCCGTGCCCGAAGGACGCACCGAGGCCGACAATAAGGTCATCCTCGAATGGGGCGACCACGCCAAGCTGATCTCGCCTTCTGCTAAGGCGCACTGGGATATCTCCTGGTTCAACAAGGCCATCGATTTCGAGCGAGGCGTTAAGGTCGCTGGCGCGGGGTTCCCGTTCTATATCGGTGACATGGCCCGCCTCGTACGCGCGCTGATCCAATACTTCCTCGAGGAGGCCGGCGCTAACGGCTACACCGAGGTTCACGCGCCGCTGCTCGTCAATGCCGCGTCCGCCACGGCCACTGGCCAACTGCCCGACAAGGAAGGCCAGATGTACCACGCGCAGACGGATGATTTCTACCTAATCCCTACGGCTGAGGTGCCGGTCACGAATTTCTTCCGCGACGAGATCCTTGACGAAGCCTCGCTGCCGGTGAAGCGCGTCGGCTATACGCCTTGCTTCCGTCGCGAAGCCGGCAGCTGGGGCGCGCACGTTCGCGGCCTGAACCGCCTGCACCAGTTCGACAAGGTCGAACTCGTTAAGTGGACGCACCCCGACAAGTCGTTCGAAGAGCTCGAACTCCTTCGCGGCGACGCCGAGCGTCTGCTCCAAAAGTTGAATCTGCCTTACCGCGTGCTGATGATCTGTGCCGGCGACATCGGTTTCTCGCACAGCAAGCAGTACGACCTCGAAGTCTGGGCCGGCGGCCAGAAGCGCTGGCTCGAGGTCTCGAGCTGCTCGAATTTTACCGACTTCCAGGCCCGTCGTGCGGGGATACGATTCCGCCCGAAGGATGGAAAGCCGGAATTCGTCCACACCCTCAACGGTTCTGGCCTCGGCCTCCCGCGCGTCCTCGCCGCCATTCTGGAGAACAATCTTCAGGCCGATGGTACCGTACGTGTGCCCGAAGCGCTCCGTCGCTGGTACGGCAAGGACACGCTGTCGTTCTGACGTTCGCTTTGGATTGGCAGGGCGGCAGCGCGACGTAGTCTGAACGCGTGCCGATGAGCTTGCCCACTCCCGATGCCTTGCGCGCGGCCACTTCACGGCTGCCGCGTCTACCCTCTGCGCCAGCTGCTCCTGGTCCAGTGGCCATGGCTGTCTCGGGTGGCGCCGATTCAGTTTATTTGCTTTGCGCGCTATGGGCGGACGAAGCCGTGCGTCCGCGCCTGCGCGTCCTACACTTCGACCATCGTGTGCGTGGCGAAGCATCCGCCGAAGACGCGCGCTTCGTTTCCGCTCTCTGCACCGCGCTCGGGGTGCCTTGCGTGCTGGGCGTGAGGGCGGGGCAGGGCGCCGCTTCGGAGGCTGACCTGCGTTCCGACCGCGATGCTTTCTTCGCCGAACAGCGTCAAATCATCGGTTTCGAGCTTCTCTGCACCGCCCATCATCTCGATGATGTCGTCGAGAATGCGTTGCTCCGGCTCGCGCGTGGGGCTGGCTTGGCAGGCCTCGCCGCTCCACGCGCCCTGCAGGATTTCCGCGATGGCCACCGTCGCTGGCGGCCGTTGATTGAAGCCGGCATCGCGAAGTCGACCTTACTCGCCGCCCTTCGTGCTGCCGGCATTCCTTGGCGCGAAGACGCGACCAATCTCCTGCCCGTCGCGGCCCGCAATCGTGTTCGCTTCTGGCTGGCCGAAGGCGGGGAGGCGGCGCTCGGAGAAGGTTACGCCGAAGGGTTCGCACGTTCTGCTCGTATTATTGGCGAAGCGCAGGCGGCATTACTCCAGTGGGCTCGCGAACTGGGCTGCGTCATCTCCGCCACCGGCACCATGCCCGTAGGTGCGTTGAAGGGCCGTCCTCACGCCTTGATTCAGGAATGCCTACGCGAGTTCCTTCATCGCCAAGGGGTCGTCGATCCAAGCTCAAAATCCCTCCTGCCGCTGACGGCGGCGATTGTCGCCGGCGACGAGATTCAGTGCGCTGTGCGCGGTGTGGTTGTACGTGTGAAAGGCGGGGAACTTTCCGTCCTAACGGAGGCACCAGCGTTTGGTTCCGATGAGCGTCGATTGCAGGTGGGTTCGGTTGATGACGAATGCGGCTTGCTCGCTGAGATCGTGGATGTCGACGACTCCCTGTGGGCAAGTCTGTCTCGCGGTGACATTTCGCCCGCCCGCGAAGTCTATATCGACGCGCCGCCCACGACGTTGACGTGGCGAGGCAGGGTGGAGGGAGATCGCTATCACCCCCTTGGGTCGCCCGGTTCGGCAAAGCTCTCCGACCTGCTCATCAATCGGAAAATCCCTACGGAGCAACGGGAAGCATTACCCGTGGTAATTTCGGCTGGGAGCATCCTTTGGGTGCCTGGCTTGCCGCCGGCCGAATTCGCCCGCCTAGCTGGTCCCACCAAGGGGGCTCTCCGGTTGACTTGGCGTGACCCCTGCTTAGGTTAAATCCTCTGCCCATGAGTCAAAACGACCAGCCGGAAGATAATAAAAACGGCCCCCGCCTCAACGCCAAGCCCGTGCTGGTGTGGTTACTGCTGATGGCCGTCATCATCGCCCTTTTCAATATTCCGGGCACCGACTCCCGTAACGCCGTCCAGAAACTGGAGGTCACCCAGGTCCTCGCTTACGCCCAGGAGAAGAAGATCAAGAACCTTACGCTCCAGCCGAACCCGACCGCGGGCTCTGAGCGCTGGGTGCATGTCACTGGCGAGCTCGAAGTTGCGGGCGCCAAGGAAGACGAAAAATCACGCTTCTTCGCCGATGGCCATCTGACCGAGAAGGAATTCGAGACCCTGCGGGCCTCGGTCTCCCGTGACGCCTTTAAGGAAGTCCCCGCCCAGACTGGCTGGACGATGTTCCTCTACAACGTGCTGCCCACGCTCCTTGTCTCGGGTGTCGTGCTGTTCATGATGTTCCGTTTCCTCAAGAACGCCAACCGCGGGGCAATGCAGTTCGCCAAGTCCCGCGCCCGCCTTAATTCCACCGATAAGGAATCCACGACCTTCAAGGACGTAGCGGGCTGCGACGAGGCTAAGGAAGAAGTGAAGGAGATTGTTGATTTCCTCAAGGACCCCAAGCGTTTCACCAAGATCGGCGCCAGCATCCCGAAGGGTGTGCTCATGGTCGGTCCGCCTGGAACAGGTAAGACTTTGCTCGCCCGCGCCGTCGCCGGCGAGGCCGGCGTGCCTTTCCTTAGCATCAGCGGTTCCGACTTCGTCGAGATGTTTGTCGGCGTCGGCGCCGCCCGCGTGCGCGACACTTTCGAGCAGGCCCGCAAGCTCGCCCCCTGTATCATCTTCATCGACGAGATCGACGCGGTCGGCCGCCAGCGCGGTGCCGGCGTCGGTGGCGGCAACGACGAGCGCGAGCAGACTCTCAATTCCCTGCTAGTCGAGATGGATGGTTTCGACGGCCAGGCCGGCGTGATCGTCATCGGTGCCACCAATCGCTCTGATGTCCTTGATTCTGCCTTGCTGCGCCCGGGGCGCTTTGATCGTCAGGTCTTCGTCGACCTTCCTGATCTCCGCGGCCGCGAAGCCGTCCTAGCTGTGCACGCCAAGCGTTTTCAGCTCGCTCCTTCCGTCGACCTCCAGCGCGTCGCGCGTATCACGACAGGTATGTCCGGCGCTGACCTTGCCAATCTCCTCAACGAAGGCGCGCTTCATGCGGGCCGCCGTAATCGCGAGAAGGTCGAGATGTCTGACATCGAGGAAGCTCGCGACAAGATCGCCTATGGCCGCGAGCGCAAGAAGGTCATGGACGATTCCGACCTGAAGAACACGGCCTACCATGAAGCCGGACACGCAGTTGTGCAGGCACTCATAGACGATGGTGCGCTCCCTCTGCACAAGGTTACTATCATCCCGCGGGGTCGCGCTCTCGGTATGGCCATGCTCATGCCGACCAAGGAGATCCTAGGGTACTCCCGTAAGCGCCTGCTTGATTATATCTGCATGGCGATGGCTGGACGCATCGGTGAGAAGGTCATCTCCGGAGAGATTTCCAATGGCGCCTCGAGCGACATCAAGCAGGCCACCCGCTTCGCCCGCCAGATGGTCTGCGACTGGGGTATGAGCGACCTTGGGCCGATTGCTTTCGGGGAAAATTCCGACACCGTCTTCTTGGGCCGCGAGATTTCGCGCACCCAGAATCACAGCGACGCGACCGCGCGCCGCATCGACGAGGCTATCTCCACGATTGTGCAGGAACAGTATGTTCGCGCGGAAAAACTCATCGCCGAGAACGCTGAAGCCCATCGCAAGATTGCCGAGGCGCTTCTGCAGTACGAGACCCTGGACGGAGTCCATGTCATGGAAATCCTGAAGACCGGTAGCATCCAGACGCCGATCGCCGGCCCTGCCGTGGTGACTGCTCCGACCCCGGAAGTCGCCCAGCCTGCGGCCAGTCCCGAGGCCGATGCCGGGCCTGGCTTGCAGTCCGCACCCAGCCCCGCTTGAGGTTTGCCCTCCGCAGGCCGGGACGGTAGGGTAGGGCATGGTCATCGGACTCACGGGCGGTATCGGCTGCGGCAAGTCCGCGGCGGCTGCCTGCTTTGCGGAGTTCGGATTCAACGTCGTCGACGCCGATCAGCTGGCGCGGCAGGTATTGGAGTCCGCCGGATGCGTGAGCCAGTTGCGGGCTCGTTGGGGAGATGCCTGCCTAGGGCCGGATGGTCGGCCTGATCGTCGCTGGATCGCCGCCAAAGTTTTCGCTGACCCGGTGGAGCTCGCTTTTCTTGAAGGCCTGACGCACCCAGAGGTGGCCCGCCTTCGGCAACAGGCCGTCTTAGATGCCAAGCGACATCATGTAGTCGAAATCCCGTTGCTTTTCGAAAAGAATCTTACCGCAGGTTTCGCGTTCATCGTGTGCATCGCTTGCTCGGATGGGGTGCGTCGGGCTCGTCTGCTCAAAAAGGGGCTGTCCGAGCAGGAAGTCTACCAAAGAATCAATTCGCAAATGACTATTGCCGAGAAGGTTAAGCGTTCCGATGTCGTGCTTTGGAACGACGGAGAACCTTTTTTTCTTCGCGAGCAGGTCGCGGCCTTGGTCGGCCGTCTTTCAGCTCCGTAGTCAGCCCATCTTTGGTTAATTTGCGGTTGCGGGAAGGGTGCCCGGATTTAGGGTCATTTTCCCCGTTGTTCTCCTCTCTGAGGAACAATCTCCCTACCCCTATCTTCCGCTCCGGATTTCCCCACTGTGACGACCGCCGACGACTACGTCATCCAATTCATTCAGGACAAGGGACTGGTGTCCCTCGCCGATGTGACCGAGGCCCGTGCTGCCATTGAGCCTATCCCGGAAGGCCAGAGCGCCGACACCCTCGCCATCGCCAAGCTTGTTGAGACGGGTAAGGTCGCCTGGCCCAAGATCACCGCTGCGCTCAGTCAGGAGTTTGACATGGAGCTCGTGGACGTCGCCCAAGTCTCGCCGTCCGATGATATTCTCAAGTTGATCAGCCGCGAGCAGGCCGAGAAGCATAATATCCTACCCTTGCAGATGGATGGCGTCGAACTCCTGGTTGCGATCTCTGATCCCCTCGACACTGAGACCATCGATTCCGTCTCGCGCGTCCTCAAGCTCGCACTCAATCCGAAGCTAGCTCCCCCTGATGAGCTCAAGGATGCCATTTCCCGCTGCTATAACGGCGGTCAGATCGGCGGGTCGAATTCTTACTCCGACATCCTCGGCAAGGGCGGCGACGATGGCCTTGCCGTCGAGCTCCCGCAGGGCGGAGACGTCAAGGAGGATGACGCCCCGATCATCCGCTACGTCAACTCCCTCATTGTTGACGCCATTCGCCGCAAGGCTTCGGACATCCATCTCGAACCTCTCGAAAAGCGTTTCCGCGTGCGCTTCCGCGTCGACGGCGTACTCCAGGAAATGAAGGGTCCTCCTAAGCGGCTGCAGGCCTCAATCATCTCCCGACTCAAGCTTATGGCGGAAGTCTCACTCGCCGAGAAGCGCATCCCGCAGGACGGACGCATCCAGGCCCGCACTGGCGGACGTGACATCGACTTGCGTGTCTCGGTTCTCCCGACCGTCTATGGTGAGTCCATAGTCATGCGAATCCTTGATAAGGAAGGTCTCAAGCTTGGCCTGCCCGAGCTCGGTTTCTTCGCCGATGACCAAGCCAAGTTCCAGGGCCTGATCTCTGGTTCGGACGGCGTCTTCCTCGTCACCGGCCCGACCGGCTCGGGTAAGTCCACTACGCTTTATTCGGCGTTGAACTACATTAACAAGCCCGACCGCAAGATTATCACCGTTGAAGACCCTGTCGAATACCAGATGGCCGGCATCAACCAGGTACAGGTCAAGCGCGATGTCGGCATGACGTTCGCTGCCGCCCTTCGCGCGATGCTGCGTCAGGCGCCTAACATCGTCATGATCGGTGAAATCCGAGATCTCGAGACCGCGGAGATCGCGGTCAATGCGGCCCTCACCGGCCACATGGTGTTCTCAACGCTTCACACTAACGACTCCGTCAGCTCCGTTACCCGACTCGTCGACATCGGCGTCAAGCCGTTCCTCGTGTCGGCGGCCTTGCGTGGCGCTCTCGCGCAGCGACTGGTGCGCCGAAACTGCCAGGCCTGCGCCGCCCCGTATAAGCCGACCGCAAAGGAGCTATATTCCATCGGCATGACTGAGCAGGATCTCGCGAGCGCAACGCCTATGAAGGGCGCCGGTTGCCCCAAGTGCGGCGAGCGCGGCTACAAGGGCCGTCGCGGTGTCTTCGAACTCTTCGTCATCACGGAGGAGATCCAAGAGATGATCTACGGCGGCTCCAATCTCGTCGATCTCCGCCGCAAGGCTCGTGAGGCCGGCATGCGCACTATGCGCGAGGACGGCCAGCGTAAGGTCGCCTCCGGTATGACCACAATCGAGGAAGTGCTCGGCGCCACCGTTGCGGACGACGTCATCTGAGCGCATGGCCTACAAGATGAACCAGCTGCTGGAGGCCATGATGGAGAATGGTGCTTCGGACCTGCATATCTCCGCGGGCCGCTCACCTAGTCTCCGGGTTAGCGGAGAGATCGTCTCCATCGAAGGCCCCGCCCTCACATCTGAACAGACCAAGGCCATGGTCAAGGCCCTCGTGCCAGCCTCTCATCTTCCTCGCTTCGAGTCCGACGGCAGTTGCGACTTCGCCTTCACCTTCCGCGAGGGCGTTCGCCTGCGTGTTAATGCCTACCGCGGCCAGGCGGGCCATGGCATGGTCCTGCGCCTGCTGCCTTCCAAGATGTTCACGCTCGAGCAGCTCCGACTGCCGCCGACCATCAAGGATATGCTGCGTCGCGCCCGCGGGCTGATTCTGGTGACAGGGCCGACCGGCTCGGGCAAATCGACGACCCTCGCCTCGATGATCAATTGGATCAACGAAAACGAGCAGGGTCACATTATCACAATCGAAGACCCGATCGAATACGCCCATCCCCATAAGAACTGCCTGGTTACCCAGCGCGAGGTAGGGACCGACCTGTCTTCGTTTGCGGAAGGTCTGCGTTCCGCACTCCGTCAGGATCCAGACGTAATTCTGATTGGCGAGCTCCGCGACCTCGAGACCATTGAGGCTGCTATCACTGCCGCGGAGACCGGCCACCTCGTCCTCGGCACGCTTCACACTTCTGGCGCTGCCCGGACAATCGATCGCATCGTAGACGCCTTCCCGGACCAGAGTCGCGGGCAGATCCGCGACCAGCTGTCGACCTCCCTTACGGCGGTAATCTCGCAGTCGCTGCTGCAGACGACCGACGGCAAGCGCGTGGCCGCCTATGAGATCATGGTCTGCAACGACGGCGTCGCCGCCAAGATCCGCGACGGGAAGACCTTCCAGTTGCTCACCGACATCGAGACCGGCGGCGCGCTCGGCATGCGCACGCTCGACGGCGATCTCCTCACGCTCTTTTTCCAAGGCCTGATCTCCGAGCAGGAGGTCTTCAATTACTGCCAGAGCCCGAGCTCGATGCGTGTCCGCATGCGCGGCGAAGCCACTAACCGTTGACCGACCACCCCTTCCCCCACCCATTCCCATGTTCGACGACCATAGTGACGTAATCCGCGATATCGCCCTCGAGGCTGGTCTCGTGACACCTGCCCAGGCCGAGGAGATTTGGGAGTCGCACGCCACCACCGGCAAGTCGTTTTGCGACAGCCTCGTGGATGCCGGACTCGCCGATCGCCCGACCATCCTCCAGGCCGTCGCCGATCACATGCAGGTCCAGTATTACTCCGCCGTTCCGGCCGACCCCGGCGAGGCTCTGACCAAGCTTCTCAAGGCTCCGCAGGCCCATAAGTACGTCGTCCTGCCTGTCGCCGACGAAGCCGGTAAGCTGACTTTGCTCGCGAAGGATCCCTTCAACGCTTCCGTCATCAGTGAGCTTAGCTTTATCCTGCAGCGTGACATCGAGCTGGCCGTCGCCGACCCCGCCCAGGTCGAGGCCGCCGTTACGCGCGTCTACGGCGAACCCACTTCCTCCTCGATGGAAGAGTTACTCGGCGAGTTCGGCGAAGTCGATGCCGTCGCTGTCACAGACGAGGACGTCACCAAGCAAGCTAGCCAGGCGCCGATCATCCGTTTCGTCGATCTGGTCCTCCAGGAAGGCGTGAAGGCTAAGGCGTCGGACATTCACTTCGAGCCCTTCGAGCATGAGTTCCGTATCCGTCTCCGCATCGACGGTTCGCTCTACGAGATGGCGCCGCCGCCCAAGAATCTTGCCTCGGCCGTCATCGCCCGCGTCAAGGTTCTCTCCTCGCTCAACATCGCCGAACGCCGCGTTCCGCAGGACGGACGCATCAAGACCACCATCAGCGGCCGACAGATTGACCTCCGCGTGTCGACCCTGCCGACGCAGTTCGGCGAGTCTGTCGTGCTTCGAATTCTGGACAAGACCGTCGTCAATCTGAGTCTCGAGGCACTGTCGATGCAGGATGATATCAAGGAAGGTATCCGTGCGATGGTGGGACGCCCTAACGGCATCTTCATCGTCACTGGCCCGACTGGTTCCGGCAAGACCACCACTCTCTACTCTGCGCTCCGTGAAGTAAACACCGAGGACGTCAAGATCCTCACCGCCGAAGACCCGGTCGAATACGAGGTCGAGGGCATCATGCAGGTCCCGATCAATCATCAGGTCGGCCTGACTTTCGCCGCCGCACTGCGTTCGTTCCTCCGACAGGACCCGGATACCATCATGGTCGGAGAAATCCGAGATCTCGAGACCGCCCAGATCGCCGTGCAGGCGTCCCTGACCGGCCACGTCGTGCTTTCCACGCTCCACACCAACGACGCGCCCGGCGCCGTCACCCGACTAATCGATATGGGTCTGGAGCCGTTCCTCATCTCGGCCTCGCTCGAAGGCGTGCTCGCCCAGCGCCTCCTGCGTCGCGTCTGCAAGACCTGCCGCACGGCCTACGAGCCGGACAAGGACGTCGTCAATATGCTCGACGTGGACGCGCTCGAGATCGCCAACAAGAAGTTCTACTACGGCAAGGGCTGTGCCGATTGTAACCGCTCGGGTTACAAGGGCCGCCAAGGCCTCTTCGAGCTGATGACGATCAACGACCAGCTCCGCTCCCTTATTACGCAGAAGGCCCCGACTCTCGTGATCAAGCAGAAGGCTATTGAGTCGGGTATGCGCCCGCTTCGTGAAGATGGCCTCCGCTGCATCTTCGACGGCCACACCTCGATCGAGGAAGTCCTCAAGTACACCTAACCTTAACAATACCCCCACCACTCCCATGCCCGACTATAAGTACACCGCCATCGACCGCAACGGAGCGCAGACCTCCGGTAAGATTGAGGCCGCCACCGATGAACAGGCTCGCCAGAAGCTCATGGCGAAAGGCCTCATGGTCACCACCCTTGCCGCCAACGCTGGTGCTTCCAAGGCCGCGGCTACCGCTGCTGCCCCGGCTAAGGCTGGTTTCTCGTTCGGTGCCAAGGTCACGCAGAACGACGTGACGATCATGACCCGCCAGCTGGCTACGCTGATTATCGCTGGGCTGCCGTTGCTCCGTGCCTTGGAACTCATTACCAAGCAGGAACGCAACCCGGCCTTTAAGGCCATCCTTGGCAACATCGCGGAGAGCGTTTCCCAAGGTAACAATCTCTCAGAAGCCCTCCAGGCTCACCCGAAGGTATTCGATAAGCTCTTCGTAAACATGATTCGCGCGGGCGAAGCAGGTGGCGTCCTCGACAAGGTCCTCGACCGTCTTGCGAAGTTCCGTGAAAAGGCCGAGCGCATCCAGAAGAAGGTGAAGTCCGCGATGGTGTACCCGGGCGTCGTTATGTCCGTCGCCGTCATCATCGTCTATATCTTGATGGTGAAGGTCGTTCCTTCCTTCCAGAAGTTGCTCGACGGCCAGAAGACCCAGATGCCGCCGCTGACTCAGTTCGTCGTCGGAATCTCAAAGTTGCTCACAGTGTTCTGGTGGGCGACTCCGGTCGTCATCTTCGGCATCTACTTTGGCCTGAAGAGCTGGCTGGCCACCGAGAAGGGCAAGGAGCTCTTCGACCGTATCATCTTCCGCCTTCCGAAGGTTGGCTCCTTCGTCCAGATTGTCTCCGTTTCGCGCTTTGCCCGTACCTTCGGCACACTGATGGCTTCCGGCGTGCCAATCCTGCAGTCCATCACCATCACCCGCGACACCCTCGACAACGTTGTCATCGCGAAATCCCTCGAACGCGTCCATGACCGTGTTCGCGACGGCGAGCCGCTCTCTGTGCCGCTCGAGCAGTCTGGAGTCTTCCCGCAGATGGTCACCTCGATGATTCAGGTCGGTGAAGAGACGGGTCAGTTACCCGAGATGCTCAACCGCGTCGCGGACATCTACGACGAAGAGGTGGACAACGCCGTGACCGCGCTGACGTCGATCATCGAGCCCGTGCTCATCGTGTTCCTTGCCGTGGTCGTCGGTACGATCGTGCTTGCGATGTTCCTGCCCCTGATTGCGCTCATCACCAAGATGACTGGCGGCGGCTGAGGCCGGTCCGCACCGACACGACGAAGCCCGGTCCGCAAGGAGCCGGGCTTTTTCGTGTCCAGGGCAGGGGAGTGACCCCTTAAAAAAGGAGGCGGCTTGCATACCCCTATGCAAGCCGCCTGTTTTTTACTGCTTTATCTTACTTACCCCATTGTCCCGTAGGACAAATTTAATACCTGATACCGTGCAATTAATTCCGGCCGGTTCAAGCCTATTCCGAATCTTTTTGGCCACTCATTTAAGTGGCTGCCCTTCAAGGGCTTAAAATTGGGTGCAGGGGTAGGATTTGAACCTACGACCTTCAGGTTATGAGCCTGACGAGCTAACCGGGCTGCTCCACCCTGCAATAAGTGGGAGGCGAAGGAGAAAGCGGCCAAGGCCGACTCGCAAGCCATTTCTTATGCGACTTCCAGCTTCCCCTCCGGGGCAAAAAGGGTTGAAGCATGCTACGGCGGAGGGAAGATTGCCCACCCCCTTTAAGCGATGAGCGAAGAAACTCCCACGCCCCCTCCAGGCGACGTCCCTCCGGCTAACCTGAAGAAGATCGAAACCGACTCCCTTGGTTCGAAGCGCATGAAGCGCTCGTTCTGGCAGCGCATCGGAGCCAGCGGTCTTTCGGTCTCGCTCGCAATCCACGTCCTGCTGGTGTTCGTCGCTGCAGCTTTCGTCGTCTCGACGGTCACCGACAACGCTAAGAAGGATGCGAACACCTTTGCCACGGGCGCGGGCGGCGGTTCTGGCGGTGAACGCGTCAAGAGCACCGAGCGCAAGGTGCAGCCCAAGAATGTCAAGTCGCTCGCCAAGACGACGACCCGCATCACTTCCAAGAGTGCTTCAGCCTCGATCGCGCTACCCGACATGCCGAGCTCGGCCTCGGCTTCCTCGATGATTTCCGGCGCGATGGCCGGCGGCGCTTCCAAGGGCTTCGGCGGCGGCTCTGGCGGTGGCATCGGCGCTGGAAAGGGCATGGGCTCTGGCGGCGGCAAGAACTTCGTCGCGAAGCCGGTCATGGGTGCGAACATCTTCTCCCAGCGCCTGGCGGTCTACTTCGACGCCTCGGCGTCTATGTTGCCTTACCTCGAGCGCGTCGAGGCCGAGATCCGCGTCCAGTTCCCGGATGCCGACGTGTATCTGAGTGATGGCGTATTTATCAAAGTCCAGGACGGCGAGGTAGTCGGAGGGGATAAATTTAAGGGTAAGTCCTTCTTTGATCCTCCATCCGTCGCCGTGAAGAAGAACGCCAAGGGTGAAATCGCGCCCACTGACACCAATCCAGCGAAGTTGACGTCTCAGGGGCGTGCTATTTTCAAGAAGCACGGAGATAATTTCAGAAAATTTTCCGTCGGTGCCTGGCTCGACGTTCTAAAGGACGATCGTACCTACGATGCGCTGATTATTCTCTCTGATTTTCAGGACGGAGTCATGCAGATCCGGACCAAAGCGGCTGGAAATGTGCCGGCTTACAAGCCTGACAAAGGCATGAAGGCCACGCCGCCTGAGGTCTTCAGCGACCGTAATACCGGCGGGTCAGGCTTCTCCCGCTCCGTCACACTTATCGCTAGCGGCGGGGCTTCCGGTCAGCCAATCGTGCAGTGCAAGGACACCACCGGCCTCATTGTTGGCATGGTGGCACTAGGGTCGGGCATTCCCGTGGGTACGACGGTCGCCGAGATTAAGGAAAACGTTAATTTCACTCTCAGCAAGCCTCTCACTGCGGCCGCTTCCGGCCGCGTCGTTTGCAATAATGGAGGCGATAGGCGCCTCCCTGAAGAAAAAAAGTGGGAAGACGAATGGGAGAAAACTTTCGCAGGCGCCCGCGAAAACAAAGGACCCCGCCTTTACCTGATCAGTACCGTGAAAACCTATGGGAATAAGCCTGGTACCGTCTTGCAGCGTTGTGTCTCCGCCTCCGAAGGTTCGGCAATCTTGGTGAAATTTGGCTCCGCAAAGAAAGGTGAGGCATTGATTTCGAATTTAATCCCTAACGGCGGGGCCTTACGTGCCGTAACAAAAGAGACCGGGGCTGGCCGGCCGGCTGATTTCGACGACATGTACGTCGGCATGCCTGTTTCCGGAAAGGGTGTCCCCAAGGACGCATTCATCGTCGAGCTGCCTACCTTCAAGGAAGTCAAGGAGGGTGAGTTGACGAAGCGTGTGGGCGTAAAACCGATGAAGATTTCCGCTCCGCTGACGGAAGACGTTACTAATGTCGTATTTACCTTCACGCCGCTGATCCAAGCTGTCGGTACGCTTGCCAAGGACTCGAAGACCATCGAAAACGTTTCGGGCTCCGTCGATCTCAGGCCCGGCATGCTCATTCAGGACGCCCGTTTTCCTCCCTCGACGAAAATTGTTTCGGTGACTCCGAATAAAGCCGCCCCTGGTTTCTTTGTCATTGAGTTATCCGCCCCGTCGACGGCTGATGCCGCTAATGCGTTGATTCGTTTCCGTGCGGCGCCTTCGACCACGGGAAATGCCCGCGGCGCCGCCCCGAGCCGATAAGGCGAGCTTCGGGTTTTTCAAAAGGCGAAGCCACCTGGCTTCGCCTTTTTGTTGGCCCGCTTCTAGGGTCAACGTCTGGTCCACGGGCAGGTATTCTCCGTGTCTTCCGTCTCTTGAGCCGTCGCCTGCCATCGTAGACTGGAGGCATGGCCATTTCGGAATCGGTGATCGGACGTCGTCCGCAGGCACGCTCGCTGCGTAGTCTGCTGCTCTCGCTGGGGCTCCATGGCTTGCTCGTCGTTGCAGCCTGCTGGATTGTCTTTCGCCAGCCAGCGATGCCGCCGAAGCAGGAGTTCACTTCGCATGCGGTCGCCGGAGGCAAGTCGGGCGGTCCGACGGCCACGCATCCGGTCCAGCGTCAGCCTAAGGTGCCGACGCCGCAGAAACGGCTGACGACGAAGTCGGCCAGCGCGACGCTGGCGTTGCCACCGATGAAGGCGATGACGCCGGAGATGGGGCTCGCCGGTTTATCCGCAGGACAAGGGAAGGGTGGGATGGGGCGTGGACTTGGCGGGTTCGGCGGCAAAGGTCTCGGCGCCGGTCTGGGCAACGGGGCTGGCTTCGTCGGCCGACCGGTGATGGGCGCGTTTATCCGCGCGAAACGGGTCGCGGTTTACCTGGATTGCTCCGGTTCGATGCGGAGCTATCTCCCGCGGGTCGAGGCGGAGATCCGCAAGGAGTTCCCCGACGCCGATGTGTTCCGCTTCGACGGGGCGCGGGTTGTGGGCCTGGGGGACGTGGTCGTCTATGGCCGGCGCTTCCATGGCGATGCCCCGCGATTACGCGAAGGTCCCACGCAGACCGTGGTCGAAACGCTGACGCCGAACGGTCGCGCGGTACAGGTAAAGGTCCGCGTGGCTTGCGAGAAGGGTTCGCTGGGCGCTTGGATGGACCGGCTGCTGGAGGAGCCTTACGACGCCTTGGTGGTCTTCTCCGATTTCCAAGATGGGGTCCGGCTCTATGAGGCCAAGAAGGGTGAGCCGAAGCTGATCTATTCGGATAGTTCATACCATAAGGTCGGCGGGGTGCAGAAAGGCCATGCTCCTTGGCAACGCGAATGGCTGGATGCCTTCGCCAAGGCCCAACGCGGGGGTGGCCCGCGGCTTTACCTGTTCACGGTTCAACAGGAGCCGCAGGCATTCCTGCAGGCCTGCGTGGCGGCCTCGGGCGGCGCCGCCACTTCAGTTTCTTGGCTGCGTAAGGGCGTCCGCAAGTCGCCTTGACGGTTGCACCCTTGGGCGGGACGGCTTGGATAGGCGCATGGCTCCCTTCACGGCAGATTACCGCGCCAACTTCTCGGATACCGATGCCGCGGGCATCGTGCATTTCTCGACGGTCTTTTTCTGGGTCGAGGCCACCGAAGAGGCACTCTTCCGCCAGTTGAAGCTGCCTTTTATACGCGCCGAAGGTGCCAAACTCACTGGTTTCCCGCGCGTGCGCGTCGAATGCGATTTCCTTTCGCCGATCTACCGTGAGGACGTCGTGACGGTGTCGCTGACTCCGATCGAGCTGGGCGACAAGAAAATCGTCTGGGGCTTCGAAGCCAAGGTCGGCAATCGGTTTGTCGCCAAGGGGGCGTTGACGACCGTCTACGCCTGGCGCGAAGGGCAAGGGCCGATGTCGGCCGCGCTGGTGCCGCTTGAAATCAAGACGGCGCTAGAGAAGCATTTCGGAGCCTGAGTCATGGAAGCGGGCGCCATGAATAAGCCCTGGGCCATGTTCGCGGCAGTCGCCGCTTGTTTTCTGCTTGTCTCGCTGATCGGCTTGCAGTCCGCGCCGCGCTTCCTCTCAGCGGAGATGTCGCCGCCATTGCATGCGGATGAGGCGGTGCAGTGGTCGCGCGCCCAGGAGCTGTCCGAGGGCCTTCCCTACAGCGCGAACGAAGATCGCTTCCACGGTCCGACCTTGGCGATGTCAGTTTTAGCCGCCTCAAAGCTTACCGGCACCCCGTTCATGGACATGTCGGAGTCCTATCTCCGCAACGTCACGGGTTGCTATCTGCTGCTCCTTTCGCTGGCGGCGTTGGCACTCCCCGGGGTGAGTTTGGTCTCCCGTGCCACGGCGTCGGCATTCTGTTTCCTGATTGGCGGTGGCGCCCCGTTCGGTTTCTACCTCGTCCAGGAGGTGTTGTTGGTGGCGGGGCTTGCCTGGGGCGTGGTCTTGTGGCTCCGCTCCGAAACGTCCGAGCGTAAGGCCTTTTGGCGATTACTTTCAGGCGTGGCCTTCGGCTTCGCTCTGGCTTCCAAGGTCTCCGCGGCGGCTTACATCCTTTTCTTCTTCGTCGCGCTTACGATCGTTCGCCGCCCCTGGATAGGCCGACGATTTTTCGCATTCCTCGCCGGGTCGGTTCTTTCCTGGGCTTTCTTCCAGAGTGTCGCCTTTACAGATATTCACGGCTTGGCGAGCTGGTGGACCCAGCTCGGCCGATCCTTTGGCGTGGCGAGTGGGCATTCCGAGGATACGTTGGTAGCGGTTAGCTATTGGCCATGGATTTGGGCCGCTCTTTGGCTGGCGGAGTTTTCCCTCCAGCGATTCCTGCGCGAACGCCACCTCCCTTTCCGTTCAAGCACGGCCGATCTCATTCTGGTCTTCGTCGGTTTGATCTTTGGCCTTCACCTCCTGCTGCCTTACAAGACCCCTTGGCTGCTCTATGGCGTCATGGCCTTACCATTGGTGCTGTTGGTCCCCTCCCAACTGGGCGAAGGCTGGCGACGTGACGGCCTGTTGTTACTCGGGCTCCTCGTGTCGTCCGTGTATGCGGCGGGTGATTTCTCCACCCACTCTGAGACCTCCCGGACGCCTCTCCGGGAGTTCGAGCAGCGCGTCGCGCTTCTCCGTCAGCAATACAAGGGCGTCCGGTTCTACGTCGCGGTGGAGGGCGGGCACTACTGGCCGTTGCCTTATTACCTAAGGAAATATCCCGTAGGCTATGGCAATTTCCCTCAGGCGGCCCAAGCGCCCCTCCGCTTGATTCCCGCGACCGACTCCAGTGAGCCGGCGGTGCCGGGTTACGCCGTTTCCTCCCTGACGCTCCGCGAAGGAGGTGACCGGTATTGGGTGCTGGTTGCCAAAAGCTACGAAAGCGTTTTCATCGGCAAGTAAGCCATGGAAGACGCCCCCATCATTCACAACTTCTCGCACGAAGCCTTCGGCTCCAGTTTCTGGGTCCGGATCGCTTCTGAGGACGGCGTTTACGCGCGCAATGCCGCCGAAGCCCTCTTCCAGCTCCTCGACGATCTGGATTTCCAGACCGACCTCCGTCATGACAGCGGCCCGGTTGCGTCGATTAACCTGATGCCCGAAGGGGCGATGGTCGCCGCCTCAGAGCATGTCCAGGCCCTTTGGAATTTCTCTAAGGACGTCAGCGCCGATACTGGTAAGGCTTTCGATGCCAGTGCGGGAGCGCTCTTCCAGTATTGGAAGAAGCGTGGCGACCTGCCTTTTAATCCCGACGACGCCGCTTGGACGCAGGTCGTCTCGGCCTATCGTGAAGGTGAATTTCGTCTCGACGGCTGTGAGCTCCATTGTGCCAAGTTCGGGGCTGCCGTCGATTTTGGTGCGATTGTCCGCGGTTACGCGCTCGACCGCATGGCCGACATGCTTGAGAGCAGCTGGGGTATCCATCGCGCCCTGTTGATGGCCTCCGGCAGCGTCACCCTTGCACTTGATCCACCCGGCGAATCCGCCGGTTGGCGCATCGGGGTAGGCGACCGGTCCGAGATTAAACTCTGCCGTTTCGCCATGGCTAGTAAGACGGCCGACCCCGCCCGCAATAATCTCATCGATCCGCGCACCGGTCAGCTGGTTTCCCTTGCTGGTCCGGTCCGGGCGATCGCGACGTCCGCCCTCGAGGCCGAGGGGCTGGCCATGGCCGCCTCAGTTCTTTCCCTCTCCGAGGCAGAAGAGTTCGTCAACCGAGGCTGCAGTCGCGGCCTATGGTTGCCGGACGATACGAAGTTGGGCTCCGTAAGCTATTTCGAGGTGACCGAACGGCCAGCGCCTGGAGTTAAGCCAACTTCCTCGGAGGAAGCGGTTACCTGAGCTTGGCTTCGATGTCGCGCAGCAGGTTTTCGCGGTCATCGGAGAACAGGTAGACGTCGGAGCCAAGGCGTCTGAGGGCTGTCTCCAGGACTTCTTTCGACGGACGTCGGTTTTGCATCAGTCGTCGCAGGTAAGTCTCGAGGTCGGCGGCAATCCGCGGATTGGCGAGCTTCAGCTGGACAATCTGCTGCAGCACCGCCTGGTTTGATTCGTTCTGCAGATGGGCTTGGATGAGTACGTCGTTGGCCTCGTCGAAACGTTTAGCGATGATGAGCTTGCGGCTAGCAGAGATCAGTACCTGCGGCGGCACGCTGCGGTTCAGCATAAGCTTCTGGAGATTAATTGAGCCAATTTCGGTCTGTCCGTCGGCGAAGTAGGCAATCGTTCGGAGGGCTTCGAAGGCGATGCGCGTCTCGGCAACCCACTGGTCGTGTTCCGCCTCCTTGTATAGCTCGTCCACCAGTAGGATCGTCTCGCGGGCGCGGCCTGCGTTAAGGAGGCATTCAACGTGGACGAGATCGAAGCGGACACGATTAGTAAAGCGGCGTTCTTTGGCGTGCTTGGCGAGGCGGGTAGTCAGCGCGACGTCGGCGGTGTCATTGCCGAAGCGAGCGAGGTCGAGCATCGGCTGCTCCTGACCCCCAAAGCGGGTGAAGGCTTTTTCGATGACGGCCGCACGGGCTGCACGATTTTCGTCCCCGGGCAGGAGGTACAATGATTGGATGAGTGGGCCGGGTGCGTCGGGGCTTCGGATTGCCAGCAGGTCTAGGCAGTCTTTCGCGCGCGAAAGTTCGCCGATCTCCTTGAGCCAGCGGGTCTTCATCTCCAGCAGTCGAATGCCCGCCGGATAGACAATCAGGGCAGCGTCTAGGTCGGCGAAGGCGCCGGCCCGGTCGCCGCTTTCCCAGAGAATCTGGCAGTTGAGCAGGTAGCCGTCAGCGGTCAGGTCCAGTTTATATTCCTTGATGAGACGGGTAGACTCCGCGAAGTTTCCGCGAAGGAAGTGTGCCTGCGCAGCGGCAAAACGTAGGTCGGACTGGATTTCCGGCGACACTTCCTTGTCGGCTAGGTATTTCGTCGCGGTGGCGATCATTCGCGCATCCTGGTCGAGCATGAAACAGCGGTAGATATATTGGCGGAAATATTCCTGATCCTTCTTGGCGAAGACCAACGACTCCTCGAGGAGCTGGTAGCCGTCGAGCGGCCGCTGGAAGGCGAAGAAAAGGTCGGCGCACAGTCGCTGCGCCTCAAGATTACCTGGGGAGAGCTGCGCGCCGGTACCGATGTACTTGGCGAACTCCGCGTAATCCTGGCGAACGAGGGCGGCCTTGGCGACACTCACATAGTATTCGCCTTTGCGGTACAGGTGGGCGGACCGACCGTAGGAATCCTTGACCGAAAGGAGTTTCTCGCGTTCCCGGAGGCGTATCTGTTCCTTTCCCAGGAAGAGATTCGTAGCCGAGTTGATTAGGCTGTCTGGAAGGTATAGGTACATGTCGGCCCGGCGCGTGGTCGGGATGCCGTTCATGTATCTTTCCTTGAAGTAATTGACCTCGGACATGCCTGTCCAAGCAATCAAGAGGAAGACCGGCGAGAGTTGGGCGATCCGCTTGAAGTTCGGACGATACTTCCGTTCTTTGTAGCCGATGGCCTCGACGATAACCATCCCCAACAGGATAGGGTAGCTTGAGCGCGAGCTCTGCCCTTGGCCGTAGACATAGTGGGGGTCGGCTGACATGCCAGCCATGATGTTCCCCCTCCCTCTGGCGTGGGCAAGAGCGGATTGCCCGTCAGAGGCTAGCGGCGGCCTCTTGGGCGGTCGGGACGGGCGCGAGGCAGGTCTGGCCTACGCAGACCGCGAAGCCGGCCGTAGAGGGATCCCTGATGAGGAATACCTGTCGGAAGGGTCGGGCGTGCGGAGCGGTCTTTTCATCGCCGCTGAGGGCACTTCGTAGCTCGTCCCACGGGCCTGAAGATTTCACGGTCGCATGGCCAAGGGCAAAGCGTGCGATGCCGTCCAAGGCATGGGCGACGCCGTTGGGCACGTTCTTGCAGAGGCCTCCGTAGGCTGTCGAGAGGTCGGCGAACTCGCGGGCCCAGCGCATGTCCGTCGAAAGCATCTGAATCTGGCCGAAGCCGTGGAGGAGCGAGGAGTTGCCGGATGGGATGGCGTTATCGAACCAGTCCTTCTGGCGGACGGAAAGATCATCCCGATTGGCTGGCACGACGAACAATCCTACGGAATGCGGATCACCGAAATGTTTCTGCGCGGCGAGGAGGAGTCGCTCGGCGCGCTCGGCGTAAGGGTGCGCTTGCGCGGGGCGAGCCCAGCCGGCATAGGCGGCCAGACCTAGCTCCGCTTCCGCGAACCAGGCGTAGTCGCTCAGGTTGCCGCCGAGCGTGATCTTGTCGCCATGCGCCACCGAACTAAGCTGTGCGCCGTCTTGGTTGGCGAAACGTCTCCAGAGGTTGGCCTCGAGCGTGATGGCAAGTTCGACCCAGTCCTTGCGGCCTAGGATCCATCCTGCCTTGGCAAGGTTACCGACGAGCAGGGCGTTCCAGCTGAGCAGGTTCTTGTCATCGCGGGCCGGCTGGGGCCGTCGATCACGGAGTGCCAGCAGCTTGCCACGTGCGGCAGTGAAACGGCGTCGGGTGGCATGGTCACCCTTGAGCTTGGGGATATTCTTCCCTTCGAAGTTCCCCTTGTCAGACAGCCCGTAGGCTTGCGCGAAGGCGAAGGCTTCCTCGCCTAGGGCGGCTGCCACTTCGGGTGCAGTCCAGATGTAGGTAGTGCCTTCGTGGTGATCCGTATCGGCGTCGAGCGAAGCGGCGAACAGGCCGTTGGCGGTACGCATCTCGCGGAGCATCCATTCGATTGTTTCGGCGCAGACGTCGGCGTAGAGCGGGTCGCGGTAACGGGCCCAGGCTTCGGCGTAGGTGCCGAGTAGCTGAGCGTTGTCGTACAGCATCTTCTCGAAATGCGGCACGGTCCAGTCGCGATCGACGCAGTAGCGGTGGAAGCCGCCGCCGACCTGGTCGAACAGTCCGCCGCGCGCCATTGAGCCCAAGGTGATTGTTAGGACGGCGTCGATCCGCGAGGCGAGGGCCCGGTCGGCTTCGACCGCGGCGACGCCGCGGATGCCGAGCAGAAAGTTGAGCGTGTGCGGAGCCGGGAATTTCGGTGCGGCACCGAAACCTCCGAAGGTGTCATCATGCTGCTCGCAGATGCGACGTGCGGCGTCGACAAGGTCGTCGGGTGAAGGCGCGCTGCCATCGGCGTCGGGGGCCCGCGTAAGGTGCGTGAGGTTCTGCGCGATGGCGTCGGCGTTGGCGGCGAGCTCGGACTTGTTGCGATGGTAGAAGTCGGAGACACGCATCAGCAGTTGCGGCCAAGGTACCTGGCCATGGCCGCGGTCTTCGGGCGGGAAGTAGGTGCCGCCGAAGAAAGGCCGTCCGTCCGGAAGGCAGAAGCAGTTGAGGGGCCAGCCGCCGTGGCCTTGGATCATCTGCACCGCGTCCATCATCAGCTTGTCGACCTCTGGGCGTTCCTCGCGGTCGACCTTGATGCAGACGAAGTGCTGGTTCATCAGCTCCGCGACCCAGGGCTGCTCGAAGGATTCGCGGGCCATGACGTGGCACCAGTGGCAGGAAGAGTAGCCGACCGAGACCAGCACGGGCTTGTCCTTCGCCTTGGCCTCGGCGAAGGCCTCGGCGCACCACGGCCACCAATGCACGGGATTGGCCTCGTGTTGGCGGAGGTAGAGCGAGCTTTCGTGGGCCAGTCGGTTCGACACGTCTGGAAGGTTGGCATCCTTCGGCAGGGTGCAACAAAGACCGTTTCCGAGCCGTTCGACTTGCAGGGGAGGGGGCTAAGGGCAAAGGTCTCCCCGTGCCTTCCGTCCGCCCCAGCCGCGTTATCGGTCGTCCCTTCGGACGGTCCGCGGCCAAGCCTGCCTAACCATGTCGACGATCCGCATCCTTGAGCCGACAGTGGCCAACCAGATCGCCGCCGGCGAGGTGGTGGAACGCCCCGCCGCGGTCATCAAGGAGCTGCTGGAGAACTCCCTCGACGCTGGAGCACACCGCGTGACGGTCGACTTCTCCCGTGGCGGCAAGGCCCAGATGATTGTCGAGGACGACGGCAAAGGCATGACGGGCGATGAGGCTCTCCTGAGCCTCGAGCGTCATGCGACCAGCAAGATTCAGCTGGCTTCTGACCTCGACCGAATCTCGACCTTCGGCTTCCGTGGCGAAGCACTCCCGTCCATCGCCAGCGTGGCCCGGTTCACGATGCAGACCCGGCCCGCCTCGGCTCCCTCGGGTACCGAGGTCGCTATCAACGGCGGCAAGCTCGTCCATCGCCGCGATCATGGCATGGCGCCGGGCACGCGTATCGAGGTCGCTAATCTTTTCCACCCGGTCCCGGCTCGCCTCAAGTTCCTAAAGTCGGATGAGACCGAGGCCGCCCACATCGTGCGCCTGGTCCGTCTCTACGCCATCGCCCACCCGGAAGTCGGTTTCCTGCTCCGAGAAGACGGTCGTGAAATCTTCCGTTCGCCGGGCAAGGCTCCGCTGCTGGATCGTGTCCGTGAGATCTGGGGTCGCCAAGTGGCCGAAGAAGTCACGATCATGCCACTCTTCGAGCGTCCGGGCATGCGCCTCAGCGGCCTGCTGGGTAAGCCCGGCGTGAGCCGCGGCACGCGTCAGGATCTGGTGACCGTCGTCAATGGACGTCCGGTGGATAGTCGCACGATGGCCTTTGCGCTGACGGAGAGTTATCACACGCTCATCCCCAAGGGCCGCTATCCGTTAGCGTTCGTGTTCCTGGAGATGGATCCGGCCTGGGTCGACGTGAACGTCCATCCCGCCAAGCGCGAAGTGCGTTTCCGCGATGAAGCCAAGGTCCGTAATTTCCTGATTGAGTCCGTTCTCGCCGTCCTGCGCGCACGCGCTGACGACGGGTTGCCGACTACGACAATTTCATCGATCGCTCCGGCAACTCTGTTGGCGGCTGGCGTGCCGCCGACGGTCAGTGCGCCAATCGCACAGGGCGGAGCGCCGGCTGCATATGTGCCGCCTTCCGCCTCTCCAGCTCAGCCGACCCATGTGCCGGCGGTCCGCCTCGGCTGGCGCCTGCTCTCCCGCCTTCGCGAAGAGCGCGCTGTCTTTGAAACGCCCACTGGTCTGGCGATCCTCGATATCGGTGCCGCGCATCAGCGCGTGCTCTACGAGTCCATCCTCGCGCAATTCACCGCGCAGAAGCCTATCAGCCAGCCGATGCTCGTACCGCTGAGCATCGAACTCGATCCTCTGCCCGCCTCGGTGCTTAAGGAGCGCATGCCGCTGCTGGCTTCCGCCGGTTTCGATTTTGAGGAATACGGCCGCAATTTCTGGCGCATCCAGGCGCTGCCTGCATGGCTCGAGCCCGAGGAAGCCCTAGCCTTCGTGCGCGACCTGCTGGCCGAGATGGCCCGCCGCGAAGGCGATTTTGGTCGCCCGTCGCTCGCTTATGATGCCCTCGCCAAGATTGCCGTCATGAAGGCACGTCGTAAGGGCGATAGCCTGTCGGACGCCGAACTGATGGAGCTCGTGCAGGCGTTGTTCCGCACCGTGCAGCCCGGCACCTGCCCGCGTGGACGCCGGACGTATGTCGAGTGGACGGACGCCGATCTTTCACGACGCTTCGGCTGATCAGCGGCGGCCCTTGTGGCGCTTCGGCGAAGCCGGCTTCCCGGTGCGCAGGGCTTCGATCTGGTCGCGCAGGTTCGCCGCACGTTCGAATTGTAATTCGTCCGCCGCCGCGAGCATCTCGGTTTCCATATCGGACAGCACGCGCGCGATGTCGCGGTCGTCGGTGCCTTCAGCCACCGCGAGGGTTTCGTCGGCTTCGAGGTCCACGAGGCTTTCCTCGATCTTGCGGCTCGTGCTCTTGGGGGTGATGCCGTACTTCGTGTTATGGGCCTCCTGACGCTTACGGCGATCGCCGCAGATGGTCAGGGCTCGCGTGAGCGACTTCGTCATCACGTCGGCGTAGAGCAATACCTTGCCTTCGACGTGGCGCGCCGCGCGGCCGGAGGTCTGGATGAGGCTCGTCTCGCTGCGGAGGAAACCTTCCTTGTCGGCGTCGAGGATACCCACGAGCGCTACTTCCGGGAGGTCGAGGCCTTCGCGGAGAAGATTGACGCCCACGAGGACGTCGAACGAGCCGGCGCGCAGGCGGCGGAGGATCTCGACGCGTTCGATAGCATCGATGTCGGAGTGGAGGTATTCGACCTTCAGGCCGCTATCCCGCATGAAGTTGGCGAGGTCTTCGGACATCCGCTTCGTGAGGGTCGTGACGAGCGTACGGAATCCGCGGGCGGCGACGGCCTTGGCCTCCCCGATGATATCCTCGACCTGGCCGGCAATCGGGCGGACTTCCATCACCGGGTCGAGCAGTCCCGTCGGGCGGATGACCTGTTCGGCAATGACGGCAGAGACCTTATATTCGTGGGGCGCAGGCGTGGCGGAGACGTAGACGGCTTGGTCGACAATCACATCGAACTCTTCCGGGCGGAGCGGGCGATTCTCGAGGGCGGAGGGCAGGCGAAAGCCGAACTCGACGAGGCGTTCTTTGCGCGCACGGTCACCGTGGTACATCCCCCCGATTTGCGAGACCGAGACGTGGCTTTCGTCGATGAAGACCAGCTTGTCCTTCGGGAAGAAGTCCAGGAGACAGTGCGGGCGCTCGCCGGGGCGGCGGCCGGACATATGCATCGAGTAATTCTCGATACCTGGACAGAAACCCGTCTCGCGGAGCATCTCGAGGTCATGCTCGACGCGCATGCGGATGCGCTGGGCCTCCACGAGACGGTTCGTCTTCTCGAAATGGTCGACGCGTTCCTCGAGCTCGGCACGGATGGCGGCGGCGGCGGCTTTCACGCGTCCCGGGGCCATTACATACTGGTTGGCCGGGTAGAGGTCGAACTTCTGCAGTTGCTTGCCCGGCTTCACGCTGACCGGGTCGAGTTCACGGATGGCCTCAAGCGTGTCGCCCCAGAATTCAAGGCGAACTGCGGACTCCATGTAGGCCGGCCAGACGTCAATCGTCTCGCCGCGGGCGCGGAAGTTACAGCGCTCTAGGATGGCGTCGTTGCGGACGTATTGGTTGGCGACGAGTTTCGCGAGAAGTTCGTCGCGGCGCATCGTCATGCCTGTCTTGAGCGCGATCATCGCGGCCAGGAAGTCCTCGGGCGAGCCGAGTCCGTAGATGCATGAGACCGACGCGATCACCACGACGTCTCGACGGGAGAGCAGGGCGCTGCTGGCGCTGATGCGAAGGCGTTCGATGTCCTCGTTGATGGCCGAATCCTTCTCGATGAAGGTATCCGTCGACGGCACGTAGGCCTCCGGCTGGTAGTAGTCGTAGTAGCTGACGAAGTATTCGACCGCGTTCTCGGGGAAGAAGTTCTTGAATTCCGAGTAGAGCTGCGCGGCTAGCGTTTTATTGTGCGAGATGATCAAGGCCGGGCGTTGCTGCTGCACGATCAGGTTCGCCATTGTGAACGTCTTGCCGGAGCCCGTCACGCCGAGGAGCGTCTGGCGGGCGTTGCCGGCGCGCAAGGAAGCGTCGAGCGCGGCGATTGCGGTCGGCTGGTCGCCCATCGGGCGGTAGTCGGATTTAAGGCGAAACTCCATCTCAGACCAGTCGTCCTCGGGCGAGCCACTGCGGGTCGACTTCCGAAAGGTCCTTAACGATGCGATGGGCTCCGACGGGCTCCAGCTGCTCGCGGGTGTTTGTCGTCGCGAGAGCGATTGTGATGAAGCCTCCGGAGAGGCCGGCCTGTAGGCCGGAGAAGGAGTCCTCGAAGACGAAAGAAGTCGCCGGGTCCCCGCCGCCGAGGGCGCAGGCCTTGAGGAAGACTTCAGGGTCGGGCTTGCCCTTCGTGACGTCCTCGCTGGCCACCGCGCCGGCGAAGAAGGCTCCGATGCCGAAGAGCTCGAATGACAGCGCGAGGTTCTCCTTGTGCGTCGACGTACCGATGACGCATGGGATGCCGAGGACTTTAAGAGCGCCGCAGAGTTCGCGGACCCCGGGGAGCAGGCGGACGTGTCCGGTGCGGGCGATGTCGCGGTAGAGGGCCTCCTTGCGGTTGGACAGGCGCTTTACTTCGACGGGGTCGCGCGTCCAGTTTAGGATATCGGGGATGATCAGCTCGTTACGCTTACCGAAGCCGCGCTTGAAATGGTCGGCTGGCAAAGGGAGCTTCTCCTCCTTGGCGAGGGCTTCCCAAGAGCGTTCATGGGCGACTGAGGAGTCGATGACGACTCCGTCCCAATCGAAGACGGCGACGGTGCGGGGCATGGCTCAGTGCTTGTCCCAGGGCAACGTGACCTTGATTGGGCGATGCTCCCAGACGTTGAAGGGTTCGAAGATCTGGCCCGGGGCGAGGATGCCGTTCGGATCCAGCGCCTTCTTGATCGCCAGCATTGCGCCGATCTCGGCCGGCGTGTGCTGGAGCGTGAGGAAGGGTGACTTTGCGAGGCCGATGCCGTGTTCGCCGGTGATGGCGCCGCCGAGTTCGACGACCTTCTCCATGACCTCTCGGATAGCCTGCTCGGCCTTGCGGCAGTGCTCTGGATTAAAACGGTCGTACATGATGTGCACGTGGAAGTTACCGTCGGCGGCGTGGCCGAAGGTCGGCGTCGCCAGTCCGAAGCGGTCGCGGATCTCGCGGGTGAAGCGGAGTAGGGCAACGTAGCTGCGGATTGGCACCACCACGTCTTCGTTGAGCTTGGCGTCACCGAGGGCGAACATCGCTTGGGAGCAGGTACGGCGGAGTTCCCAGAGGGCTTCGGCCTCTGTCGGGTCCTCGGGAGCGCGGAAGGCGACCGCGTGGCGCTTGGCCCACGCGAGGACCTTGGCGGCGTCGTCGGCGAGGACGGCGGGATGGCCGTCGATCTCGACCAGCAAAGCGGCGTGGGTCTCGGCGGAGCCGGAGAGCTCCGCGTCGGTGAACACGCGCTGGCCGCGGCGTTTCTCGGTGGCGGCGACCGTCTGGATGTCGAGGAACTCGAGCACCGAAGGATTCACGCGCTGCGAGATCAGGTCGATAGCCGCTTCGAGCGCAGCTTCATCGGTGCGGAAGGCCAACAGGAAGGTACGACGGGCGGCGGGTAGGACGGAGAGCTTAATCGTCGCCTTCGTGATCACGCCGAGCGTGCCTTCGGAGCCGATCCACAGGTCACGCAGATTGAGGCCGCTGACGAACTTGCGCAACGGTGCGGCCCAGCGGACCTTCTCCCCGGTCGGAAGGAAGCCCTCGAGCGCGTAGACGTGGTCGCGGACGACGCCGTATTTCGCGGCGCGCAGGCCGCCGGCGTTGGTGGCGATGTTGCCGCCGATGCTGCAGTGCTTCACCGAAGAAGGGTCGGGCGGGAAGAAGAGTCCGTGCGGAGCAGCGAGGTCGTTGATGTGTGCCGTGATTGCACCGGGCTGTACCGTCGCCATCGCCGACACTGGATCGATTTCGATCTTGTCCCAATGGTCGAGGTGGATGACCCAGCCTCCCTTGATCGGGGCACAGGCGCCGGTCGTGCCGGTACCGCGGCCGCGGACCGTGACCGGCACGCGGTGATCATTGGCGAGCTTCAGTGTGACACCGATGTCTTCTTCCGTCGCCGGGCGGACGACCGCCTCAGGCATGAACGACAGACGCATGTTGTCGAACGACGCCGCGAAGCACGCGGCTTCGTCGGTCAGGACGACCTGCGGACCCAGCTTCGCCAGGAGGGCCTGGGTGGCGGCGGGATGCGTCTGCGCGGGAGGGCTCACGTCTCCCATCAAGCAGGGTTAGCCCAGTTCGGCAAGCCACGCCGTCGCCTCGGCGTCGGAAGGCATGCGCCAATCGCCGCGGGGGGACAGGGCCAGCGAGCCCACCTTAGGGCCGTCCGGCATGGCCGAACGCTTGAACTGCTGGCTGAAGAAGCGGTTCAGGAACGAGCGCAGCCAGTGGCGGATCTCCGTCTGGTCATATTTCCCGGCGAACGCGTGCTCTGCGATCCACAGGACCTTCGAGGGACGGAAGCCGTTGCGAATGACGTGGTAGAGGAAGAAGTCGTGGAGCTCGTATGGGCCGACCAGCATCTCCGTCTGCTGGGCGATCTCGCCGTCGTCGCCCGGCGGAAGCAATTCGGGGCTGACTGGGGTGGCCACGATGTCCTCGAGGATGGCGCGTTCGGTGCCGACGTGTCGTGCGTGCGCGGCCCAGCCGACGAGGTGCTTCACCAAGGTCTTCGGCACGCCGATGTTCACGTGATACATCGACATGTGGTCGGCGTTGAACGTGCACCAGCCGAGCGCGGCTTCGGAAAGATCGCCGGTGCCGACGACGAAGCCGTGGCTCTGGTTGGCGACGTCCATCAGGATCTGCGTGCGTTCGCGGGCCTGGGTGTTCTCGAAGGTGATGTCGTGCTTGCCGGGTGGATGTTGGATGTCGCGCAGGTGCTGCTCGACGGCCTCGTTGATTGGGATCTCGCGGGCGGTGATGCCGAGCGTCTCCATCAGACGCATCGCGTTGACGCGCGTGCGGGCGGAGGTGCCGGGGCCGGGCATCGTCAGGCCGATGATACCTTTGCGGTCGAGGCCGAGGCGGTTGAAGGCTTCGAGAGTGACGAGTAGGGCGAGGGTCGAATCAAGGCCGCCCGAGATGCCGATGATGACGTGCTTGAGTCCTGTGTGGCGGATACGGCGGGCGAGGCCCGTGGACTGGATCGCAAAGATCTCCTGGCAGTTCTCGTCGCGGCGGTGCGGGTCTGAGGGCACGAACGGGTGCTGACTGAAGCGGCGGCGGAGCTTGGGCGTCTGGCCGGTCGGCACGCCGAGGGTGAAGTCGATGACGCGCGGGCGGACGGCCACCGGGGCGCCGAAGAAAGTGCTGTTGCGGCGACGTTCGGCCGCGAGGCGGTCGAGGTCAATCTGTGAGACGATCAGGGCTAGGTCGAAACGGAAGCGTTCGGATTCGCCGAGGACGACGCCGTTCTCGGCGATGAGGCCGTGGCCGCTGTAGACGATGTCGGTGCTCGATTCCCCGGCGCCGGCGGCGGCGTAGACATAGGCGGCGAGGCAGCGGGCGGACTGCGACTTCACCAGGTCGCGGCGGTAGGCGGCCTTGGTGAGGAGCTCGTCGCTGGCGGAAAGGTTGCAGAGGAGGGTGGCCCCGGCGAGGGCTTGGGCGCCGCTCGGAGGTTCGACGGCCCAGAGGTCTTCGCAGATCTCAATACCGAGCATGCAGTCCGGCATGTCGGTTGCCTGGAAGAGGAGGTCGGTGCCGAAGGGGACCTTTTGGCCGAGGAGTTCGACTTCGGCGACCGGGGCGACCCGGGCGGAGGCGAACCAGCGCTGCTCGTAGAACTCGCCCGTGTTGGGGAGGTGGGTCTTCGGGACGACGCCGAGGATCTTGCCGCGGGAGACCGCGACGGCCACGTTGAAGAGGCGTCCGTTGACCTCCAGAGGGGTGCCGACGAGGGCGGTGAGGCCAAGCTTGGCCGTGGCCTCGCAAACCTGCCCAAGGGCCTTTACGGCGCCGTTCAGGAGGGTCCGCTGGCCGAAGAGGTCGCCGCAGCTGTACCCGGTCAGGCAGAGTTCTGGGAGGACGACGATTTCCACCCCCTCTTGGGCGGCTTTTTCCAGAGCTTGGATGATGAGGGCGGCGTTGGCCGCAGGGTCCCCCAGGCGGAGGGCCGGCGAGGCGGCCGCCACGGTCACAAAACCGTTCTGGTGGATGCGGTTGGACATTAAAGGACTGTTAGCGGTCATGTTCACCGTTGACCGATGGGGAGGCAACCCGAAAGGTCTGCCCAACCCTGTTAAAGGGGGTCATATGTCCGCTCAGCCGCTCAAAGAAGTCCGTATCTTTTCGCCTGCCACCGTGGCCAACGTGGCTTGCGGTTTCGACGTGCTTGGCTTCTGCATCGACGCCCCCGGCGACGAGATCGTGGCCCGCTTCTCGACGACCCCTGGCCTGCGCATCTCCAAGATTACCGGCGACGATGGCCGTCTGCCCCTCGATTCGAAGAAGAACACCGCCGGCGTCTCCGCCCACGCGCTCCTCCGTCACCTCGGCAAGAGCGACCTCGGCATCGAGATGGAGATCCACAAGAAGATGCCCTTCGGCAGCGGCCTCGGCTCCAGTGCCGCGAGCGCGGTCGGCGGCGCCTTCGTCGTCAATCGTCTTCTCGGCGATCCGCTGTCGCGTCGTCAGCTCCTGCCTTTCGTGGTCGCCGGCGAAGCCGCGGCCGATGGCGCCTGGCATGCCGACAACGTCGGCCCGTGTCTCCTCGGCGGCATCACCCTCATCCGTTCCAACGCCGAACTCGACGTCATGGACGTGCCGATCCCGGAACGTCTCTGGGCCGCGGTCGTGCATCCTGACATCGTCGTGCTGACTAAGGTCGCCCGCGAGATCATGCCGCGCCAGATCCAGCTCGAGACTTCCACGCAGCAGAGCGGTAATCTTGGAGGCCTCCTGTGCGGCTTCTTCAAGAGCGACTACGCCCTCATCGGCCGTTCGCTCCATGACCTCATCGCCGAGCCGCACCGCCACCGACTCATCCCCGAGTTCTACCGCGCCAAGGCCGCCGCCATGGCCGCCGGAGCGCTCGGCTTCTCAATCTCCGGCGCCGGACCCAGCGTGTTCGCGCTCTGCGACGGTGAAGAGACCGCCCGCAAGGTCGCCGCCGCGGTCGCCGCCGTGTTCTCTTCGGTGCCGATCAAGGCCACGCCTTACGTCTCGCGCATCAATCCCAAGGGTGTCCATGTCCTCTCCGAGTCCTAAGTTGGAATTCGTCTCCACCGCCGACGCCACCTGTCGCGGTTCCCTCCGTGACGTATTGCTTTCGGCCATGCCCGCCAAGGGTGGCCTCTGGGTGCCGACGCATATTCCGCAGATCGCGCCTGACTTCGTGGAGCGTCACCGCGAGGCCTCCTACGCTGACCTCGCTGAGGCCGTCATCGCCCCGTATTTCGCGGAGGTGCTCGGGCCGGCGGTACTCCGGCAGCTTTGCCAGGAGGCCTTCAACTTCCCGGTGCCGCTCCTGCGCCCCGAGGGATACAAGGGCACGCCTGCCGAACGCATCGCCGTCCTCGAACTCTTCCATGGCCCGTCCGCGGCCTTCAAGGATTTCGCCGTCCGCACGCTCGTGCGTGTCACCGCGCGCGTCCTTGGCGACGAGTTCCCGCAGCTAACCGTCCTCGCCGCCACCTCTGGTGACACCGGCGCTGCGGTCACCGAAGCCTGCTCCGGCGTCCCCGGCGTCCGTGCCGTGGTGCTTTACCCGCGTATCGGCGTCAGCGGCGTGCAGGAATCGCAGATCGCCCGTGCCCGACCTGGCGTCGTCGCGCTGTCCGTCGACGGCACCTTTGACGATTGTCAGGCGATGGTGAAGCGCGCCTTGGCCGACGAGTCGCTGCGTCGTCGTCGCCCGCTGCTCACCGCCAATTCTATCAATCCCGTCCGTCTGATTGCGCAGGTTCCGTTCGCTTTCCACGCCAAGCGCCTGCTGGCGCCGGGTAGCCGCATGGGCGTTGTGGTGCCTTCGGGTAACCTCGGCAATGTCGGCGCCGTACAACTCGCCCGCCGCATGGGCCTTGATGTCGCCGCGCTCGTCGCCGCGACCAACACCAATTCGCCGCTCCCTGAGCTCTTCACCACCGGTGAATATCGTCCGCGTCGCGCCAAGCCCACGGCTTCTAATGCCATGGATATCGGTGACCCGAACAACCTCAGTCGCCTGCTCGCCTGGCGCGAGGGCGGTCCCGCCGTCAGCGCCGTCACCGTCGATGATAAGGCTACGCTCGACGCCATGCGTCGCGTCCGCGATGCCAGCGGTTATATCCTTTGCCCGCATACCGCGGTCGGTTGGAAGGCCGCCGAGGACTTACTGGCCCGCGATGGCACGAAGCTCGATGATGTCGTGGTCTTCGGTACCGCACATCCCGCCAAGTTCCCCGACGTACTGCAGGAAGCTTTCGGTGACGCCAACGCTTCCCGTTTCCCTGGTGAACTGCCGGCGCCGGCGCCGATTAGGATCGGCAACGATTTCGAGGCCGTCCGTAAGGTCCTCGAGTCCGAAGCCGGCTTCGGACGCTAAGGCTTACTTTGACGAACTGTCTGGATTCGGCTTCGCCGCTGCCTTCTTGGCCGGTGCCACCTTCTCGGCGGGAGCCTGTTCGATGACAATGATGCAGCCCGAGAGGGCAAGGCAGGCGAGGGCGATGGTGGCGACAAGGAAGGTCTTCATATTGAGGGTGAGCATAGGGCGTCCGCTATGTTTGGCAAATGCGCAAAACAGTCAGGCCGCCCGAAAGCGGCCTGAGGTGCCGGTGGTGCGGACTCTCACTCCGTATCCGATACCGCGAACGTGACGTTCGTGATATTCGCCTTGGCGAGGCAGTCGAGGACGTTGATGACGCGCTCGTAGCGGGCGTTCTCTTCGGCTTGGACCGTGATGAGCAGCTTAGTCTTGGACTGCTCAGCGGCTTGGCCCATCTGCTTCATTTGGTTGTAGAGGTTCTCGAGGAGCTTATCCCCGGGGGCGCCGACGGGGTCCTCGTTGAGGGTGACTTCGCCGGTCTCGCTCACTCCAATGGTGACCTCGTCGGGCAGTTCAGTCTCTTTGGCTGTCTCAGCGTTGCCAGGGAGAGTGGTCTTTAGCTCATGTTCGACCTTCACCGCACCGGCCATGACCATGAAGAAGAGCATGATGACGAAGACCACGTCGATCATCGGGGCAATCTGGAAGCCAGGGTTGGCCTCCGCCTGCTGTTCGCGTTGCTTCATGGTTTATTCTTCGTGGTTGAGGCCAGAGAAGGCGATGTTGTCGATGCCGGCTTCAGCACCCCATTCAAGCGCCTTGGAGATGTACTTGGCGTGGCACTCTTTGTCGGCGCGGATCAGCAAGCGGTACTTCTCGTTGGTTCCCTTGCGGTCCGAGAGTTCCTTCGCGATGCCGTCTTTGTCGTTCGGGTCGAGTTCGCGGTCGTCGAGCTTGTACTTCGCCTGGCCCGTGGTCTTGTCCCACGATATATTGATCAATCCTGCGGCGGCCTTGTCGTCGCGCTTTACGCCGTTGGCGGCGACGGGCAGGGAGATATTCTTGTCCACCTTGAGCACCTGCGATGAGGTGATGGACATGAAGAAGATGAGCAGCACCAAGAGCACGTCGATCATCGGCGCGACCTGGAACTCTGGTTCCCCTTCTCCGCCTCCTCCTCCGCCTGCCATGGCTGTTTTTTTGGGTTAGGGGTGGAAAGGGCTTACGACTGGACGTTGGAAGACGCGTTCCAATCTGGCTTGGCGGCGTAGATTTCTTCGTCGCCGACCTTGCGACCTGCGACTTCGTCGTAGGGGAAGGCACGGAACAGGCTGGTGGCAATCTCCTGGATGTCGTGGATGCCCTTGTTGATGCGGTTGGCCAGCAGGTAGTAGGACATGAATGCCGGAATTGCGATGAATAGGCCCGAGGCGGTCGCCACGAGCACTTCGCCGATTGCTTCGGCCAGCTTAGAGGGGTCACCAACGCCAGATGAGCCGAGCTTTTCGAACGCCTTCATCATGCCCGTCACGGTACCGGTGAGGCCGATCATCGGGGTGCAGACGCCGATCACGGAGAGGTAGGAGGAGCGGCCCTTGAGTTCGCCCTGGATGCGGGTGATTTCGGAGAGGATGGCCTCTTCGGTCATGGTCTTGCCATCCGGGGTGAAGGCGACACCGGCGCGGACGACGTCGGCGACGGGAGAACCAGCGGTCTTGGCGAAGGCGTAGGCGCCCACGTAGTCGCCCTTCTTGAAGAGTTCGCGGAGCTGGGTGACGTGTTCGACCGGGTAGAGCTTGCCGGCGCTCGTGCGGATGAAGCCGTCGACAATGAACCAGATCATGGCCACGGAGCAGAGGGTGATCGGGTACATGACCCAGCCGCCTTCGTGGAAGAGGTCCATAAGGGTCTTCTCGTGTTTGCCAGCGGCTTCCTGGGCCGAGGCGGCGACGGTCATCAAGCCGAGGAAGACGGCACTGAGGGAGGTGGAGCGTAAGTTCATCTTCATGATGATGGGGTGGTATGTGGTTTTAGGTTAGGTTTTGGAAAGGGGCAAGGACTCACTTATTGCCTTCAACCTTCTCTTCGTCGGCAAGCTTGGGTTTGGCCATGATAACGCCTTCGGGAAGCGGCCCGCCGGCGGCGATCTTCTTCTGGTCGGCTTCGGCCTTGGCGCGTTCTTCTTTGGGTAGCATGGCTTTCGCTTCTTCGGCCTCCTTGGAGACTGGGTAAGAAACGATGATGTCGTACAGATAGCGATTGGAGACGGCTTCCAGTTTTTGGTCGCGGAGGGCGGGGCTGTCCATGCCGCGGAATGATCGGGCGGCGCCAAGTAAGGCCTTGGGGATGAGTTCCGTCTCGGAGCCGAAGAAGACCGGCACGCGGAGGTAGGTAGTCATCGCGGCCTCATATTTCTTGGCGGCGAGGAGGGAGTTGCCCTTCACGATATGGAGGCGGGCTTGGAGTTCGGCGCTTTCGACCTTGGCGAGGAGTTCGGTCGATTCCTTGATGACCGACTCGTGGTCACCTTTGCGTGCCCGCTGCATCAGGCGGGCGAGCTGGATCTGTGTCGCGACTTCGGGGAGTTTGGCGGCATCCTCCTTCTCGAACGCATCGAGGAAACTGGCCGTGGCGGCGTCATTCTGCAGTCGGTCGAGCGCGTCGAGTTTGACGATGGAGGCCTTGACCCACCAGGAGCCGGGGACGTTCTTAATCGGTTCGAAGAACTTCAGCACGGCCTCGACGTTGTCGAGGGCTTTGGCAGGTTCGCCACGGCTGACGTTGGCCTGGGCTTCCTTGAGTCGGGCAGGCGGCGGCCAAATCACCTCGGTGACCTCGGAGAGCTTGCGCGTCAGTGTCGCCTCGATGCCGCCCGTAATGCTGGTGCGTTCGATGGAGCCTTTGATCGCGTTGACGGTTCCTTTCTTGGGGTCGACGATGGGCTTCGGTGGGATTGAGTTGTCGAGGGCGAATGGATCGTTGATCTCCCATCGCTCGCCCTTGAAGACGAAGGTCTGGGCCGTCGACGTAGCGGCGGCAAGGAGCGCAAGGGCGGGAAGGAGGAAAGTGAGGCGCATGGGGTCAGAGTCCTAGGAGGAAGGCTTTGGCTTCTTCCGCTTCGCGGGTGTCTTTGATTCGGTCCTTCTCGAACATCTCCTTTAGGATCAGCTTGGCGGCGTCCTTCTGGTTGAGTTTCGTGGCGAATAGTTTGGCGGAAGCGAAATAAGACTTCGCGGCCCAGACCTCATATTTCTTCCAGGTCATGTAGCAGCGTCGGTAGTAGGCGATGGCCTCGTTGTAGCCCTTTTCGTCGGTCGCCTGGCGTTCGGCCATCAGCCCGAGCCAGTAGAGCGAGGCGGCGGTTTTCTCGCCGCGCCATTCCTTCGTCTTGGCGATCTCCTCGAACTCCTTCTTCGCCTCGGCGTACTTTGAGAGCTCGGCGAGCGAGCGGGCGCGCGTGAAGCGTAGGTCGAGCTCCTTCGACATCAGGATATTATTGGCGATGGCCTCGTCACAGAGCGAGAGGGCGTCGGCGTATTTCTTGTTGGCGTAGGCAATCTCAGCGAGGCCGGCGAAACCGTAGTCGGCGTATTCTGACGAGCGGGAGTGCTCCAGGATGTAGGTGAAGTATTCGGAGGCCTTCTTATGGTCTCCCTTTGTGAGAAGGTTATCGCCGACCAGTCCAAGGATGGTGGGATTGAGCTCCTCGGCCTTGTAGTTGGCGGCAATCTTGGCGAAATTGGCGGCGGTCTTTTCGGGCTCGCGCGTGAAAACGCCGAGCTGTCCTAGGGCGAAGAAGCCGCGGGCCTGGGCAACGAGCGAATCGCGGTGTTCCTCGAGGCGGAGTAGCTTGACGAGTTCCTTCTCCGCGTCGGCGCTGGTGTAGGCGCTCGGCTCGGGCTTGGTACCCGGCTTCACTCGCTTGATCTTGCGAGCGAGCTTTTCGGCGAGGAATACAATGAGTTTCTCGGTGCCTTCTTGGGTGCGGTCGTTGATGGATTCGGAGACGGCGTCGGAAAGAATCTTGAGGGCCCGCTTCTTCTGGTCAGCGATGGAGGCTTGGCGCTTGGTTTCGACCTTGGCGAGTTCGGTTTCGAGTTCAGCGGAGAGTTTCTTGGTCCCGGTTTTTGCAGCGTCGACTTCTTCCTTGGTGACCTTGTCGCGGCGCTCGAGTTCATCGACCTTCTTGCGGGCGTCAGCAAGCTGAGCACTGAACTTCTTGCGGACTTTCTCGGATTCGGCTGCGAATTCGGGCATGTCACCCATGCGCTCGGTGGAGCGGATGACCTCGTAGAGGTAAGTCATCGCCTTCGGGTCGTTGTGATTCCAGTCGAAGATCTCTTTGAACAGGTCGCGCATGCGCTTGTGCTCGCCGCGGCCAGGGAGGAGCTTGCGGAGTTCGCCGAGGACGAATTCAAGCGCCTGAGGATTGGTGCGGGCGCTCTTGGCGGCGGCCTCATAGGCGTCGATGGCCTTGTTGGTGACGGCTTCCTTTTCCTTCTCGAGTTTGGCCTTGATCTCTACGAACTTGGCCTTGTCAGGCGAGCGGGCATTGAGGCGGACGTCAATGTCGGCGGCCTTGACCTTCTTGTCGATCTCGTCGGCGAGACGGATGTTGGCGTCGCCGATCAGCGTATGGACTTCCGGGGTCTGGGCGATGACCTCGTCCGTGTTGTCCTTGGCGTAGTCCTTGATCCACTCTTCGCAGAGCTTGATCGTGCCGGCGATGTCGGGCGGGTTGACGCCAAACTTGACGATGGCTTGGCGATAGCGGACGTCGGGGATGAACTGGCCCTTCGGGTATTCCTGTTGGTACTTGTCGAAATCGACCTTGGTTTCCTTGTACTTTCCCTGGAAGAACGAGCAGAGGGCATTCATGTAGAGCACCTGCTGGCGCACCGGCGAGCGGTCGTGCTTCTTGAGGAACTCCTCGAAGGCTTTTTGGGCGGGCGCCCAGTCGACTTGGGAGAAGAGGCATGAGGCGAGGCGGAAATCGATTTCTTCTTCCACCTCAGGGGTGAGGGTCTTCACGTTGGCCTTGACCCACTTGTAGTGTTCGATCGCTTCGGGAAAATCTTCGCGTTCCTGTGAGATGTCGCCGAGGATTAGTGCGATGGCGGAGACCTGGTCGTCCTTCGGGAACTTCGCGATGAAGTCCTTGCACTTCGCCTGGGCTTCGTTGTTGCGGCCGATACGACGCAGGGCGAGGATGTGATAGTAGTATGCGCCGGAGATGCGGCTGAATCCAGGGCTGTTCTCGAAGATATCTAGGAAGGCGACGTGGGCCTCCCAGGGGCGTTTTAGTTCGAGCAGGCAGAGTCCGATGCGGTAAGAGATGAAGGCGTCGTAATCCTTATTCACGTTGAACTCCTCCTGAATCTTTTTGAATTGGGCCACTTCTTGCTTGGCCTTCTCGATGTTGGCGGCCTGCTCAGGCTTCGGCTTGGGAAAATTCTTCGTCATCGTTTCCACCTCGGCCTGCTTGGCTTCAATGGCACGACCGAAGGAGCTGGTCAGATTGGCCCGGCGTAGCGTCCCCTGGTAGTTGGTGAGCGCCTGGCGGTAGAAGTCGGCGCGGAAGGCTTCGTCGGCGGCAGATTCGGCGGCGGCGAAACGGGCGTCGCCGATTTCAAGGCGTTGGAAGTTTGAGCGGACGACCTCCACGGGCGAGCCGCTGCTCTTGGCGTCGATCTCGTTCTTCAGCTGGGATGCTTCCTTGGCTAGGCCGAGCTTAGTGTACATCTCGACCAGCTTGTAGGCGGCTTCGCGGCGTTCTGGGGTGTTGATGCCGTCGGCGGTCGCCTGTTTTAGAAGGCCGATGGCCTGAGAATAGGCGGCTTTCTTGGCGTCTTCTTGGCCACTCTTGGCTCGTTCGACGATAATCTGGGCGGACAAGGTGAAGGCGTTCACGCGTTCCTCGGGGCGGGCGAGGGTGTTGGTGCGAATCTTCTCGAGGCGGGTGAGGGCGAGCTCCCATTTGCCCTGTTTCGATAGGGCTTCGATAAGCAGTAGCTCGGCGGTGCCGCGGCGGTTATCGCTGTCGGACAGGAAGTCCTCGGTGCCCTTTGGGTACTTGTCTAGGAAGGCGGTGAGTTCGGCTTGGGCGCGTGGCCAATCCTTGGTGAAGAAGTAGCAGAGGGATTTCTGGAAGGAGACGACGGCCTTAAGTTTGAGTTCAACGTCGACGGCCTTGGCGTCGAGTTCCTCGAACTGGGCGAGGGCTTCCTTGTAATTCTTCTCCTCGAAGCTTTTTACCGCGGCTTTATAAATAATAGAAAGCGGGTCTTCTTCCTGCTTCTGGGCGCCGGGCAGAGGACGATTCTGTGCAGGGAGGTTTCCTATGACCGGAGTCACTGCGATTAGAACGGCAAGCAAGGCCGCCTTGGCCAGTTTGTAGGTGCGGGACTCTTGGATAAGCATCGGGTGAGGGGAGCGTTTCGCTCCGCGTCGGGGTAGGTTTAAGTAGCCAAGAAAGCCAAGGATTGCCAAGCAATAAGCCCTTTTTTAATCGCCAGAATGGGGCCGAATAAACCCCCGGGCGCCGACCCTGTGAATAACTCAGGCGGTGGGCTTTATGCCGCTCGCCAGAATGGTCTCGAAGCAAGGCTCTTTGGTCTCTTTGGCGACCACTCGGACTTCGGACTGACTGAAGCCGGCTTCCTCGATCCAGTCGTGCAAATCGTTCTCTTTGAAGCCGAGCCAGCGGTCTGCGTAAAGCTCGCGGGCTTTCTCGAAGCGATGGGCACGAAGGTCGAGGATGAGCAGGCGGCCACCGGGCTTGAGAATGCGGAAGGCCTCCGCCAGGGCTTGGCGGGGGTTCTCGGCATGGTGCAGTGCCTGGCTGAGTAGAGCTAGGTCGATGCTTCGGTCAGGCAGGGGGACTTTTTCGATATTGCCGAGGACGTAGGTCAGATTGCGCAGGTGTTCTTTCTTCGCCAACGCACGCCCGACCTGGACCATTCGTGGGGAGTTGTCGACGCAGTGGACGCTTTCGGCCTGACGTGCCAGTAGGCGCGACAATGTTCCGTCGCCAGCACCGAGGTCTGCGATGCGTACCCGCGGCGTCAGAAGGAAGAGCATCTGGCCGATAGCTTCCCAGGATCGTCCTGGGCAGTAATTGCGTCCTAGGCGGTCGGCGACGAGGTTGAAGTGCTGCTCCGCCTTCTGACGGCGTTTCTCGACGATCCGCTGCAGGGCGCGTTGGTCGGCGGCCGATTTAGGCTCTCGTGCGCTGGCCGCGAGGGCTACTTCTACGATATCGGCGACGCTCACCGGCAGGTCGCGTGCGAGCGAGTAGAAGGACTTCTTTCCATCGCGGCGGTCGTTTACGAGCTGGCCCTTGCGGAGTAAAGCGAGATGAGTCGAGATGCGCGACTGGGGCAATCCGAGGATCTCCTGAAGCTCACCGACGGCCAGTTCCCCACGGTGCAGCAAGTGCAGTATGCGGGACCGGGTCGGGTCGGCCAGAAGGCGCAGGGTTTCCCAGGGGTCGGACATGCGGGCAGGTTGGGGCGCGCCGGCGTCCGTGTCAAAAGAGGAAGCCCCGTCTCCGGGGCTTCCTCAGCGGGCCTTTGGCTGGTGCTTAGCGCTTGTCGACCCAGCGGGTGATGCGGACGACGGTCCAGGACTCAGCCTTGCCGTTGATGTTCGTCGTGAAGGTCTCGCCGGTCTTGTGGTTGAGGAACTGCTTGGCCAGCGGGGAGATATACGAGAGGATGTACTTCTCCGGTTCGCCGTCCCAGGCGCCGAGCAGGTCGTAGGCGAACTCCGTCTGGTCGGAGCCGCGGCGGAGGACCACGCTGGAGCCGACGCTGATGGTGTCCGTGTTGGCTTCCTTGAAATCGGTGACCTTGGCCTTCTTCAGCAGCGCGTCGAGCTCGGCGCGACGGGCGGCGAGGGTGTCATGGTCCTGACGGGCCATCTTGTATTCGGAATTTTCCTTCAAGTCGCCGTGCTCCTTGGCGATCTGGATGGCTTCCTTGACCGCGGGGAGGCGCACCTTGACGATGTCCTCGAGCTCGCGCTCTTTTTCTTCCTTTGAGTGCTTGGAGACGAGGAGTTCCTTTTCCTCGGCTTCGGAGCCGGAATGCTTGGACTTGGCGAGGCGCTGGACGTGCGGCTCGATCTTGGCGAGACGCGAGAGGAGGGCCTTCTTGGTCATCTCATCGAAACCCTGGCTGCTCATCATCGTGCGGGTGAGGTCGAAGATGGTCTCGCTGTCGGCCTTCTTGCCGTCGGCAGGGACGAGGATGTTGGCGATGAGCTCCTTGTCCTTGATGAGTTCATTGGCGAGCGGGATGCGGGCCGTGGAATTGGACTCGAGGGACTCGGTGTCGATCGAAGAGAGGATGGCGCCGAGCAGGGAAGGGTTAATCAGGCGGCCGACGATATCGGCGTACTTCTTAGAGTCGCGGTTCTTGATGACCCAGATGATGACCGGTGCGCGCAGTTCGCGGGTCTCAAGCCACTGGGCGAAGCGGGCGGAGACGGCGGCGGCGAGTTCCTGGTCGCAGAGGTAGGCGATCGATTCGGAGACGAGCTTGGCGGAGCCGCTCTTGGTGCCGCCGATATCGCGGTTGCGGAGAAGGTCGAAGGCGCGCTCGGACCAGTTGTCGCCGTGATGGGCGCGCACGAGGTCGAGCAGGCTACGGATCTTCTCGGTGGTGTGAGGGATGTTTAGTGCGACGAAGGCGAGGTCGCTTTCGGTGCAGAGGGCGATGATTTCCGAGGCGGTCGGGCTGACGGTCTCGACATTCTCGACGGCGGAGCGGAAGAACTTATCACGATTCCAGATGCCGCCGAGGATGGCGGGGAGATTGTCGCGCTTGCGGGCGGTCTCTAGCTTCTTGATCTCCTTGATGAGGTCAGCGGAAACCTTCTCGAGGTTGGCGGTGGTAGCCGCGGAGCGGGTCTCGGCGGCGGCGCTGCCGGCGAGCTCTTCGAGGAGGGCGAGTTTACGTTCGAAATTAGGGGCGCTTTCGTACTGGGCGAAGAGGTCTTCACCGAGATCTTTGGGGGCTTCGAGGAGGGCGTAAAGGCCGCCCTTGCGCTCGGGAACGAGGATGGCGCGGTCCTTGCGGAGGGCAGCGCGAGCTTTGGTCCACCATGCCTTGAAGGAGGTAGCGCGATCCTTGCCTGCAGGTAGGGAAGCGAAGTAGACGCGGTCGAGGTTGGCCTCGAGGGCGTAGGAAGTGCATTCCCCGGTCGGGTATTCGGCGAGCAGGGCCTTCACGACGCCGGCGGGATCGTTGGCGACCATGTTGGCGACTTCGGCCTTGGTGGCGTCTCCGTAGGCCTTGGCCACGATGCCGTTAGGATTGATGACCTCGATCTTGCCGAGGAAGAAAGCGGCGTCCATGGCGTGGGCCTTCTTGTTTTGCTCCGGGAAATCCACGGTGAGGCGCTTGGTGGCTTCATCATAGGCGCGGATGACGCCGATACCCCAGGCTTGGTGGAGGCAGAAGGCTGGCTGACCCGTGGCGACCAAGTCGATGGCGGCCTGCAGGGAGTTGATTTTACCACCTTGTGGGTTGTGGGCCTTGTTGCTCATTGCAAAAGTGGGTTTTGGGCATAACAATTCTCACTTGCAAGCAGGAAGGCGGGGGGCTTTGGGGTCTATGCCTCGACAGCCCTCCTGACCTGCGTCCCACATGGCCTTTAAGCCCGAAAAACCCTCAATCCA